>CAYGMM010000070.1:0-11446 GCA_964351035.1 uncultured Actinomyces sp.
GTCCCGGACCTTGCCGAGGAGACGGCGCTCATCGCCGGGGCGCGCGAGCGCACCCGCCGCGCTGTCACCCGCCGGATCACCGCCGAGGCTGAATCCATCGACCGGCAGCGCGCCACGATGCGACGTCACCTCACCCAGCGCATCGACCACGGCCGGCACGACCTCGAGCACCTCGTGGCCAGGCTCACCGCACTGTCGCCCGCCGCGACTTTGGACCGGGGGTATGCCGTGGTGCGCACCCTCGACGGTCAGGTTGTTCGCGATGTGGCAGAGGTCAGCGCTGGAGACCACCTCGGTGTACGCGTCGCCCGTGGTGGATTCACCGTTCGCGTCGAAGACCAAGGGTGAGCGAGGATCTAAGGTGAGCGACGTGAGCGATGACCAGCCGACGTACGAGCAGGCCCGCGCGGCACTCGCCGAGATCGTCGCCAAACTCGAGTCCGGGGACACCACCTTGGAGGAGGCCCTCGCCCTGTGGGAATCCGGCGAGGAGTGGGCCCGCATCTGTACCGAGTGGCTGGACGGGGCCGAGGCCCGGCTCAGCCAGGAAGAGCTTCCGGACTGAGTCGGTCAGCAAGGAGTTGAAGTTCCTCCCAGCTCGCCGTGCCTCCGACGACAACAGTCACGCCATCGACCACACGCACCAGGGACCGCTGGACCTCGCCCTGGGCCCCGCGACCCTCGTAGCGCTGCCACTCGCCCCCCACCGAAACGACATCCCCACCACCGGTCTGCTCCGCGAGGTAACTCGCCGACTCGGTGGCCGACTGACCGACTTGGGCGTAGGTGTCCGCCGGGGTCACGAATCCGACATGCCACGCCGGATCCGGACTCGAGGCGGGGGTCACCTCCCATCGAGCGCTTGTCGGGCGCCACGCCGCGTCCAGGTCGGCGGGGTAGAGCACCGGGTACGGCGCCTCGATGCGGGCCGCGATGAGGACCGGCGTCGGATCCACGACCTTGACGGCGTCCGGCTGCGGCCGCCAGGTCACGAGGAGCACGGCAGCGACGGCCAGCAGGACCAGCGCCAGGGAGCGCACCATGTCCCACACCGTCTGTCCCAGCCGGGCATTGCGGCGCCCGGTGGGGCGCAGTTCGCCGTCGGCGGGTGCGCTGTCGATCGGGGGGTTGGTGTCCGACACGGGACCATCGTCCCCGATACCGGTCTCCGGCACATCTTCGCGGCCCGACCGTGAGAGGGTCGGGCCATGAGTAGCCCCACTCCGGAGGCCCCTGATCGCAACCTCGCCCTCGAACTCGTACGGGTGACCGAGGCCGCCGCGATGGCCGCCGCCCGCTGGGTCGGTCGCGGTGACAAGAACGGTGCCGACGGCGCCGCCGTCAACGCCATGCGCCAACTCATCAGCGGCGTCTCGATGGACGGCATCGTCGTCATCGGCGAGGGTGAGAAGGACGACGCCCCGATGCTGTTCAACGGTGAGGCGGTCGGTGATGGCACCGGCCCCGCGGTGGACGTCGCGGTAGATCCCATCGACGGCACCACGCTGTGTGCCAAGGGCATGTCCAACGCGATCGCGGTGCTCGCGGTCGCCGAGCGCGGCGCGATGTATGACCCGAGCGCGGTCTTCTACATGCGCAAACTCGTCACCGGACCGGAAGCCGCCGCCGTCGTCGACATCACCGCACCCTGCGGCGAGAATCTCCGTCGCGTCGCCGCCGCCAAGGGCATGGCGATCCAGGACCTCACCGTCTGCATCCTCGACCGACCGCGGCACGACGACCTCGTCGCCGAGGTGCGCGCGGCCGGGGCGCGCATCAAGTTCATCAGCGATGGCGATGTCGCGGGCGCGATCATGGCGATGCGCGAGGGCACCGGCGTCGACCTGCTGATGGGCATTGGTGGCACGCCGGAGGGCATCATCACCGCCTGCGCGGTCAAGTGCCTCGGCGGCACGATCCAGGGCATGCTGTGGCCGCGGGACGAGCAGGAGCGGCAGCGCGCCATCGACGCCGGCCACGACCTCAATCGAGTGCTCACCACCGACGACCTCGTCACCGGTGACAACGTCTTCTTCTGCGCCACCGGGATCACCGATGGCGAACTCGTGCGCGGCGTTCACTACACCTCCCACGGCGCACAGACGCACTCCATCGTCATGCGCAGCAAGAGCGGCACGATCCGCCAGGTGTCCAGCGAACATCGGCTGGACAAGCTCAGCCGGTACGCCGTCGTCGACTTCGGCAGCGCGAACTAGAGCGCTGCGTCGACCTCGGCGCGGGTTGGCGGTTGGGCGCCCTCTCTCGAGCAGGTAATCGCAGCTGCCACCACCGCACGCTCGAGAATCTCGCGCACCTGATCGTCGGTGAGCGCCGACAGATCTCCCCCGAGTACGCCGGCGTCGCCCAGACCGACGAGTAGGGCCGCGGAGATCGTGTCCCCCGCACCGACCGTGTCCGCCACCGTCACTGATCGCCCCGGCACCTCGATGACGTCATGGCCGTGTCGCCACGCGGCGACGCCGTTCGGCCCGCGGGTCAGGACCACCAGGCCCGGGCCGGCCTCCATCCACTGCGCGCACATCTCTTCGGGCGTGCGATCGGGGTAGAGGTAGCTCAAGTCCTCATCGCTCACCTTGACCACGTCAGCTGCGGCCACGAACGCCTCGACACGCTCCCGCATCTCCTCGCGCGGAATGGTGCCCGGACGCGCATTCGGGTCGTAACTCAGCGTCAGATCGCCTTCGGCCGCGGCCGCCCGCCACGCCGCGATGAGGTCGTCCACACCCGTGCCAAGCCAGCTCACCAGGGATCCGGTGTGCCAGGCACGAGCTCCCGCCGAGCGCGCAGCGCCCAGCGCCTCGTCCAGGTCGGCCGCGTCCCAGCGCAGGTCCGGCGCCGTCTCGTAATAGAAGGCGTACTGCACCGAACCGTCGGCATTGCGGGTGCACACGGCCAGCAGACTCGACCCGCTGCGCCGCAGGATGCCCGCGGTGGAGAGGCCGTTGTCCGTAATCGCTCGATCCAGCAACTCCGCCAGGCCGTCGTCGGCCGAGCGGCCCAGCAGGACGGCCTGGGCGCCGAGCCGCTGCACTCCGAGAGCGACATTGGCCGGTGAGCCACCGGCGACGGCGCGATAGGCCGCCGGATCGTCACCGGGAACCAGGTCAACGATGCGTTCGCCAAGCACGGCGATAGCTGGTGAGGTCACGGCGCCGACCGTACCGGAGGCGGACGACCTAGGCTGGCGTCATGGCTGACTTCTCCTACGCCGACATGCTCCCCCTCGGACCGGACGCGACGCCGTACCGGCTCATCACCGCCGACGGCGTTCGCGTGGTCGATGGGGCGGACCGCCAGTTCCTCGAGGTGGATCCCGAGGTCTTGCGCCTGCTCACCTTCGAGGCCATCCGCGACATCTCGCACCTGCTGCGGCCCGGACACCTCGCCCAGTTGCAGTCAATCATTGACGACCCCGAGGCAAGCCCCAACGATCGCTTCGTCGCCCTGGACCTGCTGAAGAACGCCAATGTTGCGGCCGGCGGTGTCCTGCCCATGTGCCAGGACACCGGCACCGCGATCGTCATGGGCAAGCGCGGCCAGCACGTCCTCACCCACGGCCCGGACGAGGCCGCCATCAGCCGTGGAGTCTTCGACGCCTACGCACAACTCAACCTGCGCTACTCGCAGATGGCGCCGCTGACGATGTGGGAGGAGCGCAATACCGGCACCAACCTGCCCGCACAGATCGAGTTGTACGCCGACACCAAACCCGGGCACGAGATGTCGTACGAGTTGCTCTACATGGCCAAGGGCGGCGGTTCGGCGAACAAGAGTTTCCTGTTCCAGGAGACCAAGGCACTGCTCAATCCCGAACGCTTCCGCACCTTCCTCGACACCGCGCTGCGCTCACTTGGCACCGCCGCCTGCCCGCCGTACCACCTCGCCATCGTCGTCGGCGGCACGAGCGCGGAATTCGCCTTGAAGACTGCGAAGTACGCGAGCGCGCGCTATCTCGACACCCTCCCGGTCCACGGCTCCATGGACGGTCACGGCTTCCGCGATCTGGAGATGGAGGCCGAGGTACTGGAGATGACACGCCACTTCGGCATCGGCGCGCAGTTCGGCGGCAAGTACTTCTGCCACGACGTGCGGGTGATCCGTCTGCCACGCCACGGCGCCTCGGTGCCCGTCGCCATCGCCGTCTCCTGCTCCGCAGACCGACAGGCGCTCGCGCGCATCACGCCCGAGGGCGCCTTCCTCGAGCAACTCGAGACCGATCCGGCGCAGTACCTCCCCGACGTCGAGCATGACGACGAGGCCGAGGCGGTGCAGGTCGATCTGAACCGACCGATGGACGAGATCCGCAATCAACTCTCGACGCTGCCGGTGAAGACCCGGGTCTCACTCACCGGACCGCTTGTGGTGGCCCGCGATATCGCCCACGCGCGCATCAAGGAGATGCTCGACCGCGGTGAGCCGATGCCGGCGTACCTGCGCGACCACGCCGTCTACTACGCGGGCCCCGCGAAGACACCCGAGGGCATGCCGTCCGGTTCCTTCGGCCCGACGACCGCCGGACGCATGGATGCCTACGTCGACGAGTTCCAGAAGGCCGGTGGCTCCTTCGTCATGCTGGCCAAGGGCAATCGCAGCCCCGCGGTCACCAAGGCATGCCAGGACAATGGTGGCTTCTACCTCGGATCGATCGGCGGACCCGCGGCCATCTTGGCCCAGGACAACATTCGCTCCGTCGAGGTCATCGACTTCCCTGAGTTGGGCATGGAGGCGGTGTGGAAGATCGACGTCGTCGACTTCCCTGCATTCGTCGTCGTCGACGACAAGGGCAATGACTTCTTCGAGGACACCCTGCGCCCGGTCGCGGTCACGATCCCGGTCGGCCCCCCGAAGGAGTAGCGGGCTCTAGTACCAGCCGTTGGACTGCCAGAAGCTCCACGCCTTGGTCGGCGAGCCGTAACGCTGCTTGATGTAGGCCGCGCCCACCTTGACCTGCACCCGCGGGGTGGCCATGTACTTCTTCACGGTGTAGCCCTGGGCGTTGATGAAGCCCGAGGTCACCTGGCCGAGGCCATACCAGGGACCATTGGGATGGTTATTGACGACGTCGGAGCGCCAGTTGCTCTCGCGCCACCACATCTCCTTGAGCGCCTTGAACTCCGAGCGATCCCAGCCGTACTTCTTGGCGATGTACGTGCGCGCGATCCTCTTGTTGCTCGTCGGGGTGCCGGCGGAGCGGCTCGACGTCGTCGTGCTGTCGGACGCGGTTGAGCCGCTCGACGAACTGCCACTCTTGCTGCGCTCGAGCGGGGTGTAGTTCCAGTGGTCGGCGCTCGGCCAGCCGCTCTCCTTGTTGGGGCGGTGATCGCAGTACCAGTTGCCACCGGACCAGTTGGAGTAGCCGGCACCGTTGTTGAAGATCGTCCAGAAGGCGGCGTCCTGCCAGAAGCGCGGCCAGGAGCTGATGTTCATCCCGGCGAGCTTGCTGAGCTGGGCGACGCCGGCGTTGCCGTAGACATCGGAGATCTCGGACTTCAGCCGGGAGATGATCGTGTCGGCCCAGAACGGACCGAACTGGTAGGCGCCCTGGTAGTACGAGTTGAGGTCGTAGTTGCCACCGGACTCACGCTGGACGACGCACAGGCGGTACTGCTCAAGGCGCTTGTCGTAGTACTTGCCGGTGTAGGTGCTCAGGCGGTAGCCCTTCATGTCCTTCGCCTCGTCCGTGGTCCACGGCGCATCGCCGAGGTCGGGCGGGTTGGGCACCTTGGGCTGGCGCTGGTTGGTCGGCAGGTCGGTGTCGCGCTTGGCGGCGGGCGTCACGACCGCGGTCGTGGAAGCGACAGGCGAGGTCGACACACTCGTCGCATCAGCGCTTGGAGCGACGGCCAAGGCTGCCGTCGCGAGGGGTGCGACGGACAGGGCCACGGTCGCCGAAATTGCTATCGGCCAGGTCCACGTTCGTTTGAGCACCCCCATACGGTGCCCAACGAATGGCCAAATGTCACGCGGAGGTCACGAAGATCCCAGGATTGTCACTCGCCCAAATCGGGCAAACTAGACAACTTTGCCGTCATCCACGGGGGGCTAATCGTGATCTACCTCACAGTGAATTCTTGCCCTACGCCGGCAGGTCCTCGAGCATCTCAGTGACCAGGGCGGCAATCGGAGAACGCTCGGAGCGAGTCAGGGTGACGTGGGCGAAGAGTGGATGACCTTTCAGCCGCTCCACGACGGCCACGACCCCGTCGTGACGACCCACCCGCAGGTTGTCCCGCTGCCCGACGTCATGGGTGAGCACCACGCGCGAGTCACGGCCGATGCGCGACAGCACGGTGAGCAACACATTGCGCTCAAGGGACTGGGCCTCGTCGACGATGACGAAGGCATCGTGCAGTGAGCGTCCGCGGATGTGCGTGAGGGGCAGGACCTCCAGCATCCCGCGATCCAGCACCTCGTCGACGACCTCGGAAGTCGTCACCGCGCCGAGGGTGTCAAAGACGGCTTGGGCCCAGGGCGACATCTTCTCGTGCTCGGTGCCGGGCAGGTAGCCCAGATCCTGGCCACCCACGGCATACAGCGGACGGAAGACGACGACCTTGCGATGCTGGCGGCGTTCGAGCACCGCCTCCAATCCGGCGCACAGGGCCAGGGCGCTCTTGCCCGTGCCCGCGCGGCCGCCGAGGGAGATGATCCCGACATCGGGGTCGAGCAGGAGGTCAAGGGCGATGCGCTGTTCGGCGCTGCGCCCGTGCAGTCCGAAGGCCTCGCGGTCGCCTCTCACCAGGCGGACACGCTTGTCGGGGGTGACCCGGCCGAGGGCGCTTCCGCGCTCGGACACGAGGACGAGCCCGGTGTGGCAGGGCAGATCACGGGCGTCGTCGATATCGATGACGTTCTCGTCGTACAGCTCGTCGACCACTTCGGCCGCGACGTCCATCTCGGTCATGCCGGTCCAACCGGATTCGACCACGAGTTCGGCGAGGTACTCCTCCGCGGCCAGTCCCACGGCGGAGGCCTTGACGCGCATCGGGAGGTCCTTGCTCACCAGGACGACATCGCAGCCCTCGGCGGCCAGGTTGCGCGCCACCGCCAAGATGCGGGTGTCGTTGTCACCGAGTTGGAACCCGCTCGGCAGGACGGACGTGTCCGTGTGGTTGAGCTCCACGCGCACCGTGCCGCCGGAGTCCCCTACCGGCAGCGGCTCATCGAGCCGCCCGTGCGTGACGCGTAGGTCGTCGAGTAGGCGCAAGGCTGAGCGAGCGAAGTAGCCGAGTTCGGGATGCGTGCGCTTCGCCTCGAGTTCCGTGACGACCACGACCGGTACGACGACCTCGTGCTCGTCGAACCGCAGCAGGGCATGCGGATCGGACAGCAGGACCGAGGTGTCGAGGACGTAGGTGCGGTGGGCGGGTCGGCGGGAACGGGTGCGCGCAGCGGCCACGGATTCTCCTAGCCGGCGCGTCGCACGGCGGCGCGCCGTGTCCGGCGGGCCGACCGGGTGCCGACCCGATAACGGCGACACTAGGTGGACGGGCTGCACCGTCAGCCGCGCCACGCCGTGGCGGCAGGTGAATTCCCGGTGATGTTCAGACGCCGTAGCGGCGGTGGCGGGCGGCGTACGCCCGGAGGGCACGTAGGAAGTCCACGTGCCGGAAGTCCGGCCAGTAGGCCTCGCAGAAGTAGAACTCCGAGTGCGCGCTCTGCCACAGCAGGAAGCCGGACAGGCGCTGCTCACCCGATGTCCGGATGACCAGGTCGGGGTCGGGCTGGCCGCGCGTATAGAGGTGCTCGCCGATGTTCTCGACGTCGATACTCGCGGCCACTTCGTCGAGGGACTCCCCGCGCTCGGCGCTCTCCACGAGGAAGGCGCGTACGGCGTCCACGACCTCACGGCGACCGCCGTAGCCGACGGCGACGTTGACCCAGATGCCGTCCACGTCGGCGGTGGACTCGGCGGCGTCCTTGAGCAACCGGGAGGTGTGGTCGGGTAGCAGGTCGAGGGCACCCATGGGGTGGATACGCCAGCGACGAGTCTGCGCGAGGTCGGTCACCGTCTGCTCGATGATCGTCTGCAGTTTGGCGAGTTCATCGGCGGGGCGGGACAGATTGTCGGTCGAGAGCAGCCACAGGGTGACGACCTCAACACCGGCTTCCTCACACCAGCCGAGGAACTCCACGATCTTTGCGGCCCCCGCGCGGTGGCCCACGTCGCTGGCCGATCCCTGGCTGGTGGCCCAGCGGCGGTTGCCGTCGAGGATCACGCCCACGTGGCGCGGCAGTCGGTCGGCCGGGATCTGGCGCCGAAGCCGACGCTCATACGCGCCGTAGACGAGGTCGGACAGTCCCACAGCCACAGGCTAGACCGACGCGCACCCGGAGCCGGGCAGGTCCGGGCAACCCGTCGTTGGAGTGGTGGAACTACCGAGGCGGCTGGACGGCGAGCACCGCCTGGGCCACCTGCTCCTCGGTCGTCACAGGGGCCGCACAAGTGAAGTGATGACAGACATAGACGGCGGGGCCCCCGTCCACCAGGGGTCGGCCCGCCAGCAGCGGGACGAGGGAGTCCGGGGAGCCGACGGCGACCGCCGCCCCTGGCGAGGTCCCCATGAGTGCGGTCTGGTGGAGACGCGTGCGCACGGGATCCTCCGGGTCCCCCACCACCGCCACCTCGAGTGGTCCCACGGCGAGGGCGGTCGCCGCCGCCAAGCCCCAGCCCACCGCTCGGGGCGCTGACGTCGCGTACGACGTCACGATGTGCAAGGCCGACTCGGCGGCCTCGCGGTAGCGGGTGCTTCCGGTCAGTGCGGCCGCGGTGAGGAGCGCCTGAGCTGCAGCCAGCCACCCACTTGGCGTCGCGGTGTCGGAGGGGTCGCGGGGTCGCAGCACCAACTGCTCCGCATCGTCGGCGGTGTCATAGAAACCACCCTCACCGTCGGCGAAGTGATCGAGGATCGCGTCGAGTAGGAGTTCGGCGACGGCGAGCCACTCCTCCTCCCCCGTCACCGAGTACAGGGCGAGCAGTCCCTCGGCCACGTCGGCGTAGTCCTCGAGCACTCCCGCCGTGTTGCCGGCCCGACCGTCGCGGGAGGTGCGCACCAGCCGTCCGCGCTCATCCAGATGTACGGCGAGCAGCAGGTCAGCGGCCGCTCGCGCCGCATCGACCCAGCGGGGTTGATCAAGGAGTGCGCCCGCCTCGGCGAGCGCGGCGATCATCAGGCCGTTCCACGCCGCGACGACCTTGTCGTCGCGCGCCGGCGGCACCCGGTGCTGACGCGCACCGAGCAGCGCGGCACGCACACGTCCGTAGCGCAGCAGATCGTCGGGCTCCTCCAGCAACTGCAGGGTCGACGAGCCGTGCTCGAAGGTGCCGCGCTCGGTCACCGTGAAGGCGTCGGCCGCCCACCTACCATCCGCCTCGCCGAGCACCTCGACGAGTTGCTGCGGTGTCCAGACGTAGTAGCGACCCTCCTCGCCCTCGCTATCGGCGTCATAGGCCGCGGCAAACCCGCCCTCCGGCGTACTCATCTCGCGCAAGCAGAACTCCGTGCTCTCGCGGACGATGCGCTCAGCCAACGGGTGTCCGGTGAGGCGCCACCAGTGCAGGTAGACACGCATAAGCAGTGCGTTGTCGTAGAGCATCTTCTCGAAGTGCGGCACGACCCAGGCGTTGTCAACCGAGTAGCGCGCGAATCCGCCACCGATCTGGTCGTAGATGCCGCCGCGCGCCATCGCCTCGCAGGTGCCCGCGAGCATGTCGAGAGCCTGGCCATCGGCCGTGCGCGCCGCGTGGCGAGCGAGGAACTCCAGCAGCATCGACGGCGGGAACTTGGGCGCCTGGCCGAAGCCACCACGCTTGACGTCGTACGACGCGGCGATCGCCTGGACCGCGGCATCGAGTTGTTCGGTGTCGGGTGGTGCCTCGCCGGGTGTGATCCGGCGATCGCGATCGGCCAAGGCCCCGGTGATGCGGCCGGCCGCGGCATCGAGGTCGCCACGGCGGTCCCGCCACGACTCCGCGATGGCACCGAGCACCTGCGGGAACGATGGCATTCCGTGCCGCGGTTCGGGTGGGAAGTAGGTGCCGGCGTAGAAGGGTCGCCCGTGGGTGTCGGTGAACACGCTCATCGGCCAGCCCCCGCGACCGGTCAGCGCCGTCGTCGCATCCATATAGACGGCGTCGACATCGGGGCGCTCCTCGCGATCGACCTTGATGCTCACGAAGTGGTCATTAAGCAGTGCCGCCGTCGCGGGATCCTCGAACGACTCGTGCGCCATCACATGGCACCAGTGACAGGCGGAGTAGCCGACCGAGACGAAGACGGGCACATCGCGGCGCCGGGCCTCGGCGAAGGCCTCCTCGCCCCACTCCCACCAGTCCACCGGGTTGTCGGCGTGCTGCTGCAGGTAGGGCGAGGTCGACTGCGCCAGACGGTTGGTCACGGCACCATCCTGGGTGAGGAACGGATCTGGCGCATCATCCGGGCAGCCGGCATCGGTAGCCCTGGGTGAGTCCTTCTTCCCGCACCCCGGCAGCGTAGCCAGCACGAGACCGGCCTCCACCGACCTCTAGGCTCTGCTCCATGTCCGCCGGCCCCGCACCTACCCGCATCGCCTACCAGGGCGAGCCGGGTTCGAACTCCGACGCTGCCTGTCGGGCGGTCTATCCGGAACTCACCGCGGTGCCCTGCGCGACGTTCGAGGACGTGTTCTTCGCCATGGCCGAGGGTGACGTCGACCTGGCGATGATTCCCGTGGAGAACTCGATCGCCGGTCGTGTGGCGGACATTCACCACCTGCTGCCCGAGTCCGACCTGCACATCGTCGGCGAGTACTTCATGCCGATTCACTTCCAACTCATGGCATTACCCGGCACCTCGATCGACGACATTGAGGTCGTGCGCTCGCACACCCACGCCCTCGGACAGTGTCGGCGCCTCATTCGGCAGCACGGTTGGCGCGCCATCGTCGCCGACGACACGGCGGGGGCGGCGCGGGAGGTGGCACAGGCGGACGATCCCAAGGTGGCCGCCCTCGCACCACGGTTGGCCGCGGAACTCTACGGCCTGCAGATCCTCGAGGAGGACGTCGAGGATGAGCACCACAACACCACGCGCTTCCTCGTGCTGTCGCGAGAGCCCGCCGACGCTCCGGCCGGCAACGGCCCGGTCATCACCACCTTTGTCTTCCGCGTCCGCAACGTCCCCGCCGCTCTTTACAAGGCGATGGGAGGTTTCGCCACCAACGGCGTCAACATGACCAAGTTGGAGAGTTACCAACTCGGGGGCACCTTCTTCGCCACCCAGTTCTACGCCGACGTCGAGGGTCATCCGGAGGATCGGCCGCTGCGCCTGGCGTTTGAGGAGCTCGCGTTCTTCTCGGCGTACCTGCGAGTGCTTGGCACGTACCCCGCAAGCCCGTTCCGCGCCGAGATTGCTGAGCCGGCGGCCAACCGCGAGTTGCGTCCGGA
>CAYGMM010000071.1:0-11435 GCA_964351035.1 uncultured Actinomyces sp.
CGAAAACCCGCACTCTCAGCGCACAACCTCCCGCGACACTGCGATTGTGCGCTCAGAACGCCGAAAAGCCGCACTCTCAGCGCACAACCTCCCGCGACACTGCGACTGTGCGCACAACGGCAGGCGACGCTACCGGGCCCAGGACTCCAACGTGCGCACGAACGCGGGACCGTCCAGGCCCCAATTGGCGTGCTCGCGCACCCAGGCCCGTCCCGCGTCAGCCATGGCCTGGCGGCGTAGGTCATCGTTGTTCAACGCCGCCACGGCCTCCGCGGCAGCATCGACATCGCCGAAGGGCACGATCACGCCACCACCACTGCGTTCGGCCAGGTCAACCGCGAGTGGCAGCGGTGTCGAGACGAACGGCACGCCGCGGGCCAGGTACTCCAACAACTTGGTCGGCATCGAGTGCCGGTAGTTGGGCTCGTCGTGCAGGAGGGAGAGCCCCACGGTCGCACCCTCGACGCGATCAAGCGCCACGGTGTTCGGCAGGAAGCCCGCCCACTCCAGACCGGAGCCGCCGGGGTCTTTCTCGGCGGCACGGAGTCGATCGGCGAGTTCGCCGCTGGCCGGGCCTACGACTTCGACGTGTACGTCGGGCAACTGCCGTGCGAGTGCGATGAGGTCGTCACCGCCGCGGGCAACCGTCACGCTGCCGACGTAGATCGCGCGGCCGCGACCCGACGGCTTGACCGCATCCGGCACTATCGGAGTGTTGGGGACGACCGGGTGATCTCCACCGAAGCGGTCGGCGTAGCCGGCCTCGGCCAACAGCAGTCGCCGTCGGCGCTCGACCGCGGACTCCCCCGCGTGCGCAACAGCAGCGACAGGGCGCCGCAGGGGTCCGGGCAGCCATGATTTCAGACTCAACGACGCCGCCGTGTCCTCGTGCACGTCCCAGACGATCGCCGGATGCCGGATGCCGGTGGCCGCGGCGACGGCTTCGGCGCTGTGCAAAATCACCACATCGTGGGCAGGGGCTTCCCGGCGTAGAGCGCGGCGCATGTCCCGCAGGGCGCGCAACCGCCGCCGGCCGATCGCACGTGGGACGTCCACGCCACGAACACCATCGGGCGGCAATGCGCCGTACGCCGCGAAAGGCCCGATCTGGGTCACGTCGTGTCCAGCCGCAAGCAACGCACCGATCTCGCGCTCGGCGATACGGGCATCGCGCGGATCGTGAACTGCACAGGCGACGAGGACGCGCATGCCTAGGCGTCACCGCGGACGGGCGAGTCTGTGGGCGTGAGGGTTGATGTCGCGGCGGGCTCTTCCGCGGCGAGTTCGGCCATGGCCTCCTCGTTGGCCTCCTTGCGCTTCTTGCGGCGTTCGCGCATGGCCTTCTTCGACTTCAAACCGAAGCGGGCTTCGTATTCGGGGATGATGTCGTCCGGGTGACCGTCGGCGAGGATCTGCCCCTCATCAAGCCACAGGACCCGATTGCAGGCTGAGCGCACCGCACCCATCGAGTGGCTCACGAGAAAGATCGTGTCGGCCTCATCGCGCAAGTGCTGGATGCGCTGGCTTGACCGCTTGACGAACTCGCCATCTCCCGTGGACAGCGCTTCATCGATCAGCAGGATCTCGTGTGTCACCGCCGACGCGATGGCGAACTTCAGCCGCGCCGACATGCCGGATGAGTAGGTGTTCATCGGCATGTGGATCGCCGATCCGATACCGCTGAACTCGATGACCTCCGGCACTCGCTCCTTGACCTCAGCCGGCGTAAGCCCGAGGGCGAGCAGACCGAGTTCGACATTGCGCAGCCCTGACAGCGCCTGCATGAGCGCTGAGCTCACCCCCAGCATGGTCGGTTGTCCGTCGGCGTAGACCGCGCCCTGGTTGGGTGGCAGAAGGCCAGCGATCGCTCGCATGAGTGTCGATTTGCCCGCGCCGTTCTTGCCGATGACACCGACCGCCTCTCCCTGGCGGGCAACGAAACTCACCCCACGCAGAGCGTGGATCTCGCGCTTGCTGGAGACCGGACGCCGCGATCGCACGCGCTGCCAGCGCGACGCGGAATCATCGAGCGGTTGATCCGGCGCGGTCCACACGCGATAGATGATGTGCAGGTCATCCACGACGATCTTGATCGGCGCATTGGGGTCGTTCTCGCGCGGCGGCGCGACGTCACTGAAGTCGGCCTCCTCGCTGAGGTCAATCTCGAAGTCCTCGTCAACCTCGGCCATAGCGGTCCTCCGCACGCCAGAAGAACCACAGACCGAAGGGCAGCATGATCACAGCCCACACCACCGCGAGCAGCCAGTTCAGGGCCCCACCCGGCGAGTCGTAGGTCGCCATGAGCGCATCGCGCATGACGTTGAGGTAGACGGTGCCGGGGTTGATCTCGATGAGGAACACCGCCCACGGGGGCAAGCCAAGCCGGCTGAGGCGATCGGCGATGGGGATCATCACGCCGGACATGTATCCCCAGATGCGAAGCAGATATCCGAGGATCTCCGAGACGTCCTGCAGCGTCGCGACGATGCGCGCCATGATCATCGCCATCCCGAGCGAGAACATGACGATCAGGAGCAGGCCCACCGGAGCCAGCAACCAGCGCCAGGTGATCGGCTCCCCGGTGATGAGCAGGATCACCACCATGATCGGGATCGCGTAGTAGAACACGCGCAACTGCTTCATCACGACGGCGATTGGCAACACCGCGCGAGGGAAGTGGATGGAGCGCACCAAGCCCTCGTTGCCGGAAATCGAGCGCGAGCCCGCGGTGATCGACTGACGGATGATCGCGAAGCTGAAGACACCCGCAGCGAGGAAGCCGGTGTAGTTCTCGACGCTGCCGCGACCACCAAGGAGGAACCCGAAGAGGAACCAGTACAGCGCCATGGTGAGGACCGGGTCCATCACCTGCCAGAACTGACCCAGGCGGCTCTTGGTGTTCTGTTTGTCGACGCTCGCCTTCGCGAACGCGCGGATGAAGGCGCGGCGTTGCCATAGCGAACGGAGGTAGGCCAAGAAGGGAGGCCGGCTGTTGACTCGGGTGAGCCCTGCCTCCCGGGCGAGCTGCTCCGCCGGAACGGCGAGGGTGCTCGCTTCGGTCTGCTGTCCTCCGTCGATCAGAGCCGCACCGCCTCGTCGCCTCGGGTGACGCCACGCGTGTCAAAGAATCGACGCGAGGTCGTCACGAGTGTCGGCACGTCGTACGAGTTGTGGTTCTGCAGCAGGATCGTTAGGTCGGCCTCGGCCACGGCCGCATCAAGGTCAGCGACCGGCGCGAGGGTCTCGCCCCCGAGACGCCAGGCCGTGACGTGCGGGTCGTGGTACTCCACGATCGCGCCCTTGTCGCGCAAGAGTTGAGCGATGGGCTTGGCCGGTGACTCGCGCTGGTCGGCGATGTCGGGCTTGTAGGTCACCCCGAGCAACAGCACGCGCGCACCACGCAGCGCCTTGCCCTCCTCATTGAGGATGTCCTGCACACGACGAACGACGTACGTCGGCATGCCTGCGTTGATCTCCTGCGCCAACTCCACGAACCGGAAGGGGTAGCCGAGCTTGGCCTGCACCTGGTAGCTGAGGTAGTTGGGGTCGATCGGGATGCAGTGTCCGCCGACGCCGGGACCGGGGTAGAAGGCCTGAAAACCAAAGGGCTTGCTCTTGGCGGCGGCGATGACATCCCACAGATCGATGTCGAGTTCGTGGCAAAAGCGCGCCATCTCGTTGACGAGGGCGATGTTGATGTGCCGGTAGGTGTTTTCGAGCAACTTCGCCATCTCGGCCTCGCGCGTGCCGCGCGCCGGCACCACCGTGTCGACGAATCGTCCGTAGAACGCCGCGGCGGCGTCCGTGCACTCGGGTGTGTGGCCACCCACCACCTTCGGGGTGTTGCGCATGCCGTAGACGGGGTTGCCGGGGTCGATGCGCTCGGGGCTGAAGGCGAGGTGGAAGTCGCGGCCGGCAACGAGCCCTCCGGCTTCGAGCACCGGGCGGACCTCGTCGTCCGTCGTCCCGGGGTACGTCGTGGACTCCAGCACGATGAGTTGCCCGGGGCGCAGATGGGCGGCAATGGATTGAGTGGCGCCAAGGACCGCGCCGAGGTCGGGGCCACCCTCGGGGGTCAGCGGGGTCGGCACGCAGATGACGATGGTGTCGGCGTCGGCGATCACCGAGGCATCCGTCGTGGCGGTGAAGCCCGCCTCCGTCATCGCAGCGATATCGGCGTCGGACAGATCGTCGACGTGGGATCGGCCGTCGTTGAGGCCGGCGACCACGTGCTCGGAGACGTCGAGCCCGGTGACGGTCAGGCCGGAACGGCAAGCCTCCTGCGCGAGGGGCAGACCGACATAGCCGAGCCCGATGACCACGAGATCGCGTGCCATATCCATCCTTCGTCGCCGCGCGGCCGCACTCGGCCGGCTCCGCCCTCAGGCGGCGCTGATACCCCCGAAAGAGTACGCGGCCCGGTAGGCCTCCATCACGCGAGGCCACGTGCGTGTCTGCGCCACCCAGTCCCGTGCCGAGTGCCCCTGCTCCACCCGCGTGGTCTCGGTGAGCAGGCCCATGAGGGCGCCCGCGAGGGCATCGGGGTCCCCGGCAGCCGTGAGAGCGCTCCCCGGTGCCAGCACCTCACGGACGGCGGGCAGGTCGCTACCGACCACGGGGACGCCCCTGGCCTGGGCCTCCACGGGCTTCAGGCCGGTCACCAGGCGGTTGAGGGCCGTGTCATGACGGGGGTAGGCGAAGACATCGAGGGCGTCGTACCAGGGCAGCACCTCGGCGACCGGCACCCGTCCGGGCAGGACGAGTGGCACGCCGAGCTCCCGCGCCCGTTCGGCGAGATCGGTCGCAGCGGGACCGTCACCCACGAGGAGGGCCCGGGCATCGGTACCGGTGGCCCGCACGAGGGCCAGGGCGTCAAGAAGGGTGTCGAATCCCTCATCGGCGTTGAGGGTCGCCAGGCTCCCAACCCACAGGTCAGCGGTGGGTAGTCCGAGGCGTTGGCGCACCACCGACTTCGCCAGGTCTGGTTCAGTGAGGAAATGCGCTGGCACGGCGTTCGGCGCGACGATGACTCGATCCGCGGCCACACCCCGCGCGATGATCTCGGCTCGCATAGCGTCTCCGAGGGTGGTCACGACGTCAGCCGCCCGCAGGATCTCGGTGTGGCGATCGCGCAGGAGCCGGTACGTATCGGCGCTGGGGTCCGAGCCATGTCGGCCGAGCCAGGTGTCCTCGAAGAAGCTGCGGGCCTCGTAGGCCACCGGCAACCCGGCCCGTCGCCCGACCTCAAGGGCCGCGCGGGCGTTGACCTGGTCGGAGGCTGCATGAAGGAGATCAGGCCGCACCTGATCGACGAGGATGGCGAGTTCCCTGGCGTAAACGTCGGGCATGCGCTTCTCGTCGGGCATCGCCCACGGGAGCAGCCGGTGGTAGATGACGCCATCGACCACTTCGCGTTCACGCGCCCAGGCCTCCCCTCGCGTCACGGGATAGCCCGGCCGGGTCACGACCTGGGCATCCCACCCCGCGTCGCGCTGCGCGCGCGCGATGCGCTGGGTGCGGATGGTCGAGCCCGCCTGAACCCGCGGCAGGGAGTTGGTCACCACATGGAGCACGCGCGGGGCATCCAGGCGTCGAGGCTCCGTGCCGGGCTCGGCCGACTTCGCACACCACGTGGGCAGGGGCGAGCCGAGCCGCTGCAGGTCCTCCCGTGCTCGTCGTACGGCCCGGCGGCCGCGACCGTCCGCCGCATCGGCGGCCGCGACCCACTGCAGTTGCCCGCCGAGGCGGGCGACGGCGAGTTCGGCCCCGCCACGAGTCGGATCCTTCGGGTCGACCTGTTCCAGGAGCGCGCGAGCCACGTCGTATCGGTCCTCAGCCACTGCGCGATCCAGCGCGGCGAGAGTATTCGTCTCGACAGAACGCCGCCGCCCGACCGCGGGGACGGCTCGCTCGAGCGCAGCGCGCCCACGGGCCGGATCATCGGCGAAGCGACGCACGGCACCCGTGGTCGCCAGGGGGAGATGGCGCAGGGACGGCAGCAGGCGGCGCAGGGTGCGGTGGACAGCGCCCACCGACCGCTCCGGCTCGGACGTCGCCGGTGCGGTCTGGGCACGCCGGTCTTGCCTGCGCGTAGCCATCACCACCTTCCCGTCTGGGATAGTAGACGTCGGCGTCCGATGGAGCGCTGATCACAAGGCAAGGCGACCACAGGACAAGGCGACGGGAAGGCCGAGATGACCCTGCTGCACGTCACCGGTGCTCGACCCAACTTCCCCAAAGCCGCACCCGTGATCGCGGCCCTCGCTCGGCGTGGCGCCCGGCAGCGGCTCGTGCACACCGGCCAGCATTACGACGATCGCCTGTCGGAGCTTTTCTTCCGCGAGTTGGACCTGCCGCGCCCGGACATCAACCTCGGCGTCGGATCGGGCAGCCATGCCGAGCAGACCGCGGCGATCCTCGTCGGGCTCGAGGCCGAGATGCTCACGACCCGGCCGGACATGGTGATCGTGTACGGCGACGTGAACTCCACACTGGCGGCGAGCATCGCCGCGGCCAAGTTGCAGATCCCGGTGGCCCACGTCGAGGCGGGCCTGCGCAGTTTTGACATGTCGATGCCGGAGGAGATCAACCGGATCGTCACCGATCGGCTGGCTGATCTGCTGCTGTGTACCAGTCCCGACGCCATCGCCCACCTCGCCCACGACGGTGGCCCGGCCGACCGCATCCACCTCGTCGGCAACCCTATGATCGACACGCTGCTGGCCAACCTGGACCGCCTGGACCCACAGCAGGCACGGACCGACCTGGGACTGCCCGAGGACTACCTCGTCGCCACGCTGCACCGGCCCGGCAATGTCGACGACCCCGAGTCGGCCGCCGAACTCGTCGCCCTCGTTCACACGGCGGCGGCCCGCGCCGAGATCGTCCTGCCCCTACATCCGCGCGGTCGTCGGGTGCTGGAGGCACTCGGCATTGGAGATCATCCGCGCGTCCACGTCGTGGAGCCCCTCGGCTACCTCGACTTCATGTCCCTCGTGCGCGGAGCCCGGGCCGTGATCACCGACTCCGGCGGCGTACAGGAGGAGACAACCGTGCTCGGCGTGCCCTGCCTCACGCTGCGACCGAACACCGAACGCCCGGTCACCATCACCCACGGAACCAATCGGCTCGCGTCGCCGGCGACGCTGATCTCACAACTCGATGCGGTACTCGACGAGTCTGTCGATACCGACCGTCGCCCACCTCTGTGGGATGGCCACGCCGGTGATCGCATCGCCGACGTGATCTTGGACTGGCTCGACGATCGCGGTCGCGAATGACCGAGGGTCCCGTCGACGAGCTCTCGGCCCCACCGCCCGAATCTGGTTCCCGCAATCAGGTCGCTCGTCTGCAACACGACCTGCGCCGTGCCGAGGCACGCGCGGAGCGCGCCGAACGGGCTCTTGCCCGGGCCGAACGCAGCGCGTCGTACGTCGTCGGCAACCTCTTGGTCAACGCCGCCAAGAGCCCGAAGAGACTGCTGACCCTGCCGCGCGATCTATGGCGCATCTGGCGACTGCGTCGTTCGCGTCGCAGCGCTCCCCCGTCGGTGGCCGCCCCGCGCGGACGTCGCGATGACGTCCTTGATCTCGACGCACCGCGCCTGCTGATCCCTCGTACGTCGGTGGCCGCCGCGGCACAGGGTTCACTCGCGATCGCCGGTGCTCTCTCGCACCGCACCATGCTGGCGTGGCAGCCCTACGCCGCCGTGAGCAGTGCGCTGCCCCACGAAGGCCCCGCCCTCATCGAGGCCGTCGACGCCGACATCGTCGTCATCGACACGGCCGCGGCACTGCCGGGCGAGACCTGGGAGTACCTCGGGAGCCCTGCGGCCGTGGATCGTCTCCGCGCGGCCGCGGCCCTCGTCGATGCTGCTCATGCTCAGGGGCGCCCGGTCGTCCTGCTGCGATCGACCTCACCGACGCACACGGTCTTCCTCTCCGAACTCGCACAACGCTGCGACCTCGTGGTGGATGGCCCGGGCTCGCTCCGCGAAGACCCGTGGCATCCGGGCATCGATCCCGCGGCATGGCAGTTTGCGGAGACTCCGCGCGGCGGTGGCGCCTTCGTCGACTGGCAGGGGCCGGCGGGCACCCCTGTGGAGCGTGACATGCGCGCGGCGGCACTCGCGGCGATCGACGATCGCGCGGTGCATTCACCGGACCCACGGCTGCACCGATCGGTGGCCTTGCGCCATGCGGTCGATGCCTCAACGTACGGCCTCAGCGACCCGATGTGGGTGGCCGATGACCTTGTTGGTGCCCATGCCGTGACACTGGGGCTCCTGGCTTCCGGACGACGAGTTGTCACCGGGCATGACGCGGACCTGGACGGGCTCCTACGCACCCAGGAAGCCGCACGCGGATCCGCGATCTTCACCGAGGGTGTCGACACCGTGGGTGAGGCCCTCACTCAGGCCACCCGCGCGATGTCCGATCAGCAGCGACGTGCGGTGCTGCGCGCGATCATGCTGCACGCCTCCGCGCCCGTGCAGTTGTCCAATCTCGCGGATCGGCTGGATATCGAATCCCGGCCTCGGTCGGTATGGGACGTCGCGCTGGTCGTCGGCGACAACCCCGACGTTGACCAGATCCTCCTGCAATCGTGGCGACCGCGGGAGATCGTCACGCGCACACCCCTCCCCGATCGTGCGGTCGACATGCTGACCGACGAGAACATCGTCGTCACAGCCCTGCCCGATGAGGTCCTGCGCAATCGCACTCTGCTGAACATGGCCGTCACCACGCCGTACATCGCGCGCCAGGTCGACCTCGAGGACCCCGACGGGATCCTCGATCTGCTCGTCGAACGGCTCGCCAACCTGCCGACTCTCCCCCGTCAGAGTGACTCGACGCTGTGGAGGACGTCATGAGCAGTGCGCTCGTCTACGGAGACGTCAACCTCAACATCCTCGATGGTTCCGCCATCTGGGTGCAATCGATGTGCGAGGCGCTGTCCCGCAGCGGTGTTGAGGTGCGCGTCGTGCTCAAGGCCCCGGTCGAGAACGACCGGCTCGTCGCCCCGCTGCGGGACATGCCCGGCGTCACCGTCATCGACCCGTTCGCGGGTTCGTCGAGTGGCACCCCGCTCACCCCGGCTCAGGCCGTCGCGCAGTTGGAGTCCCTGGATGCGACTGCGCGCGCTGACTTCATCGTCGTGCGTGGGCTTCGCTTTGTCACCGCCGCCGCGGCGAGTGACATCCTGCACGGCCGGTTGTGGACCTACCTCACCGACATCGCCCAAGACCCGCTCGCTATGGACGACGAGCAGGTGGATCGGCTGCAAGCGATCGCGAAGGCCAGCCGCTACATGATGTGCCAGACCGAGGAATTGCGCTGCCTCCTGGAGTCGACCGTGCCAGCCGCCTGCGGCAGGTCGGTGCTGTGGAGTCCGGTCGTACCCGAGCCAACGTTCGACCTTCCCGCACGATCGGCAGTGAGCGTGGACGGCGTACAGCAGCGTCCACTCCGCCTGGTCTACACGGGCAAGTTCGCACCCCTGTGGAACACCCTGCAGATGACCGAGATCCCCTCGCTGCTCGCCGCCGTCGGTATCGAGGCCGAGTTGCACATGGTGGGCGACAAGATCCACGACGTTCCGGACGACCCGGAATGGTCCGGACGGATGCGCGCCGCGTTGGAGAACTCACCAGGCGTCATTTGGCATGGCGGCATGCCACGTCAGCAGGCGATGGAACTCACCGCGCGCGCGGACCTCGGCATGTCCTGGCGCGATCCGCGGATGGACGCGAGCCTCGAACTGTCCACCAAGGTGCTGGAGTTCGGAGCGCTCGGAGTGCCGGCGCTGGTCAATCGAACGCCGATGCATGTGGAACTCATCGGCGAGGACTACCCGTTCTACGTCGCGAGTGCCGAGGACATCGTCGCCGCGTGTCGCGGTGTCATCGCCGATCCGAGCGCCCTCGAGGTGGCCCGGACCGAACTCGAGAGTGCCGTGGCGCCGTACACGATGGCCGCCTCCGTCGAACGCATGCGCGATCTGATCGAACGTGCGCTGCCGGTCGCACCGCCAGCACTCGCGGGTCGGACAGCGCTGAAGGTGGGCGTCGTCAGCCATGATCTGAAGTTCTTCACCCGCATCCAAGAGCACCTCGAGGCACTGCCCGAACTCGACGTGCGCCTTGACCACTGGGATGCCCTCGCCAGCCACGACGAGGCACGCAGCCGCGAAATGGTCGCGTGGGCAGACGTCATCATCTGCGAGTGGGCCGGCCCAAACCTCGTCTGGTACTCCCGCCACAAGCGCGATGACCAGCGGCTGATCGTGCGCCTGCACCGGTTCGAACTCGACGCCGGATGGCTCACCGACGTACGCATCGACGCGGTCGATCAGGTGGTGTGCGTCAGCCCGTTCTACGCACAACTCACGGCCGAACGCACCGGATGGCCAGCCGAGCGCATCGTGGTGATCCCGAACTGGGTGGACGTCGAGCAGTTCGATCGCCCCAAGATCGGCGATGTGCAGTTCACCCTCGGAATGATCGGGATCTCACCGCACCGCAAGCGACCCGACCTGGGCCTGGAGATCTTGTCGCGGCTGCGTCGCCGAGACCGGCGGTACCGAATGGCGGTGAAGTCCAAACTGCCCTGGGATTACTGGTGGATCTGGCGCAAGCCGGAGGAGCGGGCCGAGGCCGAACGCCTCTTCGAGCGCATCCACGCTGACCCCACGATCCGCGGGGCGGTGAGTTTCGACGGCTTCGGTGGGGACGTACCCGCCTGGCTGCGCCGCGTGGGGTGGGTGCTGTCGACGTCGGATGACGAGAGCTTCCACCTGGCTCCGGCCGAGGGCATGGCCTCGGGCGCCGTTCCCGCGCTGCTGCCCTGGCCAGGCTCGGACACGATCTACGACACGCGCTGGATCCATGCCGACCCGGTCGTTCTCGCCGAAACGATCCACGAGACGGTGGCGAGCGGTCAGTGGGCGCTCACGGCCGCCGAGGCTCGCCGTCAGGTCGAGGCGAGTTTCCCGCTCCCCGCAGTATGCGATGAGTGGGCGCGGATCCTGGTCGAGGACCTTTCGCCCGACACCGCGCACGGCACCCTCGCCCGCTGATTCGTTGTTCTTACCCGAAGTGTCGTTAACTGCCCGAGTTAGCAGCACTTCGGGTAAGAACAACGATTACTCCGGGGGGAAGACGGCGAGATAGCGGGCGCGACCGCCGCCCTCCTCCGCCAGCGCGACCAGATCCTCCGCGCACACCAGCGCAACGGGTCCGGTCTTCGGCGCCTCGGGCGGCCAGGGAATCTGGATGCCGTTGCGGATCGGACCCACTGACGCCGAGTTCACCTCCACCCACGCCAGGCTCCGACGGGCCGCCGGTGCCAACGGGATCAGTCCGTCGGTCGTGATCGCATCGGCCGGGACAGCGTCGTCAAGGCCGAACGCGCCCGAGCGCACCCGCCGCAACTCCT
>CAYGMM010000072.1:0-339 GCA_964351035.1 uncultured Actinomyces sp.
CCGAGCGCCAAGGCTGCCAAGCCGCTCACCGTGCAGGTGACTCGCGGCAAACCCGTGGTGATGCGCATCAAGGACCCTGCCTTTGCGGGTGCGAACATGTCGGTACGTCTCGGGAATACCTGGATGGCGTTCGGGAAGGCAGACAAGAAGGGCTACTTGCCGGCTCTGCAGGTCAACGGCCCGGGCCCCTACCTGCTGCGACTGCAGCCGAAGACTGGCAAGCCTGGCTACCTAGGCCTATCCGTCTAGGACACCTCAACGATCGGTAACCGCAAGGCACCGGGTGCATGCTCGGGGACCACGGGATTCTTGGGTGTCACGGCATCCAGCCGCTGATAG
>CAYGMM010000072.1:349-6433 GCA_964351035.1 uncultured Actinomyces sp.
CCGCTCAACATTGTGCGCTCAAAAGGCCGATTCCCCGCACTCTCAGCGCACAACCCCGCTGCCGACTGCCGGCGGCGCCACCACAGCCACCCACGGATATGTCAGGAGAGCACGGAATCAGACGGTTCCTCCGACTTGGCTGTGCACATCAACGGCCCGGGTCCTTACCGGATGCAGCTGCGGCCGAAGGCCCACGAACCTGGCTGCATCGACGTCCTCGTTTAGGAAACCTGAACGATCGGTAGCCGCAGGGCCCCCGGTGCGTGCTCGGGGACCACGGGGTTCTTGGGTGTCACGGCATCCAGCCGCTGATAGGTCGAACCCAGGGGTGGCCGCGCATCACTCTCGCCCTTGTTGGGCCACATCGCCATGGCCCGCTCCGCCTGCGCGGTGATCGTGAGCGAAGGGTTCACCCCGAGGTTCGCCGTGATCGCCGAGCCATCGACGATGTGCAGACCCGGGTAGTTATAGACGCGGTGATACGGATCCACGACGCCCGAGTCTTCGGAGTCACCGATCGCACAGCCACCGACGAAGTGCGCGGTCATCACCGCATCGAAGTTGTCGAAGACGTTGCCGCCCGCAATGCCGTCGACCTTCTCGGCCATCCGCGTCACGACCTCCTCCGACACCGGGATGTACGTCGGCGCCGGATTTGACTCGTCCTGTCGGGTCGTCAGGCGCCAGCCGAAGCGACCGCGCTTGCCGGCGAGCGTCAACGAGTTGTCGACCGGCTGCATGACCAGGGAGATCACCGCGCGCTCACTCCACTTGCGCACGTTGACCAACTGAGCGGCGTTTGCCCGCTGCCGCCACAGCTCCTTGGTCCAGGTGCGCCAACGGGGCACACCAGGCTCCGGACGTGTCAACACCGACTGCAACAGGCCCATGGAGTTGCTGCCCTTGCCATAGCGGCACGGTTCCACGTGAGTGCCGACGTCGTCGGGGAAGAAGCTGGAGGTGATCGCCACCCCGCGGGTGTAGTCGGCATCGGCCGAACGCGCGACGGCACCGAGGATCGACTCCGAGTTCGTCCGTGACAGTCGCCCCAGCGCGCGCGACAGGCGCGGCAGGCGACCCTCGTCCTTCATGCGATGCAGCAGCTTCTGCGTGTTGTAAGTGCCTGCGGCCATGATCACGTGCTCGGCCGTCAGCGTCCTGGTGCGCCGACCCCAGGCCCCGGTGCGCTTCGTCGTGACCGTGTAGCCACCGGACTCGATGGGGTCGATCCCCGTCACGGTGGTCAAGGGCAACACCACCGCACCCGCGCGTTCGGCGAGACCGAGGTAGTTCTTCGGCAGGGTGTTCTTCGCGTTGTGCCGGCAACCCGTCATGCACTCACCGCACTCTGTGCAGCCGGTCCGATCAGGCCCGACACCGCCAAAGAACGGATCCTCCCGCGTCACACCCGGTCCATCACCGAAGTAGACACCGACCGGGGTCATCCGGAACGTGTGACCCACGCCCATGTCATCGGCCACGGCCTTCATGACGAGATCACTCGGCGTCATCGTCGGGTTCTCGACCACGCCGAGCATGCGACTCGCCTGGTCGTAGTACGGCGCAAGTTCATCGGCCCAGTCGGTGATGTGCGCCCACTGACGATCCTCGAAGAAGCGCTTGGGCGGGACGTACAGCGTGTTGGCGTAGACGAGCGATCCACCACCGACACCAGCTCCGGCGAGAATCACCACGTCCTTGAGGATGTGGATGCGCTGAATGCCCGTGCACCCGAGCGCAGGAGCCCACAGGAAGCGCGGCAACCGCCACGACGTCTTCGGGTAGTCCTCCTCGGTGAATCGTCGGCCCGCTTCGACGACAGCAACCCGATAGCCCTTCTCCGTCAGGCGCAGGGCCGCTACCGACCCGCCGAACCCCGAACCGACGATGAGAACGTCGACGTCGAATCCGCTCATGTCACCCTTCCCTTGAGCAACGCAGGAGTCTCCTCAGATGCGCAGGCGCCCCATGGCGCCCACCGACGCGGCCAGCACCGCACCCCACTTTTGCCGATCGAGCCCGAGTTGGGGGCCGAATCCCAGCACCCGCTGGGTCGCGATCGTCTGCGGCTCGGTGTAGTTGAGCAATCCTTGATCCCCGTGTCGGCTGCCCAGACCCGACTCACCGACGCCCCCCATGGGCGCACCCATCGATCCCCAACTGGCGGCGTACCCCTCATTGACATTGACCGAGCCGGTGTTGAGTCGGCGCGCCAGCCGGCGTCCGGCCCGCAGATCCGAGGTCAGAATGGAGGCGTTCAGGCCATACGTCGTGTCGTTGGCCAAGGCGACGGCCTCATCGTCACTGAAGACCCGGTAGAGCGACGCCACCGGACCGAACGTCTCCTCCCGGCACACCGCCATGGACTCATCGACGCCCTCGAGCAGGGTGGGCTCAAAGGCGAGCGGACCGATGTCGGGACGGGCACGGCCTCCCGCAAGCACACGCGCACCTGACTTCACCGCATCGTCCACGTGTGCCTGGACGCGTCCCAGATGCGCCGCCGAGATCAGACAGCCGACATCCCCCTCCCATCCGAGGCCGTGGGCAATCGTCAATGCGGACACCCGTCGGGCGAACTCCTCGACGAAGGCGTCATAGACCGCGTCGTGCACGTACAGGCGCTCCATGGAGATGCACAGTTCACCGGCGTTCGAGAAGCAGGCACGGACGGCGGTATCGGCGGCCTTGATCGGGTTGGCATCGGCCCGCACGATCATCGCGTTCTTGCCACCGAGCTCAAGGGTGCAGCCGATGAGTCGGCGTGCGCACTGCTCGGCCACGATGCGGCCGGTCGCCGATGAGCCGGTGAACATCACGTGGTCGACCTGGTCAACCACCGCGGGACCAATGTCGGCGCCCTCGCCGGTCACGACAGAGTACAGACCATCCGGGAGACCAGCTTCGCGCAGCAGAGCCCCCGCCCAGGCCGCCACCAAACTGGTCTGCACATCGGGCTTGATCACCGCCGCGTTGCCCGCGAGTAGGGCCGGGATCGCATCGCTGACGCTCAGCGAGAGCGGATAGTTCCAGGGCGCGATGATGCCGACGACGCCCACGGGCTTGTGGAGCACCTCGACACCGACGAGCACCGGAAGCGCCCCCCGTGAGCGGCGTGCCTTCAGGACGCGATCGGCCCGGCGACCGTAGTACTGGCACACCAGTGCCACGTCGAGGATCTCCTCCAGGGCATCGGGCCGCGACTTGCCGGTCTCGGACTGGAGCAGATCGAGGGCCTCAGAGCGCCGCCGCAGTACGAGGTCGTGGAAGCGACGGATAATCCGCACGCGGTCACGGACCGTCGTCTGCGCCCAGGCCCGTTGGGCCTCGCGCCCGACGGCCACGGCCCGCGAGACGTCGTCCGGCGTCGACAGCGGAAGGTCGTGCAGGTGAGCGCCGGTGAACGGCGCGGTCACGGGTTTCACCGCGGAGGTGGGACCAGCGACAAACTCAGCAGCAAGCGGGTGCAGGACCAGTTCAGCGGTAGCCGTCACCCGAGCGATGCTACGCCGGGTCGGGCCGGCCCGCTGCGCTCACATGTTCATCGACGTAGGCCCGGAGTTCGGCCTGTGCCCGATCGTCATCCCAGCCGAGGTACGGCGCGACGAACGGGAGCACGGCCTCAGCCGCCGCCCGTCCGCCGTCAGCGGATTCCGGTGCAATCCGCAGGCGTCGCACCAGGATGTCGTCCAGATCGAGGGCCCCTTGATCAGTGACGGCGACGATTGCCTCAGCGGGCAGATGCCATCCGCCGGGCAAGAGCGGCTCACCTAGGAGAGGGTCCACCTCGACCAATTCGAGCACGGCGCCGATGCGCGAACCGTGACGGCGCAGGAGGCGCTCCATGAGCGGCAGTGGGATCCCCGCCCGTTCGGCAATGGCCTCGCGATCAGCCCACAGGTCAGCGAAACCGACCGCGCCGGTGAGCGGGATTTCGGCGGTCGTTGATGCGGGGACCTCTTCGCGGTCGAGGTCACCTACGGCCACGTCCACGGCGTCCTCGGCCATGACGCGATAGGTCGTGTACTTGCCACCGGCGATGGCGACGAGTCCGGGCGCCGGATGGAAGACGACGTGTTCGCGAGACACCTGGGTTGTCTCCTCGTCGTCGCCTTCGGCGACGAGCGGTCGGTAGCCGGCGTAGGTCGCGAGCACGTCCGCTCGAGTGAGCGGGCGCTCGAGCCAGCGGTTTGCCTGTTCGAGCAGGTAGTCGATCTCCTCGTCGGTCGCGTGGGGATCGGCCAGATCGTCGTCGACGCGGGGGGTGTCGGTCGTCCCGACGATCCAGGTACCGGACCACGGCAGAAGGAACAGCACGCTGTGCGGAGTTCGGGCGATGATGGCGGATGAGGAGCGGATCGCGTCGCCGCGCACCACGAGGTGCACGCCCTTGCTCTGCGTGACGCGGGTCGGGCTATCGGGATCGGCCATCCGCAGGAGTTCATCGGTCCAGATGCCGACGGCGCCGATGATCACCCGCGAATGAATCTCGTAGTCCTCGCCCGTGAGATCGTCGCGCACACGCGCACCAACCACCGACTCGCCATCACGCAACAGACCCGTCACCCGTGTGCGCGTGACGATGTGGGCACCGTAGGCGGCAGCACTACGGGCGACAGCGACCGTGTGACGCGCGTCGTCGATCTGCGCGTCGTAGAACCGCACCGCACCGGCCACCTCGTCGGTCGCCAGATCCGGGACGCGTTCCTTGGCCTCCGCGACATTGAGACTCTGTGATCGTGGCATCTCCCCGCCGTGGTTCCCCACGCGACTGAGGAGGTCGTACAGGCGCACACCGGACGCCACGTAGGGGCGCTCCCACTGCTTGCTCAGGGGGAAGAGGAAGGGAAGAGGGCGCACGAGATGCGGTGCCAGTCGATCGAGGAGCAGGCCGCGTTCGGTCAGCGCCTCGCGCACCAGGCCGAATTCGCGCTGCTCCAGATAGCGCAGACCGCCGTGGGCCAGCCGCGACGAACGCGACGAGGTACCAGCCGCAAGATCGGTCTGCTCCACCAGCCCGACGGTCAACCCGCGGGCTGCGGCGTCCAGGGCCGCGCCAGCTCCGACCACACCGCCACCCACGACGAGGATGTCGAGCTCAGTGGAGCGAAGCGCTTCGACCGCTGCCCGACGCTGCTCGGCACCGAGGCGGTCGTCGTAGACAGCCGGGACCGGACTCTCCTCGGGCAGATCGCTCACACTCACTCCCCCATTGTCCCCGGCAACGTGCGTTATTGCGGATCGAGCACGACGTCGATGCGTTGAAACGCCTTGAGGTCGGAATAGCCGCTCGTCGCCATCGCCTTGCGCAGAGCACCAATGAGATTGGCCGATCCGTCCGCCGTGACCGAGGGGCCGACGAGGATCTCCTCGAAGGTACCCACCACACCGAGCTGCTTGCGCTCACCTCGAGGCAGGCTCGCATGCCATGCCTCGGCGCCCCAATGCGCACCGTGACCGGGGGCATCGCTGGCCCGCGCCAGCATGGAGCCGACCATGACGGCATCCGCGCCACAGGCAAGGGCCTTCACAAGGGCACCGCTGGAGCCAACCGACCCATCAGCGATCACGTGCACGTAGCGACCGCCGGACTCATCGAGGTAGTCCCGGCGCGCCTCGGCCACGTCCGCGACGGCGCTGGCCATCGGCACCCGAATGCCCAGGACGTCGGAGGTCGTATGCGCGGCGCCACCACCGAAGCCGACCAACACACCGGCAGCACCGGTGCGCATGAGGTGGAGGGCCGCCTGGTAGGTGGCGCAGCCACCGACGATGACCGGCACCTCGAGGTCATGGATGAACGTCTTCAGGTTGAGCGGTTCGTGTGCGCTCGAGACGTGCTCGGCGGAGACGGTGGTGCCGCGGATCACCAGCAGGTCCGTGCCAGCCGCTGCCGCGATCGGTGCGAGGTCGGCAGCCGAGGACGGCGAGACACCGACGGCCACCGTGACACCGGACTCGCGAATGGCGGCGATGCGCTCGCGGACCAGACCAGGATCGACCGGCCGCTCGTGGTAAGCGCGCTGAAGGAAGGGGATTGCCTCGGCGTCCGGGATGGACGAGATCTGCTGGAGCAGCGACGTC
>CAYGMM010000072.1:6443-11416 GCA_964351035.1 uncultured Actinomyces sp.
TGAGCACCGCCGGAACGCCGAGGTGGCCCAGGGTGACCGCACTCGCCGGGGACACAACGGAGTCCATGGGTGCCGCGATGATCGGTGCCTCAAAGCGATAGGCGTCGATCTGCCACGCCGTGGAGACCTCGTCGGCATCCCGCGTTCGACGACTCGGCGCAACGGCCACCTCATCGAATGAGTAGGCCACTCGGCCGCGCTTGCCCCGACCAATCTCGATCTCTGACACGGTGCCGTCCTATCGGGAGTGGTAGTTGGGCGCTTCGACCGTCATGACGACATCGTGCGGGTGGCTCTCCTTCAAGCCGGCCGCGGTGATGCGCACGAAGCGACCCTTCTCATGGAGCTGCGGGATCGTCGCAGCCCCGGAGTAGCCCATGGATGCCCGCAGTCCACCGATGAGCTGGTGGGCCACGATCGAGAGTGGGCCGCGATAGGGCACCATCCCCTCGATGCCCTCGGGCACGAGCTTGTCGTCGCTGAGAACGTCGTCCTGGAAGTAGCGGTCCTTGGAGTAGGAGCGCGCCTGGCCGCGCGACTGCATCGCTCCGAGCGACCCCATGCCGCGGTAGGACTTGAACTGCTTACCGTTGACGAAGACCACATCGCCCGGCGCTTCCTCGCAGCCGGCGAGCAGACTGCCCAGCATGACGGTGTCAGCACCGGCCACCAATGCCTTGGCGATGTCACCGGAGAACTGCACACCACCATCACCGATCACCGGAACCCCGGCCGGACGGGCAGCCAAGCTCGCCTCGTAGATGGCCGACACCTGCGGCACGCCGACTCCGGCAACGACACGGGTCGTACAGATCGATCCGGGCCCGACTCCGACCTTCACGCCGTCGGCGCCGGCGTCGATGAGGGCTTGGGCACCTGCGCGCGTTGCCACGTTGCCACCCACGACGTCGACGGTGGAGTTCGACTTCAGTAGAGCCACCATCGCGGCCACGGCTCGGGAATGCCCATGCGCCGTGTCGACGATGAGCAGATCCACGCCGGCCTCGATGAGCGTGCGCGCCCGCTTCTCCGCGTCCTCACCGACGCCCACGGCGGCTCCCACCATGAGTCGGCCGTCCGCGTCCTTGGTGGCGAGCGGGTACTTGTCGGACTTGACGAAGTCCTTGACCGTGAACAATCCACCGAGGCGTCCATCGGGATGGACCAGCGGCAACTTCTCCACCTTGTGCTGGGCCAGCAACCGCAGCGCATCCTCGGGATCGACACCGACCGGGGCCGTCACGAGGGGCATCGTGGTCATGACCTCGCGCACCGGTCGCGACATATCCTCCTCGAACCGCATGTCGCGATTGGTCACGATGCCGAGCAGGACCCCTGCCTCATCCACGACCGGGACGCCACTGATGCGGTAGCGGGCGCACATGCCGTCGACGTCAGCCAGGGTGTCCGCCGGTCCGCAGGTGATCGGATTGCCCACCATCCCGGCTTCGGATCGCTTGACCATGTCGACCTGGCCGGCCTGATCCTCGATGGACAGGTTGCGGTGCAAGATCCCCACACCACCCTGCCGTGCCATCGCAATCGCCATGCGACCTTCGGTCACCGTGTCCATTGCGCTGGACAGCAGCGGCACGCGCACGTTGATATTGCGGGAGAGCCGACTACTGGTGTCGACCTCACTGGGGACGACATCGGACTCCGCAGGGAGCAGCAGGACGTCGTCGAAGGTGAGCCCGAGGTAGGCGAACGGCTCGGGGATCGAAGCGGAGGATCCGGCCATGGCGTCAGGCTACCGGGCCGCTGCAGATGCGCTGAACACCCGGATGTTCCTGCCACTCATCCCGGAGATCCCGCGGGATGTCCTTGGCTATGTGGTCCACTGCCACCCGCGCCACGTGCCAACTGCGGGCGAGGAGATCCGGCGCGATCATGGTGTCCTTCCGCAGGTCCGCGAGGACGAGCGCGAGCGGCCACTGCAACGAAGCCCAGTCATGCTGCACGAGCAGCTCGAGAACCGCACCGGCCTGGCTCCGCGCGAATTCATCTCCCGCGGCCATCGCGATGATCATGGACTTGGCCTCGTGCCGTACCGACCGACCAGCGCAGGACCGTCGAGCCGCCCGCGCCTCCGCGTACGCCATGTCGCGATCCCCGACCAGCAGGGCCGTCTCGGCGCTGACCCAGTGCCAACGCGTCGTCGATCTCCACGGATCAGCCGCAGATCCCGCGCCCTCCAGGGTCGATGCCGCGCTCGCCAGACCCTTCCGGGCACCCAGCGCATCGCCAGCGACCACCGCGTCAGCAGCAAGACCGACGAGGGCATCGACCATGGACTCGGCGTCGCCAGCAGCGGCGAGCGCCCGCGCATCCCAGACCTCTCCCGACGCCCCTACCTGTCGCGCGTGGCTCCCGAGGGTCGACTGGGCGAGCGAATAGTACGGATCCCCCGCCGGAATCGACTCAAGAAGTCGACGCGCCGAGCCGTAGGAACCGCGCGCCCCGAGCTCGACCGCCTCCTGCCACCGCCTCATCGGCGCATTCTGCCGGGCTCTACGCCCCCGCCGCGCGCGCCAATGCCGTGATGGCCTCGGTCAGGTCCTCGACGCGACGAGCCCGGCCGCTGTCTCCGGGCCACCAGCCCGGACCGGCCAGCAGGATGTGGGGTTCGGGCCGCACCTCGGGCAGTGCGTCAAAGATGGTCGGATCCCCCGTCTCGGGAAGTTGCGACCAGATGAGAACGCCGGCCGGGCCGACTCGGCGGATAGCGGAAGCCAGCGCGTCCACGGGAAGCCGAGCCCCCAGCATCCGCACCGAGACATGGCGCTCGGCTAGGCCGGCGGCGATGGCCCACAGTGGGAGAACATGCAATTCGTCAGGGGCGGCACACAGCAGCACGGAGGCTGGCGAGGACACCGGCGCCCGCGATACTCGCTCGCTGAATTCGGTGGAGATGGACTCCGACAGAACGTGTTCGACCTCGATGCCCTTGCTCGACTGCTCCCATTTTTGACCCACGCCCACGAGAACGGGCACCAGCAGGTGGTCCCACGTCCAGACCACACCGCGTCGATCAAGGGTCTGCGCCACGATCTCGCGGCAGCCGCGGCCGTCGAGCGCCAAGGCCGCGCGGGCCAGGCCGCGCGCATTAGGGGTCCCGCCGGGGATCGCCACGACGCCGCCACCACCGGGCCGAATCGGCCCGGTCCCGGTGATCTCCTCGACGTCACCGGCATCCTCGGTCGGTCCGACTCCACTGGTCGATCCGGGCCCATCGGTGGTTCCGAGCCCATGGGAAGGCGACGACGCCACCACCCGTGCCGCCTCCGCCAGAGGTACGCCGGCCAGCATGAGTCGGCGCAGGTGCTCAAGGCGGGCGACGTCCTCGGGGGAGTATCGCCGGTGCGAGCCCGCCGCATGTTGGCTCGGCCCCATGCCGTAACGCCGGTCCCACGTCCGCAGGGTCGCGGGGGCCACCCCCAGGCGACGCGCCACCGCGGCCACGGTGAGCCCAGGCGCAGGAACTGCGCTATTGGACTCGGGACCGGTACTCATGCCCGCCATTGTTCTCGCTCACGGTCAGTCCGCATCTTGAGCGGGGACCGCTCCGACGGTGGCGCGATACCGCGGAGGATCTGCCTATCAAAACGATTCATAAATTGTTCAACCAAAACCCTTGACCAACTTTTGGCGCGATTACTAAGGTGAGATAACCCGATCGCAGGAGGACACCATGGCGGACATCTCTCGGCTCCCCGGCCCCAACGCCGACACGTGGGACTGGCAGTTGCGCGGCGCCTGCCGCGGCGAGGATCCCGATACGTTCTTCCATCCCGAGGGCGAGCGTGGCGCCGCCCGAGAGGCACGCGAGCGAGCCGCCAAGGCCGTCTGCGCGACCTGCCCCGTCATCGCTCAATGTGCCGCCCACGCCCTTGCCGTGCGCGAGCCCTACGGCGTCTGGGGCGGCATGACCGAGGACGAGCGCGAGGCGGTTCGCTCCGGTCGCCGCTTTGCCCAGGCGGTCTAGCAGCACCTTCGACTCTCCCCAGAGCTCAAAAGGCCCCACCCGTGATCCGGGTGGGGCCTTTTGATGTTGGCCTGCTGGCTCAGTCCGGCTAGTGACTGTGCCCGTGGTGCGAGTGGCCGTGGCCGTGGTCGGCCTCGTCCTCCTCCTCGGGCTTGTCGACAACGAGCGCCTCCGTCGTGAGCAGCATGCCCGCAATGGAGGAGGCGTTGGACAGGGCCGACTTGGTGACCTTCACCGGGTCGATCACACCCGCAGCAATGAGGTTCTCGTAGGTGCCCGTCGCCGCGTTCAGGCCTTCGCCCACCGGCAATTCGGCGACCTTGCTGACAACGACGTAGCCCTGGTCACCAGCGTTCTCCGCGATCCAGCGCAGCGGCTCGACGGCCGCCTTGGCGACGACGGTGATGCCGGTCGCCTCGTCACCGGTCAGCCCCAGATCGCCGGAGAGCGACTTGGCGGCATGAACCAGGGCGGTGCCGCCGCCGGCGACGATGCCCTCTTCGATGGCCGCGCGGGTGGCCGAAACCGCGTCCTCGACGCGGTGCTTCTTCTCCTTCAGCTCCACCTCGGTGTGCGCGCCAACCTTGATGACGACGACACCGCCGGACAGCTTGGCGAGGCGCTCCTGGAGCTTCTCGCGGTCCCAGTCCGAGTCGGTGCGCTCGATCTCCTGGCGCAGTTGCGCAATCCGATCCTCGACCGCCTGGTGCTCGCCACCACCGTCGACGATCGTCGTGTCGTCCTTGGTGACGACCACGCGACGCGCATGACCGAGGACATCGAGGCCGACCTGATCAAGCTTGAGCCCCACCTCGGGAGCGACCACCTGTGCACCGGTGAGGATGGCGATGTCCTGCAGGATCGCCTTGCGACGATCACCGAACGCGGGTGCCTTGACCGCGCAGGAGGCGAAGGTGCCGCGGATGCGGTTGACCACGAGGGTCGATAGCGCCTCGCCATCGACGTGCTCGGCGATGATCAGCAGCGG
>CAYGMM010000073.1:0-11377 GCA_964351035.1 uncultured Actinomyces sp.
CAGCCAGCGATCTCACACCCTCGAGCGATGCCCGCGACGATGGCCGCGATGCGCTCGGGTACGACCTTGCCGGTGGCGATGTAGTCGGTCATGAAGAGCGGCTCGGCGCCACAGACGACGAGATCATCGACCACCATCGCGACGAGGTCCTGGCCGATCGTGTCGTGGATGTCCATCGCCTGGGCGACGGCGACCTTGGTCCCGACACCGTCGGTGGAGGTGGCGAGGAGCGGTCGGCGATAGCCCTTGATGGCCGACACGTCGAAGAGGCCGGCGAACCCGCCGAATCCACCGACCACCTCGGGTCGGGTCGCCCGTGCGATGGCGTCGCGCATCAGGGCGACGGCACGCTCACCGGCCTCGACGTCAACTCCGGACTCGGCGTAGCTGACCATGTCAGGGACGCTCCAGGGCATCGGCCGCACCGACGGCGGCGGACGAGGTGACGTGCTTCTCGAGCCCTTCAAGTAAATGCTTGCCGATGACTTCGGGCTCCGGGATCGGCACCGGATAGACACCGTCGAAGCAGGCGCAGCAGAACGAACTCTTCGGCAGCGTTGTCGCCTCGATCAATTCATCGAGTGAAACGTAACTGAGGGAGTCGGCTCCGATGGAGCGGCAGATCTCCTCGACCGACAGACCGTTGGCGATGAGCTCGGCCCGTGAAGCGAAGTCGATGCCGTAGAAGCAGGGCCACTTCACCGGCGGGGAGGAGATGCGCACATGCACCTCACGCGCCCCGGCTTCGCGCAGCATGCGTACGAGTGCTCGCTGGGTGTTGCCGCGCACGATCGAATCGTCGACGACGACCAGCCGCTGATCGGCGATGACCTCGCGCAGCGGATTGAGTTTGAGCCGGATTCCCAACTGGCGGATCGTCTGGGACGGCTGGATGAAGGTGCGTCCGACGTAGGAGTTCTTAACGAGCCCCTCCGCGAAGGGGATGCCGGACTCCTGGGCATAGCCAATGGCCGCATAGCGACCGGACTCCGGCACCGGGATGACGAGATCGGCCTCCACCGGATGTTCATGGGCCAGCCGACGGCCGATCTCGACGCGCGTCGCCTGCACGCTGCGATCAGAAATCGTCGTGTCGGGCCGTGCGAGGTAGACGAACTCGAAGAGGCAGCCCTTGGGTTCGGGCTTGGCGAAGCAGTGCGCGCGCAGACCGTGCTCGTCGATCGCGATCAACTCACCGGGCTCGACCTCGCGGACGTACGACGCGCCAACGATGTCCAAGGCTGCTGTTTCGCTCGCCACGACCCAGCCGCGCTCCAGTCGGCCAAGGACCAGTGGGCGGATGCCTTGCGGATCGCGGGCGGCGTACAAGGTGGACTCGTCCATGAAGACCAGCGAGTAGGCGCCACGGAGCTTGGGGAGCTCCTTCATCGCGGCGACCTCCATCGACTCATCGGGGTGGGATGCGACCAGCGCGGTCATGAGGTCGGTGTCAGAACTTGCCCGGCTCGGCTTGGCCATGCCAAGCGGCAACTCACCGGGGCCGTCGAGGGCTGCCACGCGATCGGCGAGTTCAGCGGTGTTAGTGAGGTTGCCGTTGTGGGCGAGCGCGATGTGTCCGTTGGCGGTGGAGCGGAAGGTGGGCTGCGCGTTGTCCCAGCAGCTCGAGCCGGTCGTGGAGTAGCGCGTGTGGCCGATCGCAAGGTGTCCGTGCAGGGACTCCAGGCTGGCCTCGGTGAAGACCTGGGACACCAGCCCCATGTCTTTATAGACGACGATGTGGTGCCCGTCGCTCACCGCGATGCCGGCTGACTCCTGGCCGCGGTGCTGAAGGGCGTAGAGGCCGAAGTAGGTGAGTTTGGCGACGTCCTCGCCGGGGGCCCACACTCCGAAGACACCACAGGCATCCTGGGGCGCCCGGTCATCGCCGAGGTCACCACCGACCTGGAATTCGTGCGTGAGCTTGCCGTCACCGCGCGCCACAGGGCGAGTCTATGCGCGTCGGGGACCCCTTCGGTACACGGCGCCCCCGACGGTTGCCACCAGCCGCTGCACCTGCACCCCTCATTCATCGGGTGAAAAGTTGTCACCGGGTGGCGCAATCCACCCAAAGAACGGCTCACCTGACGACTGGACCACGATCCACCGGGACAAGATGGCGCTCCTGACGGAGTTGATCACGAACGTCACGCCCGAGCGGCCCATCACCCTCACGGCCCGAGACAAGGGCGGCAAGGTGACGGTGAATCCACCGAGTTGGGCCGTGTCCGTGGCCGAAGGTGGGACGAATTCGCACGTCGGCTTCTGCATATCCGGCAAGGGAAAGCCGAAGAAGGTCACCGCGTTCGTGCCGTAGGCGTGACGAGGCCCAATAGCACCAGCACGGACTTGATGCCCGCTGAAAATCTGAACTGCGCACGCAGCGTGCACAGTGTGCAGGAATTCCTCAGAACCCCATGATGGATGGCCCTCACCTACCTCATTGGTCCGATCTCCTAGGAGTACGCCGACCAAGGAGGACACGTGCAGCGATCGCGCACCATGCTCGCTCTCACCAGCGCCGCAGCGCTCACCGGTGGACTGCTGACCGCAGTCGCCGCGGCGCCGGCCGCGCAGGCCCACGGCACCATGACCGACCCGGCCAGCCGGATCTGGGCCTGCTACAACGACTACCCCGGCAGCACCAATGAGCTGTGCGCCGATGCGTGGGACGCCAACCCACAGGCGCTCTACGACTGGATGGGCGTGCGCGATGGCGGTGTCGCCGGCGCGCATGAGTCGACGATCCCCGACGGCCAACTGTGCTCAGCGGGTGACCCGACGTACGCCGCGTTCGATGTGCCCTCCGACCAGTGGCCGGTCACCAACCTCGTTCCCGACGCCGACGGCAAGTACACCCTCACCTGGACATCGTCTGCTCCACACGCGACGGAGTACTACCGCGTCTACCTGAGCAAGCCCACCTACGACCCCACCGAGCCGTTGACGTGGGACGACCTCGAGGAGATCTACGAGTCGGGTCCGAGTGGGCGCGAGTCCACGACGACCATCCGCCTCGATCTGCCCGAACGCGACGGCCGCCAGATGCTCTACACCGTCTGGCAGCGCAGCGACTCCCCCGAGGCGTTCTACGCCTGCTCCGATGTGACCCTCGACGGCAGTGGCGCGTCGACGCCTACGCCTGCTCCAACGCCTACGCCTGCACCTACGCCTGCCCCAACGCCGGAGCCGACGCCCACGCCCACCCCGATGCCCGACATGCCTGGCATGACCGAAGGCATCACCGCGACAACCACGATCAGCAGCGACTGGGGCACGGGCTTCTGCGCAAATGTCGACGTGAGCACCGAGTCGACACTCAGCGAGCACTGGCGCGTCGATCTGCCCTCCGGCATCACCATCACTTCACTGTGGAACGGCGTGCGCACCACGCAGCCCGATGGCACCGTGAGTGTCGGCGGCGCGGAGTGGAACCACATGATCACCGCCGGCAGCCCGACCTCCTTCGGCTACTGCGCCGACCGCACGGCCGCACCGGCACCGGCGCCAACGCCGGAGCCCACCCCGGAGCCCACCCCGACGCCGGCGCCCCCCCCGGAGCCCACCCCGACGCCGGCGCCGACTCCCACGCCCACTCCCGCTCCGGCTCCGGTCACCGGCAACGGCCTTGCGGTCACCGTTGAGGTTGCCAGCGACTGGGGCAGCGGCCGGACCGTCGACGTCACGGTGCGCAACGCGGGGACCAGCGCGATCTCTGGCTGGAAGGTCTCCCTGCCGTGGGCCGGCAGCGCTGGCTCGCCCTGGAATGCCGTGGGTGGAGTGACGAACGGCGTACTCACAGCCAGCAACGCCTCCTGGAACGGCTCTCTCGCGGCAGGTGCTTCGACGTCCTTCGGCTTCACCGACACCACCGCTGGCGGGTTGCCCAACCTGACCACGTGCACGGCCACCGTCGGCGGCGCCACCGTCACCTGTGCCCTGAACGGCGCCGCCCCCGCGCCGGCTCCCATGCCCACGCCGATTGATCCGACACCGACTCCCGTGCCGTCCCCCACGCCGACCCCGGCCCCGGTTCCCACGGATCCGGCCCCGGCCCCGGCGCCGACGGACGGCACCAAGGTGGTGGCCTACTACGCCGGCTGGTCGACGTACGCTCGCGACTACCAGGTCGCCGATATCCCCGGCGACAAGATCACGCACATCAACTACGCCTTCGCCAACGTGCAGAACGGCAAGTGCGTCATCGGTGACTCCTACGCCGATACCGACAAGTTCTTCCCCGGCGATTCCTGGGATACCGGCGTCCTGCGCGGCAACTTCAATCAACTGAAGCAGCTCAAGCAGAAGTACCCGCAGTTGCAGACGTTGATCTCCGTCGGTGGTTGGACCTGGTCGAGCAACTTCGCCTCGGTCGCGGCCACTGATGCGAGCCGCAAGGCCTTCGCCTCCTCGTGCGCTGACTTCATGGAGACCTACGGCTTCGACGGTATCGATGTGGACTGGGAATACCCCGTCTCCGGCGGCCTGACCACCGGTACCGCGGCCGATACCGAGAACTACACGCTCCTCATGGCCGAGATGCGCGCCGAACTCGATCGCCGCGAGGCCGCAGCCGGTCAGGACTACCTACTGACGATCGCCACCGGCGCTGGCCCGGACAAGGTCGCCAACCTCGACCTGCCCGGACTGTCTCGCAGCCTGGACTGGATCAACCTGATGGCGTACGACTACAACGGCGCCTGGGCCAAGACCACCGGTCACAACGCCGCCCTCGCGCGCAGCGACGCCGACAACGGCCCGCAGGGCTGGGACGTCGAGTCCTCTGTTGACTCCTACCTGGCGACCGGAATGCCGGCGGACAAGCTCGTGCTCGGTGTGCCGCTTTACGGCCGCGGCTGGACCGGCGTTCAGCCGGGCAGCACCGGCACCGGGCTCTACTCCCTCGCCACCGGTCCGTCGACCGGCACGTGGGAGGCCGGGATCCTCGACTACGACGACATCGTGGCGAAGTACCTGCCCGGCTCCACCCGCTACTGGGACGCGGCCTCGCAGGTGCCCTACCTCTACGACGGCACGACGTGGATCTCCTACGACGATGCCGAGTCCATGCAGGCCAAGGCTCAACTCATCCGAGACCGAGGACTTGGCGGAGCGATGATGTGGGAACTCAGCGGCGACCGTGGCGGCGTTCTCATCGACGCCGTGAACGGCGTGCTGCGGTAGACCGCGACGGCTGGTGAACCGCGCACGCCCCGTGCGCGGTTCACCTCCTTGACCGCCCTTTGATGGCAACTCATCCGATCAGATGAGTAATGGCATCCACCACCGGGTGGAGGGACACAAGGAGACACCATGACCGTTCGGCGCGTTGTACTTCTGATCGGCATGCTGCTCGCCGTCATCACTGGCGGACTCGCGTTCACGCCAGCGATCGCGGCGAGCGGCACGGCGTACCCGCTGCATACCGACGGCAATCGCATCGTCGACGCGGAGGGCCGTACGGTGGTGTGGGAGGGCGTCAACTGGTTCGGCTTCGAAACCGCAACGCATGCACCCCACGGGTTGTGGAGCCGGGACTACAAGGACATGCTGAAGCAGATCGCGGACCTCGGCTTCAACACGATCCGCATGCCGTTCTCTGTTCAAGCGGTGAACTCGTCATCCACCAGTGGCATCGACTTCGGCGGCGGCAAGAACGCCGAACTCGCGGGTAAGACCCCGCTGCAGGTCATGGACATCATCATCGCCGAAGCGGATCGGCTCGGCCTCATGGTCATCCTTGACAACCACTCGCTCGCCGACGACGGCTTCATGCACGACCTCTGGTTCGGCCAGAACGGCTACACGGAGGCCGACTGGGTGGCCACCTGGAAGATGATGGCCCAGCGCTACGCGGATCAGGACAACGTCGTGGCCTTCGATCTGAAGAACGAACCACACGGCCGCGCCACCTGGGGCGACGGCTCGACCACGGACTGGCGCCGAGCTGCCGAGCGCGCCGGCAATGCCGTACTCGCCATCGCCCCCGACAAACTCATCGTCGTTGAAGGCATCGAGGGCGCCGTGACTGGCGGGCAGCAACTCGATCGGCACTGGTGGGGCGGCAATCTCGAGGGCGTACGCAGCAATCCCGTCCGCCTGAACGTCGCTGATCGCCTCGTCTATTCACCACACGAATACGGGCCCGGCGTATTCGCGCAGCCCTGGTTCAGTGACCCGAACATGTCAGCGATCCTGGCCGACCGGTGGGCCAAGGGCTTCGGCTACATCCACGACGAAGGCATCGCACCTATCCTCATCGGCGAGTTCGGTGCGAAGAACGTCACCACGGACACCGTGGAAGGCCGCTGGATCACCCAGTTCACGGACTACCTCGCCGACAAGGGCATGAGTTGGACCTTCTGGTCCTGGAACCCCAACTCCGGCGACACCGGTGGCGTGCTCACCGATGACTGGTCGAGCGTGCACACCGACAAGGTGGCCCTACTGCAGGGGCTGATGGGCAGTACGCCCACGCCGACTCCCACCCCGGCTCCCACGCCGACGCCGACGCCTTCCCCAGTTCCCACTGTGCCCGGTGCACTCACCACCTCGCTCATCGTGGACTCCCAGTGGAGCACCGGCATGTGCGTGCACCTAGCGATCGCGAACGGCACCTCCTCGGCGAAGACCTGGTCCACCGTCGACGTCGCGATCTCGGGCTCACTCACCAGCGTGTGGAATGCCAGCACCAGTAGCAACGGCTCCCTGACCCGACTGACGGCACCCACGTGGGCTCGCACTGTGGCTGCCGGCTCGACGTACGCGGCGACCGGGCTGTGTGTGACGGGGTCGGTCGCGCTCGCCGGACAGGTTGCTCCGACGCCTACCCCGACACCGACGCCTACCCCGACACCGACGCCTACCCCTACCCCAACCCCAACCCCAACCCCGAGCGGCGCGGACCGCCTTGTCGTGGACTCCACCTGGGCGAACGGAATGTGCGCCCACCTCGAACTTGTGGCGCCAATCCCCAGCACCGTCACGTTGACCGTCACCGGGACCGTCGACAGCCTGTGGAATGCCACGGCCAAACGGAGCGGTGACACCCTCACCTTGACGCTGCCAGGTTGGGCGCTAGACCGGACCCTGCATAAGGACACCGGCCTGTGCGTGAGCGGCGGCACGATCGCTGCACAGCGTCTCCGCTAGCCTCGCGTCATGACCTCACGCCGTCGCGCAACCCTGACCACGCTCGCCCTCACCGCTGCAGCGCTGACCCTTGCCGCATGTGGTGGTGGCAGCGCAGACAGTGCAAGCACCCTGACGGTCGATGACGTCGTACCCCGGTTGAACGATGCTGGGATCGAGTGCAGCGACTCTTCGGTCGAGGCCCTCGAGGAGGACGTTGTCGCCCGGGCGGTTACCTGCCTCATCGGCACCACAGGCGCCGTTGTCGTCGCCGTGGCCGACACCGTTGATGACTTTGACGAGGTGAAGTCCACCCTATGCGCCCAGGCCGAGGGCAACGACGGCCTGTCCGACATGGCCTACGGCGCAAACTGGCTGGCGGTGGCGGCTTCCGACAACAATGGGGTCACGACCCAGCAGGCCGCTGAGGCCCTCGGTGGCACGAGCAGCAGCGTCAAGGACTTCTGTGGCTGACGCCCCTTCGTCGAACGACATCGCGCGTCAGCGCATCGGCGGGGCCGTCCTCGCCGCGCTGACCTTGATCCTGGGCTTTGCGGTCGCCTCGCTCACGGGCAATCGCCTCTACGGCGGCATCCTGTTGGCGATCGGTGGCCTCTACTGTGCGTGGATCTGGTGGCGGCTCGCCGGGCCGGGGCGCGCACTCATCTGCGTCGCGATCGCCGGGGTCGCCTTCATCGTGTCGCACCCGCTCGGCGCGGTGCTCACGTCGTGGGGCGCGGTAATCCTGGTGTCGACCATCACCGCGGTGGCGGCGTACGCCATCGCAGTGCCCCGACACCGGTGAACTAAATAACGCCCCCGCCGCGCTCATCAGCGCTGGAGAACTTCTGCACGATGTAGATCGGGATGATCGACACGATCACCAGTGCTGCCGCAACGACGTTGACGATCGGCGCCTGGTTGGGTCGGAAGAGGTTCTGGTAGATCCAGATCGGCAGGGTCGTGATCCCCGGGCCGGCGGTGAACGTCGTCACGATGATCTCGTCAAAACTCAAGCCGAAGGCGAGTACGGCACCGGCGAGAATCGCCGAGCGCATGAGCGGGAAGGTGACCAGGCGGAACGTCGTGAAGCCGCGCGCACCGAGATCGGCCGAGGCCTCCTCCATATTGCCGCCCATGCGACGCAGCCGCGCGATTGCGTTGTTGTAGATCACGACGATACAGAACGTCGAGTGGCCGACAACCAGCGTCATGAATGTCAGGCCGCCCAGATAGCTCGTGAACACGTTGTTCAACGCAATACCGGTCACGATGCCAGGCAGTGCGATCGGCAAGATGATGAGAAGCGATACCGCGTCCTTGCCGAAGAAGTTGAAGCGCGAGAGCGCAAGCGCAGCGAGCGTTCCGAAGACGAGCGCGACCGCCGTGGCCACCAGGCCCAGGATCACGCTTGTGACGACGGCATTGCGGACGCCCTCGTTGTCGATGGCCTTGCCCCACCACTGCGTCGAAAACCCAGTGGGGGGCCAAGCGAGCGTGTTGCCAGCGTTGAAGGAGCTGATCAGGACGACGGCCAGCGGCACATACACGAAGGCAAACGCGATGACCGCGAAGATGCTGAGTGCGACCTTGGTGCCGCGACTGGTCGTCACAGGTTCTCCAAGGCGCCGGAACGTCGCACGATCGCGAGGTACATGAGCACGATCACCACGGGAATCGTGGCGAAGGCTGCGGCGAAGGGCAGATTGGTCACGTAGTTCTGCTGAACGACGTTGCCGAGCATGATGACCTTGCCGCCCACGATCTGTGCGGTGATGTAGTCACCCAGGCTGAGGGAGAACGTGAAGATTGAGCCGGCGACGACTGAGGGGAAGATCATCGGGATGATGACGCTGCGGAAGGTACGCCAGCCCTTGGCGCCCAGGTCGGCTGACGCGTCCAGCATCGAGTTCGGCAGGCGAATGAAGCCGGCGTACACCGGCAGGATCATGTACGGCAGCCACAGGTAGGTGAGCGTGATGACGATGCCGACCTCGCCGAAGCCAGGGCCGCCGAGGCCGAAGGGGCTGAGGAACCACGCGATCACGCCGTTCTCGGGTGTGAGCATCGCGCGCCAGGCGTAGACCTTGACCAGATACGACGCCCACAGCGGAGTCAGGATCATCGCGACGAGCAACGGCTGCCAGCGCGGACGGGCCACCCGCGCCATGAAGTAGGCAACCGGAACGGCGAGCACCAGGCAGACGATCGTCACCGCGATGGCGATACCCAGCGTGCGCAACATCGTTTGCAGGTACGCCGGGGTGGTGAAAACCTCGATGAAGTTGTCGAGGGTGAACGTCCGCACGACGGCGCTGGTGAAGCCATCGACCGTCCAGAAGGCGGTAAGGAAGAGGGCGGCGAGGGAACCGAGGTAGACAACGACGAGCCAGGTCATCGGCGCGGCCAGCAGTGCCGCGAGCCGTGCCCGCGGATGCCGGTAGCCGAAACCCCCCTTCGGGGGACTGGCTGTCGTTGCTGCCATCGTTCCCTCGCCGCCTCTCAACTAGGTAGTACGGGTCAACTAGGTAGTGCGGGTCAACTAGTTGCTTGCCTTAGGAGCGGAGCTCCGACCAGGCCTTCGACCACTCCGAGTAGGGCACGCACTTGACGTCCGTGCGGCCGTCGAGGCAGACCTCGGTCGGGGTGTTCCAGTAGTACACGTTCTCCCAGTACGCCAGATCGTCGGCGTGGTAGTCCGTGCACTGCTGCGGGTCGATGTCGCAGGCCAGGACGTTGCTCGGCGCCTCGCCGAACCACGCGGTCGCCTGCTGGTTGATCTCCGGCGAGGAGATCCAGTCGAGCCACTTGTAGGCGCAGTTGATGTTGGGCGTGTCCTTCGCGATCATCCACGTGTCGGACCAGCCGGTCGCGCCTTCCTTGGCCTTGGTCGACCCGATGTTCTCGGGGTAGTAATTCACCAGGACCTGCCACGAGGTGGCGCCGGTCATCGTGCCGTTGGTGATGGCCTCGATCTGCTTGTTGTAGTCGTTCCAGTACTCGCTGACGAGTCCCTTTTGCTGCTTGAGCAACTCGATTGCCGCATCGAACTGGGTCTGATCGAGCGCGTAGGGATCGGTGATGCCCAGGTCGGGCTGGGTAGCCATGAGGTAGACCGCGGCGTCTGCGATGTAGATGGGCGAGTCATACGGTCCCACGCCACCCGCGGCCGGTGAATCCGGCTCGAACATGATGGACCAGGAGTCGGCAGTCTCACCGACGACGTCCTTGTTCCACACGAGCAGATTCGCGCCGCGGCCATGGGGCATGCCGTAAGCCACACCGTTGACACTGTTGTGTGACTGCATCTTCAGGTCGTCGAAGATGTTGACGTAATTGGGAGTGAGTTCGGTGTTCAGCGGCTGAACGTTGCTGCCGTAGATCAGGCGCAGCGTCGCGTCACCGGAAGCCGACACCACATCCCAGCCACCGCCCTGCATGAGCTTGACAGCCTCGTCCGAGGTGCCGAACACCTTGACGTTGACCTGGCAGCCCGTCGCCTCTTCGAAGGGCGTGACCCAGTCAGCCGCGGGATCGGTGCTGCCATCTTCGGCATAGCCCGGCCACGCGAGAATGTTGAGCTGCCCCTCGCCGTCGCCGACGGGGCCCTCGTACATCGGCACATCGGGTGCTGCACCCGATCCGCTATCGCTCCCGCCACCGCAGGCGGCAAGAGCGAGGGCCGCGGCACCGCCGACGGCCAGCATCTTCAGCAGTTGCGACTTGTGCACCTGCTCCTCCTTCTCAATCGTGGACCGACCCGGATGGTTGCGGTCCTGCGAACACCGTCAGGATCCGACCTGGATCTCGTTTTCGGTGTTCCACAACAAGGTCACCCGCTGTCCACGCATGGCGTTGACATCCGCCGAGGACGCGTGTGAGTTCTGCTGTACGGCGATGAGGGTGCCGCCAGCGTCAAGGTCGACGAAGAATCGGGTCGCCATACCGACGTAGACGACCTCGTGGATGGTCCCAGCAGCGGCGCGCTCACTGGCTTCGGCGGTCGCCTCGCCGAGGAGCACACGGATCTTTTCCGGTCGGACCGACCACGTGCCTTCACGACCAAGGATGGTCGCGGCAGCACCGGCCTCGAGCAGGTTGGAGACGCCGACGAATCCGGCGACGAACGAGGTCTTGGGGTGCTCGTATATCTCGGTGGGGGTGCCGATCTGAGCGATGCGCCCGGCGTCGAAGACCGCGATGCGGTCCGACATCGTGAGCGCTTCCTCCTGGTCGTGCGTGACGAAGA
>CAYGMM010000074.1:0-11209 GCA_964351035.1 uncultured Actinomyces sp.
GGTGGTCGACGACACCTGAGGTGCGCGCGTGCACGTCACCACCGCCGAGTTCCTCCGGCGAGACAACCTCACCGGTCGCCGCCTTCACCAACGGCGGACCACCGAGGAAGATCGTGCCCTGCTCACGCACGATGACGGTCTCGTCACTCATCGCCGGGACGTAGGCACCGCCGGCCGTACAGGACCCCATCACCGCGGCGATCTGCGGAATCCCCAGGGCGGACATGGTGGCCTGGTTGTAGAAGATGCGACCGAAGTGATCACGATCGGGGAAGACCTGATCCTGCATCGGCAGGAAGGCCCCGCCCGAGTCCACGAGGTAGATGCAGGGGAGGCGGTTCTCGCGCGCGATCTCCTGCGCCCGAAGATGCTTCTTGACGGTCATCGGGTAGTAGGTGCCGCCCTTGACCGTGGCGTCGTTGGCGATGATCATGCACAGCCGCCCACTCACCGATCCGATGCCGGCGATGACGCCGGCCGCCGGCGCCTGGTCGTCGTACATGCCCTCGGCGGCCAGTGGGGCGATCTCGAGGAATGCGGTGCCCTCATCGAGCAGGGTCTCGACGCGCTCCCGCGGCAGGAGTTTGCCGCGCGCGACATGCCGCTCCCGAGAGGCGACCGGTCCACCGGCGGCCGCCCGCGCGCGGCGGGCAGCGAGATCGTCGAGGAGGTCGGCATGCGCGGCACGGCGCACTTCAGCATCGCTCAAGGATGGGGCGCCCGTCGCGGACACGGTGCCTCCCATCGGTGACCGGCCCGGACCGGCAGTCGAACCGGGCTGTTAACGATCGTTCACAATACGCCCCCGCTGCTCTCCGGGCAAGACTCCCCGGCCCACCACCTCCGCAGGGGAGGGTCAGCCGATACGGGCGTCGGTGAGTCCGGCCAGCGCCATCGACCGGAGCAAGCCCGCCATCGCCGGACGCGATAGCCGCGCACTGTGCGGGGTGGAGTTGATCAGCCCGAACGTCGCGTGCACGGCCGCCCGCGCGTCCTCATCGGACAACTCCGGTCGAACATCGCGGAGCGCGGAAACCCAGATCGCGGCGTACTGAGCCTGGAGTCGGCGCACGGTACGGCGATCCTCCTCCGGCATGGCGGCAAGGTCCCGGGCCTGGACGTCGATGAGGTCCGGATGATCGAGGGCAAAGTCGACGTGGAAGTCGATGAGGTGCTCCAGCGCTGGCTCGTCCTCGGCCCGCTCGCGACCGCCGTGGAGCAGGCGCTCACTGATATCGACGAGCATGGCCGACAGGATCGCTTCCTTGTTGGCGAAGTACCGATAGAGAGCCGGACCGGACAGTCCGACGGCTGCACCGAGCTCATCGATGGACACGCCATGGAATCCGTCTCGGGCGAACAGCCGAGAGGCCGCGGAGAGGATCTCCTCCCGGCGCGCCTCGCGGGTGTCCGTGCCGTCGACCATCCCCGACTACTCCAGGCCGAGGATATGGACGAGGACGCGAGCCGAGCGCCCTCCGGACTCCAACGCCACGCCCAATGCGCCGGAAACATCCACATCGTCGAGAAGGCGGCGAAGGATCTCCTGCTCGGCCGTCTCGCTGCTATCGCGCCGGCCGGCGGCCGCGTGCAAGGCATCCAGCCGGCCCTCGGCCGCGACCAACTGGTCGGGGTCGTAGTCCCACGCCTGACCCCAGGCACGGTCCAGGATCATCAGCCGAACCGCGGCGGCACGATGATCGGCCAAGAGGTCGGACACCAGCACCAGATTGCCCGTGGACTTCGCCATCTTCTCCCCGGCGATCCCGACGGTGCCGACCCGCATCCACGCGCGAGAGAAGGGACTCACCCCGGTGGCCGCCTCAGCCTGCGCCGCCTCGTAGGCATGGTGGGGGAAGGCAAGGTCAGCGCCGCCGGCGTGGATGTCGATGCTCGATCCGTACGCCGACAACACCATGGCGGTGCACTCGGCATGCCAGCCCGGTCGACCCGGACCCCACGGGCTCGGCCACGCCGGATCCTCACCGCGCGAGGCACGCCACACGGGCACGTCGGCCGGATTCTCCTTCGCCGGATCGTCGAGAACCTCACCAAACTCGGCGAGTTGCGCGTGCGCCTGCGACGTCGTCAGACCGGAGGACTCCACGGTGCCCGCGCCGCGGAAGTAGACGGTGCCGTCCACCTCATAGGCTGCCCCGACTTCGAGAAGGGCCTGCGCCAAGCGCACGACATCACCGACGTGGCGATGGGCCCGCGGCTCCCGATCCGGGCGTCGCACGCCGAGCTCGCTCATGTCGTGGTCAAAGGAGTACTGGTGGATAGCGGCGTACTCGTCGTACGGCGACCCAGCCTTGCGTGCCGCCTCGGTCAGGACGTCGTCGACGTCGGTGACATTGCGGGTGACTTCGACAGCCAGATTGGCGTGACGCAGGGTGCGCACGAGCGCATCCACCCACACGAAGGTAGCGGCGTGTCCGAGATGGGTGACGTCGTACGGCGTGACTCCGCAGACGTACACGCGCACCGGACCCACCGCGGGCAACGATCGGCCACCGAGCCGAAGGGGCGCCGGCGGCAGGAGGTCATGACCCATGGGGGCAGCCTACGCAGATCTCCTGTGTCGCAGGACGGCGGCGGACGTGCGAATCCCGACCAGCAGCCAGACGAGGACCAGGATGACCAGGCCGATGAGGCCGACAGCCTGGATGGCCACGCTGTCCAGTGCCGCACCGAGTGCTGAGATGGACAGCTGCATCGCCGCTACCGGGAAGACAAACCCCCACCAACCCGGGTGGTATGGCAATCCCCCGGTGCGCCGGACGCGAAGGAGGTCACCGAGCGCGAAGAGCGCCCACCACAGTCCGAGACCGATGCCGAGACCCGCCACGATGATGCCGAGGACGACGGCTGACTCCGGGACGAGGCCCACCTCCGCCGAAGCCTGGAGAAGTCGCAGCAGGGCGAGGCCCAAAATGCCCGCGGGAGCGAGCGGGATCCACATCGAGGGGGACATTGCGTGCGGGATCGGGGGGCGCAGCGCGAGCCGAGCGACGAGGAGGGCGAACAGAGCGAGGAACAAGAACAGTCCGATGCCATAGAAGGCGAGGCCGAGGGCAAAGAGCCATCCGGCCTGCTCGGGGTGAGCGACGATCTGTGGCGCGAGCACGAGCGGGATGATCAGGCTCATCACCGGTGGGATCAACCAACCGCCGTTGACACCGGCCAACTGGGCATCGCCACGGCTCTGCGCCGTCGACCAGATGAGACTGAGTGCGACCGCGATGAGCGTGCCAATAATCGCGAGGATCGCCGACACCGTGAGCCCCACGGCGCTCCCCAACCACTCACTGCCAACGCGCCCCCACGCCACGGCGAGCACCAGCAGGCCGGCCGGGAAGGTGGCGAGCATGGCGCCGTGACCAGGGTCGGCGATCTCGTGCGCGAGCGCCGCACGATCACGCGGTCGGCCGAGATAGCGCGGCAGCAGTGCGATCGCCAGCACGGAGGCAACAATGAGCAGAACGTCGCCTACAACGAGGAAGGCCGTCCCGCCGAAGAACGCCGATTGCTGGACGAACGCCACGGCGAGTGCGGCGGTCCCCATGACCGAGCCGAACCAGGCGGGGTGTCGGTGCAGATGCATCGGCTTGGCAGGTACGGCAACAGGCGCAGACTTCTCCTCGCTCGTCATACCCCCCAGGGTATCGGGTTCCGCTGGCCGGTCTCCACGACCATCACCGATCAGTCGCCCGAACTCGGTACTGGACACGCCTCGGGGATGCCCGGAATCGACTCGCCGGCCTGTTGCACAGCCAGTTGAAAATCGGTGAAACTCACGTCGGCTGGAAAGAGCGGCGCCACCGAAACGAGATCGGCGGTGCAGCCGTCGCTTTCCGCCGAGCAGGTGTCGACGTACTTCATCCACTCGACGGGATTCTCACGGCTCACCGGACATGTGCACGTAGCCGTGCCATCGGAGTTCGGAGTGCAGACCGCGCCGTAGCAGTCGGCCCACTCCCCGACCTGGCACTTCACCGAGCGCGCCTGCGTGACATTGACGGTCGTGAACGTCGACAGGGTGGAGCCGACCATACCCAGTGACACGAGGCTCGACTTTGGAATCGGGCTCAGCGTCCATTCGTCGGTGAGCAGATCACAGGTGCATTGCGCCGTTCCATTTGAGTCCGGAACCGCGCATCTCGCCTGATTGCAGATGGCGAAATCGCCCTTGAAGACGTAGCCGCTCGGCGTGATGATCGAACCGTCAAGTGCCACGGGATAGGGCACGGAAGGAGACGAGGACGCTGGGGACGACTCCTCGGTGGGTCCGTTCGCTGCGTCGATGGTGTTCGAGCACCCGGCCACAACGAGCGCTGCTCCGACAATTGCCGTGAATGACGTCACGCGGACCCACGCTGGAAGCATTCGAGCAGTCAAACACACTGACCACCCTGTCTCGACACGATTGTTGGACTCGCAGTAGCCGACTCCCCCTGATGTCGACGAGAAGGCGCGAGCGGCAGACCGATAACGTCCATGCATGGCCAAGCCGCTGGAGGAGCTCGTTCACCCCGAGTGGCTGCCCATCTTGGAGCCGGAGCGCGAGAACCTCACCGCGCTCGGGGAGTTCCTTCGAGCGGAAGGCGCCGCCGGGCGGCCGTGGCTGCCGGCCGGTGATGCCATCCTGCGCTCTTTCGCGACTCCGCCCCGGGACGTACGCATCCTCATCGTCGGCCAGGATCCCTACCCCACGCCGGGGCATCCCATCGGATTGTCCTTTGCCGTTGCGCCGGATGTCCGGCCTCTGCCACGCAGCCTGCAGAACATCTACCGCGAACTCGTCGACGACGTAGGGATCTCGCGGCCGACGAACGGCGACCTCACACCGTGGACGCGTCAAGGCGTCATGCTGCTCAATCGTGTCCTCACCGTGCAGGCCGGCGAGCCAGGAAGTCACCGCGGCAAGGGATGGGAACAGTTCACCGAGACCGCGATTCGCGGCCTCGTCGAGCGCATCGACGAACCACTCGTGGCGATTCTCTGGGGACGGGATGCGCAGTCACTGGCGCCCCTCCTCGAGGACATCCCGGTCATCACCAGTGCGCATCCGAGCCCGATGTCGGCCGATCGCGGATTCTTCGGCAGCCGGCCGTTCAGCCGCGCCAACGAACTCCTCGAGGAACTAGGCGGTGACCCGGTCGACTGGTCGCTGCCCTAGCGACGACTCGCGAGAGCGTCATCCACCGCGGCGACGAAACCTTCGATGTCCGCGTCGGTGATCTCCAGGCTCAGCGCGATGAATCCCCGCGGCGCCATGTAGTAGCCGCGCTCCAGCAGGTCCAGGTACAGCAGCTCACGCAGCCGCTCGTCGGCTTCGGCGATATCGGCGTACGTATTGACCGGTCCGGCGACCGGATGGATCCCCACCATCGAACCCCGACCGGTAACCGACCAGCCGTGGGGCACCATGACGCCTTCGAGCTCTGCTCGAAGGAGCGCACCCCGGCGGTTGAGATCGCGCAGACGCTCGTCGTCGAGGATCTTCGTCAGCCCGGCGATTCCGGCGGCCATCGACAGCACGTTGTTGTTGAAGGTGCCCGCGTGCGGCAGCGCTCCCGGCAGCGATGGATCGAACCGGGCCATGAGATCCGCCCGCCCGCCGAACGCGCCGAAGGACATACCGCCGCCGAGGTACTTGCCCACGGTCATGAGATCGGGAGTCACGCCGAAGAGTTCACCCGCGCCCTGCGGTGATAGCCGCGAGGTCATCACTTCGTCGAGGATGAGCAGGACATCGTTCGCGGCCGTCTCATCTCGCAGGGCGGAGAGGAACTCCTCGTCGCCGGGAATGACTCCACCGGATCCCAGCACGGGCTCGACGATCACGGCCGCCAGGCGATCAGCGTTGTCCCGAATCGCCTTTCGGGCGCCGTCAATGTCGTTGAACTCCATGACCACAGTCTCGAACGGCACATTCACCGGAGATGAACCGTCGCCACCGAAATAGAGCACCCCGCCGTGGTACGCCCCGCGCATCACACCGATCGCCGGACGCCCCGTCGCCACTCGCGCCAGGGAGATGGCCATGAGATTGGCTTCCGTGCCGGAATTGGTAAAGCGCACGAGTTCCATCGCGGGGAAGCGATCGACCAACAGGCGAGCGAGTTGCGCCTCGTAGCGATTGTGCGCACCCAGGCTGATGCCCTCCGCCATCGCCTCGCGCACCGCGTCGAGGATCGGCTCGGGACTATGCCCGTAGAGACCGGCGGTGTACTCGCCGAGGAAGTCCACGTACTCATGGCCGTCGACGTCGACGATGCGTTGGTTCCGTCCACTCGCCACACGCAAGGGGAAGGGCGGGTGGTAGAGCACCGTGCGCGTGTTGCCCCCCGGCATCACCCGCTTGGCCTCCGCGTGAAGCCGAGCACCCTCGGGGCGACTGGCGATGTAGTGCTCGCGCGCCTGTGCGAGCACTTCGCTGAGGTCAATACCGGGACCTTCGGTCATGACAGCAGCCTACGCAGCGGGACTTTGGTCCCCGTCGCAGACCGTACGAACGCAGCATTGGCCGGCCCGTACACACGCGTATCGCTTCCTTCACAGAACCTTCACACACGGGTGAGAGAAATGAACTGTCCGCACAACAAGGAGGGGTCATGAACATCAAGAAGAACATCCGCGCCGCCGCCGTCGCGACGACTGCCGCAGCCGCCCTGGGAGCGGGACTCCTCGCAGCGGCACCGGCCAATGCCACGGAGTTCACGGACACCGAAGACATGCTCACCTTCATGGTTCAAGAAGAGAAGATGGCGCGCGATCTCTACCTCGAGTTCGCTGATGAGTACGGCGTCCGCCAGTTCACCAACATCGCGAAGTCCGAGCAGAAGCACATGGACGCGGTCCGGGTCCTACTCGACCTGTACGGCTACGACGATCCGACCGTCGGCGATGCCGTGGGCGAGTTCGACAACCCCGAAATCCAGGCACTGTACGACGAATTGCTCGCCAAGGGCATGACGTCGCTGTACAAGGCATCCAAGGTCGGCATCACGGTGGAGAAGGTCGACATTGCCGACCTGAAGGACGCACTCGCTGACAATCCGGCAGCCGATGTCGCCCGTGTGCTCGAGAACCTCAAGTCTGGTTCCTACAACCACCTGGCGGCGTTCCGCAATCTGCGCAATCAGGTGAGTTAGTGCTCTAAAGCCCCTCGGGCGTCGCCGGCACGTCGACCGCGTGTTCGCGTAGCGCCTCGATCGGGACCAGTCGCAACGCCGCGGCGTTCGTGGATTCCAAGACCACGGGCGCCGCGGCGCCGTCGTCGTAGGCGTGCTTCCACCGAGAGGCACACACGCACCAACGGTCTCCCGGCTTCAAGCCGGGGAAGCGAAACTCCGGTCGAGGCGTGATGAGGTCGTTCCCGGAAGCCCGCTGGTGCTCGAGGAACTCCGCCGTCACCACCGCGCATACGGTGTGCGACCCCAAGTCATCGGGGCCGGTGGAGCAGCAGCCATCACGGTAGAAGCCGGTGAGCGGATCGCGACCGCATTCGCCGAGTGGACCACCGAGGACATTGCGCGCTTCCGACATGACCACAGTCTGCCGCCTGGCACGGTTCTGGCAACCGCCGCACGCCTCGGGAACAATGACCCGATGCAGTCGCGCAGCGTGCAGGTGCCGGCCGAGCGCCTGGGCCGGTGGATCTCCGGATTCGCCGACCGTCATGGTGGCAACTCCCGCAGCATCAGCGACGGCGTCCTCCATCTCTCCGGCGCCGACGGCGCCACCGCCGCTATCCGGCCGCCGTACGCCGCAGCGTTCACCCAACACGGCCCGTTGAGCGACGTGGATGTCGACCGCTACGTCGCAACGATCGCCGAGATTCCACGTACCGCGGTCGTCGCCGTACGGCGCGGCGGATTCCTTGCCGCCGTCGTCGAAGGGTCGACCCTCGTCGCCGGCGATGCCGGCAAGCGCCACGTCCAAGGCCGGACGGCTGCTGGCGGTTGGTCGCAGCAGCGCTTCGCGCGGCGGCGCGACAAGCAGGTGCACGAACTCAGTCAGGCGGCAGCGGACTATGCGGCACGGGTGATCCTGTCGCACCTTCCGGTGGCCTTTCTCGCCACCGGTGGTGATCGACCGCTCATCGACGACGTACTCACCGACCCGCGGTTGAGATCCATGAATGATCTTCCGCGAGGGCCGCACCTTGCCCTGAACGACATTCGGAAGACAACCCTGCGGGAGCTGCCGACGCTGCTGGCAACCTGCCGAATCGACCTCGTGGATCCCTGACCTCACTCGCGCGAACTCACTAGCCTGAGAGCATGGCCGACGACATCACCGAGGACCAGATCGCGCCAGAGCCGGGACCCGAGGAAGACCCCTGGACTCAAAAGTTCTATGCCCGCGGCACAGCCGGCTTCGAACGAGCGGTGTTCTTCAGTGACGCGATCTACGCCATCAGCCTGACTCTGGTCGCAGTCCAACTCGTCCTGCCCGCGCTGGATGGCCTCAGCAAGACCGGCGACGTGGGTGCCGTCATCTCCAGCGGTTTTTCGAACCTCATCGCGTACGCCTTCACCTTCCTGTGGGTCGCGTTCTACTGGAAGGCGAATCACCGGTTCACGCTGACGCTGCGTCGCATCAACGACCGCTACATCTGGGCTCTGCTCGTCTACCTGGCCTTCATCGCACTCCTCCCCTTCCCCGCCGCGATCCTCGGTGAGGCTTGGGATCCGCGGGCCCTCGCCTTCTTCTTCGTCTATCTGGCATGCGTCAGTGCACTGGAAGTACTCCTCATCCTCATTGCGCTGCGTGACGACCTGCTGATCCGACAACTGAACCGTCCCGAGCGACGGCAGTGGGTGATCTCGTCCCTTTCGCCGGTAATTGCCGCCCTCATCGCTGCGCCGACGTGCTTCATTCCGACCTACGGCAACTGGCTCGCCATCGGTGTGATGGTGCTGGTGTCGACCGGCATCAGCTTCACGGCGGCCCGTCGCTACCGCGCATGGCTGTAGCAGGATGGGCCCGTGACCGACCTGCGCACGTGGCTGCCCCGCACCGTTGATGCCATTGACGCCTGGATGGCGCAGTTCGGCGAGTTCACCCCCGACGCTGCGACGCAAGTGAGTGACGAGGCATTGGAGACCGCCTTCGCAACGCTTACCGAACGTCTCACCGACAACTATCCCTTCGGACACCCCCGCTACGTCGGACAGATGCTCAAGCCACCGCATCCGGCCGCCGTGCTCGGCTATGTCACCGCGATGCTCATCAACCCGAACAATCACGCCCTCGACGGCGGACCGGCAACGGGGCGCATGGAGAAGGAGGTCGTCGCGCGACTGGCGACGATGTTCGGATTCCCCCAGCATCTCGGTCACCTCACCTCCAGCGGCACGATCGCCAATCTCGAGGCCCTGTGGGTATCCCGCGAAATTCACCCCGACCGCGGCATCGCCTACAGCAGTGACGCCCACTACACCCACTCGCGCATGTGCCAGGTGCTCCGCATGGAAGGTGTCTCCGTAGCGGTCGATGACGTCGGGCGCATGGATCTCGACGACCTCGAGCGCGTCCTCGCGACCGGGCAGGTCGGCACCGTGGTCGCGACCTTGGGCACCACCGGTCTCGGCGCCCTTGACCCGCTGCCACAGATCATCGAACTCGCCCGAGCGCACAACGCCCGGGTGCACGTCGATGCCGCGTATGGCGGGTTCTTCACCCTCATCGCCGACGACTCCCCCGACGGAGTCGCCAGCGCGCCGTTCGCAGCAATCGCCGATGCGGACAGCATCGTGGTCGACCCGCACAAGCACGGCCTCCAGCCCTATGGCTGCGGGGCGGTGCTCTTCGCGGACCCCGAGGTGGGCCGCCACTATGTGCACGATTCGCCGTACACCTACTTCAGTTCCGACGAGTTACACCTCGGCGAGATCTCGCTGGAGTGCAGCCGGGCTGGCGCTGCGGCCTCAGCCCTGTGGCTCACCCTGGAGGTGCTGCCCCTGGCCGATGACGGACTGGGGCAGGTTCTGCGCGCCTGTCGTCGGGGGGCATTGGAGTGGGCCGCACTCCTACGCCACTCCCCGACTCTGGCGCTCTACCAAGAGCCCGAACTCGACCTGGTCGGCTTCCTTCCCCGCGCCACGACTATGTCGGCGATCGACGCGGGCAGCGAGCGGCTCTTCCGTGCCGCGGCCTCCCTGGATCCGGCCGAGCAGGTGCATCTCGCGACGTACGTCGTCACCGCACCTGCCCTGGCCGCTCGAGGCTTCACGGTCGAACCCGACCGGGAGCGCGCCCGCATCCTGCGGAGCACGGTGATGAAGCCGGAGAGCGCAGCGATGGTGCACTCGATCCACACGCGGCTCGAAGCTCTGGCACTCTCCTGAGCGGACCGGCTGCGCGGGTGATCGTTTGCCCCTAGCCTTCCCCCATGGCTCTCTACACCTGCCCCCAGTGCGGTATGTCCGTCAACACCACCTGCGGTTCCTGCGAGGCCCCTCTCGTGGACGCCGTTCTCGTCCTTGACGGCGGGAACGAGGTCCGGATCAGCGAGTGCCCCAACGGCCACGGCAAGATCAAGTCGCCGCTGTGCTGCGGCTCGGACATGTCCTGCGCCGTCTGATCACTCCCCACTGCGACTGACCGTCCCCGACTGTTGAAGCTATGCGCGCTCGCCTGATCGCTTCCCTCGTCGCCGCGGCACTTGTTGTCGCACCAGCAGTGGCCGCTCCCTTAGCCACGGCCGACAGCAAGGTCAAGACCTTGACCTTTGACGTTGACTACGTGAGCACGGAGACCGACCTCACGACTCTGCCTGGCGACATCACCTACGGCTGGAATCACCTCGTAGGCCCGACGCGCTGGGGTAAGAAGCGCGCCGAGAGCGTCTTCCTCGGGAGCGTGGACTACGTCAATGGCTCTGGCGCCTTCGGCGGCTTCGTCACCTTCACGCGATCGGACGGCACTCGGCTGTCGGTATCGGTAGATGGGTGGGCCACCTCTCCCGACACCCCCGGCACCGCCAACACCGCCTTCAACGGTGCGGTCCGCGTGATCGGCGGATCGGGTGCATACAAGGGCGCGCGCGGCTCGGGCACGATGACCGGCTACCGCAAGGCCGACCTCGGCAGCCCGGTGCAACTCACTTTTACGATCACCGTTCGCCGATAGTCCCGTGCGCCGATAGACCCGTTCCGCGAGTGCGCGCGTGCCACCTTGACCACGCCGCTTCGATGAG
>CAYGMM010000075.1:0-11032 GCA_964351035.1 uncultured Actinomyces sp.
TTCTGCTGGTGGGGTTACCGCGGCGCCGGAGGCTCCGACAACGATGCGGCGCTCCGGGCCGCCGCAGCCCTGGAGTTCCTCCAGGCGTGCGCGCTCATCCACGACGACGTCATGGACGGCTCCGACACTCGACGCGGCATGCCCTCCGCCCACCACCGCTTCGCCAATCTTCATCGCGGCGCTGAGTGGCGGGGGTCGCCGGAGGACTTCGGCATGGGAGCCGCCATTCTCCTCGGCGATCTGTGCCTGTCCTGGGCCGATGAGCTCCTGCTCACCTCGGGCATGCCCGCCGAAGCCATCAACGCTGCGAAGCGCACCTACGACGAGATGCGCACCGAACTGATGGCCGGCCAGTACCTCGATCTGCTCGAGCAGGCCCGCGGCGGTGGCTCGGTCGAGCGCGCCATGCGGGTCGTTCGCTTCAAGTCGGCGAAGTACACGATCGAGCGCCCGCTCCACCTTGGCGCACGCCTCGCCGGTGCCGACGACGCCGTGGTCGTTGCCTACTCCGGCTATGGCCTGCCCCTCGGCGAGGCCTTCCAGCTCCGCGACGACGTACTCGGCGTATTCGGCGACCCGGCAGAGACCGGCAAGCCGGCCGGAGACGACCTGCGCGAGGGCAAGCGCACCGTGCTCGTCGCGACGGCTCTCGACCGGGCCACCGCCGCGCAAGCCGAACTACTCAAGCAGCGCCTCGGTGATCCGAGCCTGGACGCCGACGGCGTCGCCCTACTCCGCGAGATCATCGCCGACACCGGCGCGTTGGACCACGCCGAACGCCTCATCACCGAGTTGACCGACCAGGCACTCGTCGCCTTGGACGCGGTTGACCTCGTCGATCCGACGCATCAGATCCTCACCGACCTCGCCTACGCCGCAACCCGCAGGAGCACCTGATGGCTCGCACTGTCACCGGACCCACCGAACGCGTCGTCATCGTCGGTGCCGGCCTCGCCGGCCTCTCCGCGGCCATGCGCCTTGCCGGTGCCGGACGCGAAGTCACCGTGCTCGAGCGGGATGACGTCCCGGGCGGTCGCGCCGGTCGGCTCGATCTGCAAGGCCCGTCGGGCACCTTCCAGATCGATACCGGGCCCACCGTGCTCACCATGCCGGACCTCATCGCGGACGCCTTCGACTCGGTCGGCGAGGAGATGTCGGACTGGCTCGAACTCACACCGGTGGCGCCGCTCTATCGCGCGTTCTACCCCGACGGGTCACGGCTCGATGTGCACGCCGACGTCGATGAGATGGCGGAGGAGATCAACTCGGTCATCGGGCCCGACGAAGCCGCGGGCTACCGCCGATACGTCGACTTCGTCTCCGAGCTCTACCGCTACGAGATGACCGACTTCATCGACCGCAATATCGACTCCCCCCTGGATCTGCTGACGCCGAACCTCGCCCGGCTGGTGGCGATCGGTGGCTTCCGTCGACTTGCCCCCAAGGTGCGCGAGTTCCTGCGCGATCCGCGCACCGAGCGGGTCTTCTCCTTCCAGGCGATGTACGCCGGCCTCTCGCCGTACGACGCCCTGGCGATCTACGCCGTGATCGCCTACATGGACTCGGTGGCCGGCGTGTACTTCCCGCGTGGGGGCATGCACGCGGTGCCCCAGGCCATGGCGGCCGCGGCGCAGAAGCACGGTGTCACCTTCCGATACGGCACCGAGGTCACGCGCGTGGAGACGCGCGGCAACCGGGCCGTCGCCGTACACACGGCCGACGGTGAGCGCATCGAGGCCGACACCGTGTTCCTCAACCCCGACCTGCCCGTGGCCTACCGGGACCTGCTCGGCCGCACCCCGTGGTCGGTGCGCCGACTGAAGTACTCACCGTCCTGCTTCCTCCTGCTTGCGGGTTCGGATGCGTCGTACTCGCAGATCGCGCACCACAACATTCACTTCGGACGGTCCTGGAAGGGCGTCTTCCGCGAGTTGATCGACGAGCGCAAACTCATGAGCGACCCGAGCCTGCTCGTGACGAACCCGACGCACTCGGACCCCTCACTCGCACCGGACGGCAAGCAGATCTACTACGTGCTGTTCCCGACGCCCAACCTCGACGCCGACATCGACTGGCGCAGCGAGACACCGCGCTATCGCGACGAGATGGTGCGTGTGCTCGAGGAGCGCGGCTACCGCGGCTTTGGCGATGCCATCGAGGTCGAGAGCACCACGTCGCCGCTGGACTGGGAATTGCGCGGCATGGAGCGAGGGGCTCCCTTCGCGGCCGCGCACTCCTTCGTGCAGACCGGTCCCTTCCGGCCGCGCAATATGTGGGGCGAGAACGTCGTCTTCACCGGATCGGGCACCCAGCCCGGTGTCGGCGTCCCCATGGTCCTGGTCTCCGGCCGACTGGCCGCCGAACGCATTTTGGGCACCGATCCGCTCTACCGCTCGCGCGCCCTGCGCTGATTGGCCGTCGCGCGGCACCCTCGGCTCTACGCTGTGGTCGTGTCCGCGGTGGATGGTCGAATCCTGGCGCGGTACGCCCTGCCCGGATTCGTGGGCAGCGCGTTGCTCACCGTGGGTGCCTTCGGTGTCGGTTGGCTCCCCCTCAAGACGGGCGTGGTGGAAATCGCGTACGTCGATGCGTTGCGCGGCACCACCATCGGCACCCTGCTCTCCCGGGCCCTGATCTTCGTTGGTGTGGCGCTGCTCCTGCAGGCCTGGCTCATCCTCGGCCACGATTTGCTCGCCGACCGCAGCGATCCACACGCGCTGCCACGCACACCGCCGACGACGCTGATCGCCGTCCTGGCCGCCTGGTGTGCACCCCTGCTCATCGCGCCGCCGCTCTTTAGCCGCGACGTCTACTCGTACTTCGCCCAGGGCCGGGTCCTCGCGATCGGCGAAGACCCCTATGAGACCGGTGTCGCCGTCGTCGACGACTGGTTCCAGGACGGCGTCGATCCGATGTGGGCCGAGACTCCGACGCCCTACGGACCCTTTTGGCTGCTGCTGGCCCGCGGGGTCGCGAACTTCGCGGCCGACCAGCCCGCGCTCGCCGCACTCGTCTTCCGGCTCGTTGCTCTGGCCGGCGTCGCGCTCATGGTCATCTACCTGCCGCGGCTGGCATTCCACCACGGAATCGACCCCGCCAAGGCGCTGTGGCTCGGCGCCCTCAATCCACTCGTGGTCATGCACTTCGTCGCCGGGGCGCACAACGACGCCCTCATGGCCGGGCTGGTCATCATGGGTTTGACGTTGGCGACCGAGCGGCACGGAGTTGGCGGTGCTGTCGCGGTGGCGCTCGCCGGTGCCGTGAAGCCCATCGCACTGCTGGCCCTGCCGTTTGTCGGCCTGCTGTGGGCGGGTCTGCGGTCAGGATGGTGGCAACGGATCCGGGCCTGGATCCTTGCCGCGCTCATCACGATCGGCGTGTTTGCCGTGGCCTCGCTCCTTGCCGGGGTCGGACTGGGGTGGATCGGAGCGCTGTCGACGCCCGGCGAGGTTCGCACGTGGCTCTCGCCCCCGACCGCGATCGGCATGCTCATCGGCTCGGCCACGACGGCGGCCGGCATCACCATCGATGACGAACTCGCCGTGACCGTCGTACGACTCATCGGCACCGTTGCGGCTTTGGCCGTTGTTGCGTGGCTGGTGCTCCGCCCCCAGGGCCGCAGTCCGAGTCGCGGCGCTGCCCTGGCGTTCCTCACCGTGGTGATCCTCGGGCCCGTCGTCCAGCCGTGGTACCTGCTGTGGTTCCTGCCGATCTTCGCCGCGACGGGCCTGCGCCCACGGGCCTTCCGCGTGACCATCCTGCTGATCGCTGGCTTCTCACTGCACGGGATGGCCGAGTCGAGTTCGACCGCCGACAACCTCTTCGAGTTCAGTGACGGGCTCGCTATTGTCGCGGCGTTCCTCGTCGTGGGTCTGGTCCTGCTCGTCCGCCCGCGTGAGCGCAAGCTCGTGCTCGGTGGTCCGTTGAGCCACGGCCTGCTCCCCGAGGACCTCCCGGAGCAGGCACGGGCGCAGCAGTCGGTGTTCCGTGGCAGGATCGGTCAACGTGAATGAACTCGATGCGGCCGGGATCGACGACCCCTCCCTGCGCGCGTCCTACGAACGCTGCAAAAAGCTCAACGCTGAGCACGGCAAGACGTACTACCTCGCGACACTCCTGCTTCCCCCGGCCAAGCGTCCGTATGTCCATGCCCTCTATGGATTCGCGCGGTATGCCGATGAGATCGTCGATGACCTCGGGTCCACGCTGAGCGACCAGGAGAAGGCGGACTGGCTCGGCCGCTGGGGAGATCAGGTTCTCGCCGACATCGACCGTGGGCACTCCACCGATCCGATCGGTCGCGCGCTCGTCGACACCGTGCGCACCTGGGACATCCCGACGGCTCACTTCGAGGCCTTCCTGCACTCCATGCGTATGGACCTCACCGTCACCGAGTATCCGACGTACGACGACCTCTTCGAATACGTCTACGGCAGTGCCGCGGTGATCGGCCTGCAGATGGTCCCGATCCTGGAGCCGAGCAGCCCCGAGGCCTATCCACGCGCGCAGGATCTCGGTGTGGCCTTCCAGCTGGCCAACTTCATTCGCGATGTCGGCGAGGATCTCGAACGCGGGCGGGTCTACCTGCCGATGCAGGAACTGGCCGAGTTCGGCGTCACGCGCGAGGTGCTCGAACGTCGCGTGGCGACGCCGGATGTCAAGGCCGCGCTGGCCGCGCAGGTGGCGCGGGTGCGTGAACTCGAGGAGCGGTCCCGTCCCGGCATCGCCATGCTGTCGCCGGATTCGCAGCCGTGCATCGATGCGGCGCGGGTGCTCTACTGCGGCATCGTCGACGAGGTCGAACGCATCGACTACGAGGTGTTCGACAAGCGGGCCACCGTGCCGTTACGTCGCCGCGTCGCGGTCGCCGGACCCGCGTGGTTCCGCGCTCGCCGCGCCAGGCGCCGGGGTGCGCGCCCAGCGGCCTGATCGCCAGATCGGCGGCCCGGCCATCGGGGTCCGCTGCACGCCGCGCCGACCCCAAAAGATCCACAGCGCCATGGCCAGCAGACACAACGAGAAGCCCATGAGCAGGTCCTCGAACGGCTGGAAGACCACGCGACCCTCGCCGAACATCGGCGGCGGTCCACCGTCAGCCGGCATCTGCCCCACGATCGCATCGTCGGCGTACCGAAAGGCACCGATGCCGGTGAGGATGCCATTGGTGATCAGCTGGAAGAACAGCACGATGGCGTAGGCCACCCAGAAGCCGCGGCGTGTCACCAGCCGCGTGCGCAGCACGAACAGGTCGATGAGCACGGTCGCCGCGACCATGAGGAAGCCCAACTGCGTGTAGGTCATGGCGCTGGCTCCTCGTCACCGAGCGGCCAGCCGCGCACGGACCGGACGGCCTCCAGGCTCAGGATCGAGGCCAGCGGAACCACGACGAAGAAGACGATCTCCTCGATCGGAATGACGCCGAAGAGGTCAAGCCCCACTGTCCGGTCGGGATCGATGCTCCAGTGACCGGTCGCCAGGGCCCAGATGTCCCAGGCGACGAAGACGGCAAAGGGGACGGCAAGCGCAAGCAGCAGGCGCTTCCAGCGGCGGAGCACCCGAGTGCGCAGGGCGACTTCGAGCCACGCGGAACCCACGAAGATGAAGGCGAGAACGGCGAAGTAGGTGAACCGCTCCATCAGGCGCCCGGCACGATCTTGGCGTGGTCCCAGGAGGCCGTGCGCTCCACGACGAGCCGCATGGCTACCTGCTTGGCGGCGGTGGGGCGGTAGGCCTCCATCACGCCCGCACGATGCTCGGGGTCGAGGCCTTCGTACTTCACCATCAGGTCGGCGACGATCCCACAGATGAGGTCGACGTCGTCACTGAGATCCACGTGGCCGGTCAGCTGCACTCCCCGCAGGTCGGCGTACCGATCACCGTCCTCGATGAGCACCGACACGCGAGGGTCGCGCCGGACGTTGTGGACTTTCTGGGACTTGGCGTAGGTGCGCATCCAGATCTCACCGTCGCGAAGGACGAACCACATGGGGACCGGGTCGGGCACGCCGTCGGGGCCGATGGTGGCGAGGACGGCGATCCGGGCCGATCCGAGCAGGTTGGCGACCTCATCGGCCGACATGGTCACCGCTGCACGACTCACCACCCCATCCTGCCCAGGATTCCCCCCTTCCGCACCCTTGTGGGAAGTGGTCGTTAACTCGGCGAGATAGCAACCACAACCCACAAGGGTGCGGGTCGGCCAAGCCGACCCGCCGGGCAGCCCGATAGGGGCGGCTTGGCCGACCCGCCGGGCCAAAGGCATCCGGCGTTCCACCCCACCCCCCACCTAGACTCGGGGCCACGATGGATTCCTCCACTCAGCCGGTGCCGACGACGCCCGCGGACCCCCTCGTCGGCACCGTTGTCGACGGCCGCTACCGCGTCGTGCGCCGAATTGCCCGGGGCGGCATGGCCGCGGTCTACGAGGCGGTCGACGAGCGACTTGATCGGCCGGTCGCGCTGAAGATCATGAACGCCGCCCTCGCCGAGGATCCGGACTTCGTCGCCCGCTTCCGTCGCGAAGCTCGGGCCGCCGCCCAGCTCAGCCACCCCCACGTTGTCAGCGTGTTCGACCAGGGTGACGCCGATGGACTCCCCTACCTCGCGATGGAGTACGTCCCAGGTCGTACGTTGCGCGATGTTCTGCGCGAGTACCACGTCCTCAGCCCCGCACAGGCGCTCACGATCATTGATCCCGTTCTCGAGGCGCTCGCTGCCGCGCACGACGCAGGATTCGTGCACCGCGACGTCAAGCCCGAGAACATCCTTATCTCCGATGACGGTCGCGTGAAGGTCACCGACTTCGGCCTAGCGCGCGCGGTCACCAACGTCACGAGCGCGACCCAGGGCATGCTCATCGGCACTGTCGCCTACCTCTCCCCCGAGCACGTGGAGCATGGCGACGCCGACGCACGGTCCGACGTCTACGGCGCCGGGATCTGCCTGTTCGAGATGGTGACCGGGCAGGTTCCATTCGCCGCAGAAAACCCGCTCACCGTCGCTTACCAGCACGTCAACGCCGACGTGCCAGCCCCCTCGTCGATCCGACGCGACATCCCCCCGGACGTCGATGCGTTGGTCGCGACCGCCACCCGTCGCGATGCGGCCATGCGCTATCCCGACTGTCGGGCCTTCCTCGCCGACGTACGCCGCGTCCGCAAGACACTCCCCCCGCCGTCTCCACTGGCGAAGGAGACCCAGGACACGCTCATCGTGACCGAAGAGTTGGCCCTCGCGGCTGCCGCCGGCGTGACGCCCACGCCGGCGGTGACCACCCGCCCGGTGCAACCGGGCGAGGCAGCGGGCGGTCAGCCACCCCGTCGTCGGCGTCGTGGCCGCGGCTGGATCATTGCCATCGTGCTCCTGCTGCTCGCGGCCGGTGGCGCTGCCGCCGCTGGCTGGTACCTCGCCGAAGGGCCGGGCAAGCAGGTCGACGTACCCGGCATCATCGGCATGACCGAGTCCGACGCCTCCGCTGCCTTGAAGCAGGTGGAACTCACCCTCACGGTGGCCGGCGAGGAATACAGCGAGACCGTTGATGCGGGGCTCATCATCTCGGCCGATCCCGAGCCGGGCACCACCGTTGCCGCCCAAACGTCCGTCTCTGTCGTGCTGTCCCTCGGGCCAGAGCGCTACGCGGTACCCGACGTCCGCGGGGCCCCGCTTGCCTCCGCGACGAACACACTCGAAGAGGCCAACCTGGCGCTCGGTTCGGTGACTGAGGAGTGGGACGCCACGGTGCCCGTCGGCGATGTCATCTCGCAAGATCCGGCGGCCGGCGCCGAACTCAAACGCGACAGCGTGGTGGACCTGGTGATTTCCAAGGGTCCCAAGCCGGTGAAGATTCCGGGACTCGCGGGCACGCCGGTCGAGGAGGCACGTGCGCAACTGGAGGCTGAGGGCCTCGTCGTGACGGTGACCGAGGACTACTCCTCGGAGTACTCCCTCGGCCAGGTCATCTCATCCACCCCGGGCAAGGGCGAGAAGGTCGACGTCGGCGGCACCGTTGAGCTGCTCGTGTCCAAGGGTCCGCCGCCGGTCGAGGTGCCCTACCTGGTGGACATGCTCAAGCAGGACGCGATCGACACGCTGGTCTACCTCGGCTTCAACGTCGACGTCAATGAGCCGCCGATCACGCCGCTCGGCCGCGTGATCTCCCAGGATCCGTCCGGAGGCACGCTGCTGCCCTACGGCAGCACCGTCACCATCACCATCATCTAGGCCAACCCCTTCACCTTCTTTGCAGTTGCCGTGGTTTTGTGGGCGATTTGCCCGCGGCAACTGCAAACAAGACGAAAGAAATCACAGGATGGCGCCCTCGTGCTCGAGGAGGAGCACCTTGAGTTCGGGGCCAAAACCATAGGCGCTGATCGAACCATCGGTATGGATGATCCGGTGACAGGGCACGAACGGCGCCACGTGGTTCAGCGCGCACGCCGTCCCCGCAGCTCGCACTGCCCGAGGACGTCCGGCCATCTCCGCGAGTTCGGCGTAGGAGACCGTGGTGCCCCCCGGCACGTCGCGCATTGCCGCCCATGCGGCCTGCTGGAACTCTCCGCCGGGCTGGTCGACGGGCACCTGCAAGATCGCATCGACGTCACCGTCAACCCAGGCCTGCACGGCGTCGGTGACCCCCTCGATCCGCCGTACCCGGTGAGCCGTCGCCGGATCGACATGCGCGATATCCGACGCACGCGCCTCACCGAACCACGATGCGACGACGACACCATCCTCATCGGCGATGACGCCGATCGGACGCCACGGCGTACGAATCGAGGTGCTGAGCAGTCGAGCGAAGCGACGCGATGTCACGCGGCCTCCCGAGGTGATTTGCCGGTCTCCTGACGGACTAGTCGCCGCAGGTGACGATCGCTGATGTGCAGGGCCGCTGCGGCTTCTTCTACGGTGCGACCGAGGCGGATCATGCCGAGGGCGGCATCAACAGTTCGCCGGCGGAAGTCCTCCTGGGGATGCGCGCCGTCCGGACGGCAACGACGGCACGGCCGAAAACCCTGGGCGAGCGCATCATCGAGGTCGCGCACCCAGACCACGTTCTCCGGCCGCGGTGATCGACTGGCGCAGCCGACACGGCAGACGATGCCGGTCGTGCGTACGGCGTACAGCGGCGCTGGCATCGATCCGATCATGGGCCCATCCTGCCCCTCACAGAGGCACGCCGGCCACCTCCTGGCCGGACCAGCAATTCGAACGACGAGGGCTAGCGCTTCAGGAGCATGTCCGCGACGAGGAACGCCAACTCCAGCGACTGCTCGCGATTGAGTCGAGGGTCGCACGCGGTCTCGTAGCGCTCGAAGAGTTGATGCTCAGCGAGACCAGTGCTGCCACCCACGCACTCGGTGACGTCGTCACCGGTGAGTTCCACGTGAATGCCGCCCGGCACCGTCCCGAGTTGGCGATGCACCTCGAAGAAGCCCTCGACCTCACCGACCACGTCATCGAAGGATCGCGTCTTGTGGCCGCTTCCGGCCTCGAAGGTGTTGCCGTGCATGGGATCACAGATCCACAGCACCGGATGCCCGCTGGCCTCCACCTTCTGCACGATCGACGGGAGTACGTCGCGCACCTTGCCCGCGCCCATGCGCGTGATCAGGCTCAGTCTCCCGGGCACGCGATCGGGGTCAAGGATCTCCACCGCCTCGAGCACCTCGTCGGGAGACGCCGTCGGCCCAACCTTCATGCCGATGGGGTTGCGAATCGTGGACGCGAAATGCAGATGAGCGCCACCAAGTTGCCGCGTGCGCTCACCGATCCATAGGAAGTGACCGGAGACGTCGTATGGCAGACCGGTCCGCGAGTCCGTGCGCGTCAACGCCCGCTCGTAGTCCAGGCTCAGGGCTTCATGGGCGGCGTAGAACTCGACACGCGTGAACTCCTCCGGATCAGCGCCGCATGCCTGCATGAAGGCCAGCGCACGATCGATGTCAGCGGCAAGGCGCTCGTAGCGCTGCCCTGCCACGGACTCGCGTACGAAGTCCTGGTTCCACGCATGCACCTGACGCAGATCGGCGTAGCCGCCCTGGGTGAACGCGCGAATGAGGTTCAGCGCCGCACCGGAGGCGTGGTAGGCCTTGAGCAGACGAGCCGGGTCGGGCACTCGCCCGGCCGGATCGAACTCGATCGCGTTGACCGCGTCACCGAGGTAGCTGGTGAGTTCAACGCCGTCCCGCACCTCAATGGACTTCGACCGCGGCTTGAAGTACTGGCCGGCCACGCGCCCGAGCTTGACCACCGGCAGCGACGCGGCGTAGGTGAGCACCACCGACATCTGCAGGACCGTCTTCAGACGGGCCCGAATCGAGTCGGCCGTGTTCGCCGCGAAGGTCTCGGCGCAATCGCCCCCGGTGAGCACGAATGCCTCACCTCGGGCTGCCTGCCCGAGCCGCTCGGTCAGCAGATCGCACTCGCCGGCAAACACCAGCGGGGGCAGGACACGGAGCTCGGCAAGGGCGGCATGCAGGGCAGCCTCATCGGGCCACACCGGCTGTTGCACGGCAGGCAGATCAGGCCAAACGATCTCGGACATGGGTGACAGGGTACGCGGTGCGCACTCGGGGACGACGCCCCGGAGCGGTCAGCCGAAGAACGCCTTGGCCTCGTCGTAGCGGGCGATCGGCACGGTCTTGAGCTCCCCGGTCGCGTCCGCGAGCGGCACGCGCACGATGTCGGTACCGCGCAGGGCCACCATCTTGCCCGAGTCCCCGTCCTTGACCGCGTCGATGGCATTGAGGCCGAAGCGGGTGGCAAGTACCCGGTCGAACGCCGTCGGCGTGCCACCGCGTTGGATGTGCCCGAGGACCGCGGCGCGCGACTCCTTGCCGGTGCGCTGCTCAATGGCGCCGGCCAACCAATCACCGATGCCGCTGAGCTTGACGTGCCCGAAGGCATCGACGGTGGCGTCCTTGGTGATCAGGTCGCCGTCCTTCGGCAGGGCGCCCTCGGCGACGCAGATGATCGGGGCGTACTGCTGCTCGAAGCGCTGCTCGACCCAGCCACACACCTCGTCCAGATCAAA
>CAYGMM010000076.1:0-253 GCA_964351035.1 uncultured Actinomyces sp.
CGAGTGCCTCGTGGAACCAGGGGTGCGCCGTTGAGAAGTGATTGGGAACGAGGTCCACGATGACGCGGAGGCCGCGAGCGTGTGCCTCGTCGATCATGCGTTGGGCATCGTCGATCGTGCCGAAGCGTGGGTCGACACCGCGCGGATCGGCGACGTCGTAGCCAGCGTCGAGTTGCGGTGAGGGGTAGAAGGGGGAGAGCCAGATGGCGTCGACGCCGAGCGCGGCGAGGTAGGGAAGGCGGGAGATGACGCC
>CAYGMM010000076.1:263-10903 GCA_964351035.1 uncultured Actinomyces sp.
GTAGACCTGATAGACCACGGCATCACGCCACCAGGCGTCGGGTGCGCTCATGGCCTCAGACTAGGGCGGTCGCTCAGTGCGGCGCCACGGCCGGTCCGCGGTCCGGCGTCCAGCCGGGCGCGCCCAGAGCGAAGGCCCGTGACAGACTCGTCCCTTGCGTGAAAGGCGCAGCGAGCGCCGGGAAGGGACCTATGACGCAGCCGCAGGCCCGCAATGCCACCTTCAGGTTCCAGGACACTGCCATCTTGTCGGTGGAGCAGGTCGAAGCCCCCACCGCGGTGACGTCTGCATGGATCGATGAGCAACTCGCCGACACGTACGCGCGGCTCGAGGTGCGCCCCGGTCTCCTCGAAGGCCTGGCCGGAATCAAGGAGCGGCGCTGGTGGCCCGAGGGAGTGTCTTTCGCGGACGCGGCGGCGATGGCCGGTCGCAAGGCCATCGAGGCCGCGGGCATCGAGCCGGGGGCCATCGGACTGCTGGTCGACACCGCCGTCTCGCGCGCGCATCTGGAACCCTCCGCGGCCGTCGACGTCCATCACCAACTCGGCCTGCCGCCGCACTGCATCAACTTCGACCTCTCCAATGCCTGCCTCGGGTTCGTCAACGGCATGCACCTTGCCGGCACCTTGATCGACGCTGGCCAGATCGACTACGCACTCATCGTCGACGGCGAGGGATCACGCGAACTGCAGGAGCGCACCATCGCTCGACTGCAGGGGCCCGACGCCACCGTGGCCAATGTCTTTGAAGATTTCGCCTCCCTCACGCTGGGATCCGGTGGGGCCGCGATGGTGCTCGGTCGGGCGTCGGCACACCCCGACGGGCATCGACTCGTGGGTGGTGTGTCGCGCGCGGCCACCGAGCATCACCGCATCTGCGTGGGCGACATGAATCGCATGGTGACCGACTCGCGCGCGCTGCTTGAAGCCGGTCTGCAGCTCTCCGGGGAACTGTGGAAGGAGGCCGCGGAGGAGTTCGACTGGTCCGACCTCGACTGCTACGTGATCCACCAGGTCTCCAATGTGCACACGCAGGCGGTGTGCGGGGCGCTGGGCATCGACCCTGAGCGCGTCCCCCTCACCTTCCCGATGTACGGCAACATCGGACCGGCGTCGATCCCGGTGACACTCGCCCTGCAGTCGGGAGAGTTGACCTCCGGCGATCGGATCGGGTGCCTCGGCATCGGCTCGGGCCTGAACGCCAGCATCATCGAAATCGTCTGGTAACCGCGATGACGGCCGCACACTTGCCGCCGACGGATCTGCCCGGACTGGATCCGGCATGGTCTCGATTGGTTGACCTGCCCGGCCGCGGCACGATGCATGTGCTGGAGCGTCCCGCGCAAGGGACGCCTGAGGTCACCGTCCTCGCCGTTCACGGCAACCCCACCTGGTCCTACCTGTGGCGACGATTGCTCGCCGAGGCCCCGCCCACGTGGCGGATCATCGCGGTCGATCACCTGGGCATGGGTTTTTCGTCCCGGGGCGAACCCCGCCGGCTGGCCGATCGCGTCGCCGATCTCGGCGCCCTGACGGACGCCTTGGATGTCGCCGGCCCGGTCGTGACGGTCGCGCATGACTGGGGTGGCCCGATCTCGCTCGGCTGGGTGCTGGAGCATCGCGATCTGGTGGTCGGTGTGGTGCTCACCAACACGGCGGTGCATCAGCCAGAGGGTGCGCGCACACCCGGGCTCATCCGACTTGCTCGGTCACGCGCCCTGCTGCCATGGGTGACCCGGGGCAGTCGCGCATTCGTGCGCGGCACCACGGCCCTGTCGCGTCAGTTGCCGCGCGATGTCATCGACGCCTACGCCGCGCCGTACACGAGCGCGGAGGATCGCGCCGCTGTCATGGACTTCGTCGCCGACATCCCCCTCGAGGTAGATCACCCGAGCGCTCCGACCCTTGATGGCATCGCCGAAGGCGTCACGCACTTGGCCGACGTACCGGTCTTCTTGGCGTGGGGAGCCGATGATCCGGTCTTCTCCGACCGCTACCTGCGCGATCTCGTCGCGCGCATGCCCCACGCGGATGTGCATCGCTACGAGGGTGCGCGTCACCTCGTCACGGAGGACGACGCGCGCTGCATCCCGGACATCATCACGTGGATCAGTCGGCTACGCGAAGGTCGTCGCTCGTCCGTGCAATCCGTGGGTGCCGACCTCCCTGACATGAATGCGGGCCTGCGCCAGCGTGCGGAGGATGCCAGTGTCGCCATTGCCGACATGCGCTCGGACTTGCGGGTCAGCTGGCAGCGCCTCGCTGGACGCACGAACGAGATCGCCCGAGGGTTGGTCGCCTGGGGTGTGGCCCCGGGTGACCGCGTGGCCCTGCTGGTCACACCGGGTCCGGACCTCATCGCGTCCGTGTACGCGGCGTGGAGCATCGGAGCCGTCGTTGTCGTGGCCGACTCGGGGCTGGGACTGCGCGGCATGCGCCGTGCGTTGCGTTCGGCCGAACCCACCCACGTCATCGGCATCCCTGCCGGCCTCGGGCTGGCCCGAACTCTGGAGATCCCCGGTCGTCGGTTCCTCGTCGGCCGCCCGGGTGCGGCGGCGCGACTGCTCGGCGCTGACGCAACCTTGTCCGAAGTGGCGCGTCGCGGACGTGAAGAAGTCGGTGTGGTCATGCCGCAGACTCCCGATGCCTCCGCCGACGCCTTGGTGGCCTTCACCTCCGGCGCCACCGGACCGGCGAAGGGTGTCGTCTACACGCAGGGTCGACTGCGTGCCCTGCGCGAAGCGCTGCGGTCGGCGTACGACATCACCGAGTCCGACGCGCTCGTCGCGGCCTTTGCACCGTGGGCGGTGCTCGGCCCGGCGCTCGGGATCGCCTCGGCCATCCCGGATATGGATCTGACGGATGCGTCGACGCTGACCTCGGTGTCGTTCGCCGAAGCCACGGCGGCGGTCGGTGGCACGTTGATGTGGGCGTCACCGACCGGTCTACGCGGAATCGTCTCGACGACCGACTTCCTCACCGCCGATCAGCGGGCGAGTCTGCAAACGCTGCGGGAGATCCTGGTTGCCGGGGCGCCGGTTCCCGTGGAGTTGCTGGCCCAGGCCGCGGCGCTGGTGCCGACCGCGCGATGCAGTACGCCGTATGGCATGACCGAGGCGCTCCCGCTGACGGCCACCGACCTGGCCGAGTTGTCGGCCGCCGAGGGTGCGGGTGTGCTGGTGGGTCGGCCCTTGGACGGCGTCGATGTCGCCATCGCGCCGCTTGCCAGCGATGGCACGTCGGCCGATGACACGACGACGGACGCCGGGATCGCCGGTGAGATCGTGGTGCGCGCGCCATGGATGCGTGATCGCTATGACCGCCGCTGGGGCGTGCAGGACCGGGCGGACACGCCGCGCGGGTGGCATCGCACAGGCGATGTGGGGCATCTGGACGATCAGGGGCGGCTCTGGGTCGAGGGTCGGCTCGCTCACGTGATCACCACCGTTGATGGGCCGGTGACCCCGGTGGGCATTGAACTCGCTGCGCAGCGGGCGGCGGAGGCTGACCTCTCGGCGTGCGTGGGTGTCGGGCCCGCGGGGACCCAGGCCGTGGCCGTGGTGCTGCAAAGGCCCGGACCGGCGCTCGGCACCGCGGATGTGGACCTCACCATGCGCGTGCGCGAAGCCGTGCGCGCGGCGACCGGCGTCGATGTCGCGGCGGTCCTGACCATGCGCGAGATCCCGGTCGACGTGCGCCATCGATCGAAGGTGGATCGCGCGCGCGTAGCGGACGACGTGGCCAACCTGCTGGCCGGAGACGGTGACGATGGCTGATCGCATCGTCATCACCGGCGGTGGTGGCGTCGTCGGGGGAGCGGCGGCTCGGGCGCTCGTGGACGAGGATTGCGCCGTCACGAGCCTCCAGCGCGGTGCGATCAGTGAATCCCTGCGCTCGCTGGGTGTGGGAGAGGTGCGCGCGGACATCACCGCAGGCGTTGATGAACTCATCGCTGCCTTCCGCGGAGCCGATGCGGTGGTGCACGCGGCCGCTCGCGTCGACATCGTCGGGCCGTGGGAGGAATACGAGCGCATCAACATCGTGGGTACGGCGGCGGTGATCGAGGCCGCACGGGCCGCGGGCGTTGGTCGACTGGTCATGGTGTCGTCGCCGTCGGTGGCACATGCCGGTCGTGCTCTCGTGGGCGCCCCCGCGGGCCAGGCAGATCCCCAAGCGGCGAGAGGGCACTACGCGCGAAGCAAGGCTGCGGCAGAGTTGCTGGCGCTGCAGGCGAACACCGATGACTTCGCGGTGGTCGTTGTGCGACCGCACCTGGTGTGGGGTCCGGGCGACAGCCAGTTGACCGAACGCATCATCGACCGGGCCCGCAGCGGGCGTCTGGTGACGATCGGTTCGGGAGCGGCACTGATCGACACGACGTACATCGACAACGCCGGTGAGGCCATCGCGGCTGCTGTGCGTCGTGCGGATGATCCCGCGGTGCGCGGCCGCGCCTTCGTGATCTCGAACGGAGAGCCGCGCACGGTGGTGGAGATGATCACGCGCATTGCGCGTGCCGGTGGTGCTGGTGGACCGAGCCGCGAGGTGCCGTACGCCGTCGCGAAGGCGGGGGGTCGCGTCGTCGAGGAATGGTGGGAGCGCACCGGCCGCGAGGGAGAGCCGCCGGTGACGTCGTTCCTCGCCGAGCAGTTGGCGACGGCGCACTGGTTCGACCAGCGCGAGGTACGCGCGGGCCTTCGGTGGTCACCGCGGGTCTCGATCGACGAGGGCTTCGCGCGGCTGTCGGCGTACTACGACGGGTGAATTCGCCGTCCCCCTGCCGGCTGCTGCCGGATGTGAAATCCCCCGAATCGACAGCCGTTGTTCGGCGTGGCGCCACCCATTGGCCACGGGAATGCCCTAGACAAGGAGAAGGCCCCTCGAAGTATGAGTTCGAGGGGCCTTGCCCTTGGATCGGCGCGTTCTGCGGCTCTCCTTTCGGAGGAACGCTGGCGTGCCTGCCTGCGCCCGTCGCACCCGTTGCCGGGGCGCCGCCGCGGTGGCCGAAACCACCCGCTTGCCCATCCGCGTCGAGCCTCAAGGTCCGAGCCAAGGCACTTGCCTCGGACGGTTGCCCGTGACCCGGCTTGCACCTGGTCACCTCTTCGGCTTCCCGCACCTTCCGGTTGCCCGGTCGGTGGGATAGTTCTACCCCCCGAAAGCAAGCACCCACAAGGGGTTTCGCGCACTTTTTCGAGCAACTTTGACCACCGCAGTCACATGCGATTTCTCTGTTCTCACCTGTCTCTGTGGTGTCGGTCCGGCACCGATCTCCGCGGCCCAGCGACGACCCTTGAGTGCGGCGATGCGCGACCGTCGGTACGCCGACGTACGCTGCTGAGGTGAGCGCGGCCGGGTCCATCGTTTTCCTGCACGGAGTCGGTGGCGTGCGCTCGGACTGGGCCCGCCCGTTGGCCGATGTAGGAGCCGGTGTGGCGCTCACCGCCCCGACCTACGCCGATCTCCTACGCCCCGAGGCGACGCTGAGGCGGCGTGGCCGGCGGCCGCGCGACACGGCCCCTGTCAACGACCAGGCACGACTGCGCTACCTCGACCGTCAGCGTGACCTCGGCGAGCGGGTGCGACGCGATGGCGATGCGTTGCCCGAGGGGTTGTCCTGGCCGTCGGGACTGCCTCGGCCCGGTGACCTGTCGACCCGACTCCCGTTGGCCAAGCTCATCCGCAGCTCGCTCTTCGGCCTCGATCAGTTGGGTCGCTATCTCGACGATGCCGAACGTCGAGATGCGGTGGCCCACCGCGTGCTCCCGTCCGTGCTCATGGCAGCACGGCCGCGCGTGCTCATCGCTCATTCGCTGGGTTCGGTGGTGGCGCTGGATCTGCTGCTCGACCCGCGCGTCGAACTCGATCTGCTCGTCACCGTCGGCAGTCCCTTGGGACACGAGGCCGTTCACGGCGACCTTCCTATAGCCGACGCCTTCCCCTACGACCGTGTGGGTGGCTGGCTGAACGTCGTCCATCTGCTCGACCCCGTGCCACTCGGTCGCGGCCTTCATCCGCGTTTCCCCGCGGCACACGACGCGTTCGTCCCCATGATCGGTGGGGAGGCGTCGCCCGCGGAAGCACTTCCCAAGATTCTGAGCACGGCCGGGCGTGCCCTGACGGCCCATGTGGATTCGACGTACCTCGCAACCGATACGGTCCGAAGTGCCATCGGTCACGTCTGGCAGTCGGGAGTCAGAAGATGAGTGAGATGCCGCCCCCCGCACCCTTGCGCGAGTACGCCGATCCGCCCAGGGTGCCCGTGACGCCTTCCTCGGCCGAGCGCGAGCATCTTGGTCGACTGCGGCGCAAGGACATCGGATTCACCGAGGCGCTGACGTCGGCCTCGTCGGGGATCGACGCATGGCTGGTAGGGGAGGCGGGTGTCGGTTCGATGATGCCGGTCACGGCCAACGCCGACATCTCGCTGCTCGACATCACCGACGTCGACAGCGCGCTGCCCGGACCGTGGGAGCAGGACGTCGTGGCGCTGGCCCGACGCGTGGCAAAGCAGGACGGCAACCGTGTCATCCCCGACCTCGCCGAGGGGTACCGGCGGGCCGTGACGTCGCTGGCGCACGCCCCGCTGCACGCGCGCAACGAGCGCGCCATCGCTTTGGCCGCCCGGGCGACCGGAGAGGCGACCGGGTCGAGTGCCGAGGCCGCGCAAGAGCGCCTGGTGAAGGCTGGTGACGAGCCGATCCTGCGCCGTGATCGCGTGGCACGCCGGTGGGACTCCGATGTTGAGGACGCCGACGGGATCGATCGCGAACTCGCTCACTACCGCGAGACGGTGACCGAACCGGTGGCGCAGTTGATCGCGCACTACGCCGTCGCCGACGCGGTGGCCGACGATGCTGGACGCCTCATGGTCCTGCTCGCCGGTCAGCGCGATGACGTGATCGTGCTCGAAGCACTGCCAGCGGGTCCCACGCCTTTAGAGGCGCGGGTGGGGGCGTGGCGTCACGGTTCGGACCTGCAGCGTGTCCTGCTCGCGCGGGAGTCCCTACCGCTCGTGCCGCCGGAGATGCTGGGGTGGACCACGAGCCCGGAGGGCAATATCGCTCGGGCGTGGAGCCGAGCACGCGCCCTGCCCAAGGGTGCCAAGGTCGATCTGGGTGGCCGTCGCCGTCGCGCCCGTGCCTACGGCACCGTGCTCGGACTGCTGCACGGCCGCACCGCAGACGCGGCGATGCTCGCCGGATTCCTGGGGATGACGCCGAAGTTCGGGGCGGCGTTGGCCGCGGTGGTCAAGCAGTCCTGATCGCCTATTGGCGCCCGACCACAAAGGCGTCCATGCCCCACGCCATCGTCAGGTGGGCGACGACACCGGCAGCGATGGACCGCAGCCGCAGCGCGACGTACCCGAGGATGAGACCGCCGATGAGGCTGGAGGCGCACTCGGGCATGGGTTTGCCGAGATGGAGCAGGCAGTAAGCGAAGGCCATCACCGGGACCGCGTGTACGCCAAGCACTGGTTGACCGGCGAAGACGAGGAAGCCGCGGAAGAAGAACTCGAGGGCGACGAACGTCGCGCCGTAGGCCAACTCGAAGACGATGAGTTTGCCGATCGCGCCATCACCGCCGGACTCGTAGTCATAGAACGGGTACGTGCGCAGGAAGCGCTCATCGGAGGAGACCAACCAGACGAGGACGACAATCGCCGGTGCGATCAGGGCGATGAAGACCGCTTCGGATCGCACAAATCCAAGGGAGAGCCCATAGGACCGGATGGCCTGGCCGGTGAGGAGGGCGTAGGCGACCGGCACGACGATGTAGATCGTGAGGGTGACGGCGGCCCACCACATGGAGTGCGCGAACGACGGATCGTCACTGTTGTCGAAGAGGCGAAGTTGGCTCAGGTGGAGCAGGACCGCCGGCGTCGCCCACAGGACGGCGAGGTAACCCACTGCCGCAGGCGTGAGTTGGCCTCGTCGTCGGGCGATGATGACGCCGGTCAGGGCGGGTAGAGCGAAGATGGCCAGTCCGACCGCGAGATTGCTGCGTCGCCATTGTTCGAGCGGCCACACTTCGTACGCGATCCACACCACGGCAAGTGCGGCTCCGGCCAGTGCGAGCATGACCAGTGCGGCACGAGGCCCATGCACGCGTCGGACAAACTCACCGATGAGGAGAATCGCCACGGCCGCAATGGCCATGACTTCCCACGCGGCGAGCACTGACCGATGTTACTTCCGCGTGTCGGTCAGTCGTGCAGTGCGCGTCGCAGCGCGGCGATCCGTGTGGCGATGATCCGCTGGCTGAGTTCGGCGTTCGGTGCGAATACCTCGGAGGCGTGGAAGGCGCCGGGGTAGAGGTGGAACTCAATGGGCACGCCGGCCTCCGCGAGGCGACCGACGAACACGATGTCCTCGTCGCGGAAGGCGTCGAGTGTGCCGACGTCGATGAAGGTAGGGGGCAGGCCCGAGAGTTCCTCGGCATGGGCGGGTGCGGCGTACGCATCAGGGGATTGGTCCTTCAGGTACCAGTTCCAGGCCTGGACGTTGGTGCTTCGGTCCCACACGCCGAGGTCGGTGATCTCGTGACTGGACGGTGTGGCGTTGCGATCGTCGAGCATCGGGTACGGGGCCATGAGGTAGGCGATCGTGGGGCCCGCGAGGTCACGCGCTCGCAGCGTCGTACTGATGGCCAGGTTGCCACCCGCGCTGCCGCCGTAGACGGCGATCCGCGTGGGGTCGATGTCCAACTCGTCGGCGTGATCGACCATCCAGTTCAGTGCGGCGTAGCAGTCATCGGGCCCCGCGGGGTAGGGATGCTCGGGTGCCTTGCGGTAGTCGGTGGAGACGACGACGGCACCGACCGCTTCGCAGAGCACTTCGGCGCGCAGGTGCTCGGCTTCGACGCTGCCCATGATCATGCCGCCGCCGTGGATAGCGAGGATGCCCGGCAGCCGGACGCCCGTCGCCTCGGCCGGGATGTAGGTGCGCACGCGGAGTTGGGGGTTGTCCGCGGGACCGGGGATGATCCGGTCTTCGCTGATGACCTGATCGTTGGGCGGTAGGCCCGCCGTGGTGAGTTCGAGGAACTCGGCGGCGACCGCGCGGCGCTGCACGATGTCGGCTATCGCCCCGAATCCACCGGGTACGGCGGCGAGGAAGAGGTCGAGCCCATCGCGAGTCTCCGGGTCGAGTCGATCGCGTGCGGTCATGGGGATCCTTTCGCCGGGCGATTCAACGCGGTTGCTGGGGCGACGCTAGTGCGAGACACCACGCGGCGTGGTGACTTCAGCCGACGAGCTCGTGCGCGTCCTCGGCCTGGGCGCGCAGCACGTGGCGGGGGAAGATCGCCAGGACGGGCACGATGAGGATGGCGATACCGATGAGGACGAATGCGGGCACGAGAGTGCTGCCCGTCGTGCCGAGCAGTGACTCCTCGAGTGCTGGAGTGAAACTGCCGATGATCATGCCGAGGCTGTAGGTGAGGGCCAGTCCGGTGTAGCGGACCTTCGTGGGTACCAGTTGCGTCATCTCTGTTGTCGTCGTTGAGTCCACGAACGTCTGCAGGGTGGCGAGGACAGCGATGGCGAGGATGGCGGCGATCACGGTGCCGGCGTTCAGGAGCATGATCGCCGGGATCGCGAGGACGACGTACGCGATGACGGCGCCGATCATGAGCGGACGTCGGCCGCGCCGGTCGCCGAGGGTGGCCACGGGCATGATGAGGGCGATGTAGATGACGGAGATGAGTGCCGAGACGAGATCGGCGCGGCCGTCACTGAGACCCACCGACGTCTCAAGGTAGGACGGCATCCACGCGACCAGCGTGTAGACGGTAACTCCGCTCCAGGTGGCGAGTGCGAGCATGAGCAAAGTCGCGGCGGGGTAGGTGCGCAAGAGGAACCGGATAGGTGCCCCGGTGGCGCCGTGCTCGGCGGCCTCCTCGAAAGACTCCGTCTCGCGCATCTTGCGCAGCATGAGCACCGCGGCGATCGCGAGGATGAATCCGATCGCGTAGGGGATGCGCCAGGTGCCCTCCGCCAGAGCCTGCTGGCCCCAGATCGTGGTGGTCGCGAAGACGACGAGGGCGGCGAGCAGATTGCCGCCCATGGCGGTGGCGAGTCCGAGTGAGACGCTTCGGCCGCGCCCGGACTGGCTCGCGGACTCACTGAGGGCGGTGAGCGCGCCGGAGTACTCACCGCCGACGGAGAACCCCTGCATGAGGCGCATGAGCGTGAGCAGGATGGGCGCGAGGATCCCGATCTGGTCGTAGGTCGGCAGCAGCGTGGTGACGAACAGTGGGATGAGCATGAGGGTCGTCGACAGGACGAGGGCGAACTTGCGACCCCTCGTGTCGCCGAGACGGCCGATCACCAGGCCGCCGATCGGACGGGCGAGATAGCCGACGGCAAACGTGGCGAAGGTGAGGATGAGCCCGATCGTGGGATCTTCGCTGGGGTAGAAGACCTGCTGAATGGTGGTGGCCAGCAGTCCGTAGACCATGAAGTCGTACCACTCGATGATGACACCGCTGGTGGTGAACAGGCGATTGCGTCGCCGCTGGCGCTCGGTCAGCGCGGTGGGGGGCATCTAGGCAGCATAGGGATCGGGCGCCCCCGGCAGGATTCGAACCTGCGACCTTCGGTACCGGAAACCGGCGCTCTATCCCCTGAGCTACGGGGGC
>CAYGMM010000077.1:0-2780 GCA_964351035.1 uncultured Actinomyces sp.
AGGTCGGTCGCGAGGAGGAAGCCGAGTTCGGGGATGTGGAGCTCGTCGGGGTTGTCGTCGGGGACGCGCTCCCATCGGCGTACGCCGTCGTAGGACAGGTAGCCGACCATGCCGCCGGTCAGCGGGGGCAGGCCTTCGGGCCGGTCCGTGCGCAGGACCTCGATTGTCTGGCGCAGCGCCTCGAGTGGATCCCCGCCCCGAGGAACGTCGTACGGCGGGTCGCCCCACCAGGCCGCCTGCCCCTCGACCTCGGTGAGCATGGCGCTGCAGTGCGCTCCCACGAAGGAGTAGCGGGAGTAGGCGCGGCCATGTTCGGCCGATTCAAGCAGGAAGGTGCCCGGCCGCTCGCCGGTGAGTTTGCGATAGAGGCCGACGGGGGTCTCACCGTCGGCGAGCAGACGGCGCACGACCGGAATGACCCGACGGCCGGGCGCCAACTCGCGGAAGCGTTCGAGGTCAGGCGCCGACCCGCCGGGTGCCGGCAGGGGGAACCCCCAGGCGCGGCGCTCGCTCACGACTCCCCCAGCGGCTCGAAGCAGGTGCGCGATCCGGTGTGGCAGGCCGCGCCGACCTGATCCACGATGAGCAGGATCGTGTCGCCATCGCAGTCCAGTTGAATGTCGCGCACGTGCTGCGTGTGGCCAGACGTCTCACCCTTGACCCAGTACTCCCCACGGCTACGTGACCAGTACGTCGCCAGACCGGTCTCGCGGGTGCGGCGCAGTGCCTCGGCGTCCATCCAGGCCAGCATGAGCACCTCACCGCTGCCGGCCTGCTGCACGACGACGGGGATGAGTCCGCGGTCATCGAAGACGGGGGCGTAGACGCGATCGCCGTCGGACATCACGCCACCTCCGCATCGGCCGGTCGCACCGGATAGCCCGCCGCCGATAGGGCGTCTTTGACCTCGGCGATCGTGATAGTGCCGAAGTGGAAGACGCTGGCCGCGAGCACCGCGTCGGCACCCGCCGCGACGGCCGGTACGAAATGCCCGACGGCACCGGCCCCGCCGCTGGCGATCACCGGAACATCCACGGCCTCGCGCACGAGGGTGATGAGATCGAGGTCGAAGCCCTCGCGCGTGCCATCGGCGTCCATGGAGTTGAGCAGAATCTCTCCGGCGCCGCGATCGACGCACTGGCGCACCCAGGCCACCGTATCGATCCCGGTGCGCTCGCGGCCCCCGTGCGTCGTCACCTCGAACCCAGACTCGGTCGCGTCTCCGCAGCGCCGCGTGTCGACGGACAGCACCACGCACTGCGAGCCGAAGACGCGGGACGCCTCACTGACGAGGTCGGGTCGCTGCACCGAGGCGGTGCTCAAGCTGACCTTGTCGGCACCGGCGCGCAGCAGGCGGTCGAAGTCCTCGACGCTGCGCACCCCGCCGCCGACGGTCAGCGGGATGAACACCTGATCGGCAGTGCGGCGTACGACGTCATAGGTGGTCTCGCGATCACCCGACGAAGCGGTGATGTCGAGGAAGACAAGTTCATCAGCGCCGGCGAGGTCGTATCGGCGCGCGAGCTCGACCGGGTCTCCGGCGTCACGCAACCCGGTGAAGTTGACTCCCTTGACCACCCGACCCGCGTCGACGTCGAGGCAGGGGATCACCCGGACGGCGAGGCTCACGGCTGCGGAGGCCCCCACATCCAGAAGTCGAAGCGCGGCTCGATGGTGGCCACGGCCTCGGCCAGCGTGAAGGCACCGTCGTAGAGCGCACGGCCAACGACCGCACCGACGATGCCGTCGGGGACCATCTCGGTCAACTTGTGCAGATCCTCGAGTTTGGCAATGCCACCGGAGGCGATGACGGGGGTCATCGTGTGCTTGCAGATGCGATGCAGCAGGTGGAAGTGCGGGCCGTGCATCGTCCCGTCGCGCTCGACGTCGGTGACGATGTAGAGGGCGCAGCCGGCCGCGTCGAGTCGATCGATGGCCTCGAAGACGTCACCGCCCTCCTCGGTCCAGCCACGGGCGGCGAGCGTGGTGCCGCGCACATCGAGCGACACCGCGATGCGATCGCCGTGTTCGCCGATCACCCTGGCCACCCATTCCGGCTGCTCGAGAGCCGCCGTCCCGATGACGACGCGGTGTGCCCCCGTGGCCAGCGCGGCGTTGAGCGACTCGTCGTCGCGGATACCGCCAGCGACCTCGACGTGGCAGCGATCCTTCACCGCAGCGACGATGGCGGCCACCTGATCGGCGTTGGTCCCGCGGCCGAAGGCACGATCAAGATCCACGACGTGCAGCCAGAAGGCACCGTCATCCACCCACTGCTGCGCCGCGGCCACCGGGTCGCCGTACGCGGTCTCGGTGCCCGCCTCGCCTTGGACGAGGCGCACGGCGGTGCCATCGGCGATGTCGACGGCGGGAAGGAGTTCGAATCGGGTGCCCTGGGACATGTGAGCACCCTACGGGGTCCCCGGACCCAGGCCTCAGACCTCCCTCGTTGGGGGCACATGGTGACCGGGCGACCTGCACTCCCGCGCTGACCGCCTACGCCGAACTTTGCAGGCAAATGACCCCTCAGCGACCGTTTGCCTGCAAAGTTCGCCGGCGGCGACGGAATAGGACTTCTCGACGCGACCGAGGCGAGTCAGGTACCTGGATCTGTCCTCGGCGGTGCTGCCCCAGACGTCTCGTCGCGACCCGCGAAAGCGATCTGGGAGATGAACAGGCCTGCCGCTCCTACCCAGAAGCCCACGGTCAAGATGTCCGTAGCGGTGAAGGCTCCCCAATCATCTGCCAGGAGTCCCAGCGCGAAAATGGTCACCGCCACA
>CAYGMM010000077.1:2880-10893 GCA_964351035.1 uncultured Actinomyces sp.
AGGACGGAACGCGTCTAGACCCGGCCGAAGGAGAGCACCCAGACGACGGGGGCGGCCACGAGGGTGAGAGCGAGAAGCAGCAAACGCGCACCCCAACTCGGCAGGAAGGGCCAGACGACGACCTGGATCGCGATGATCGCGAGTGCGAACGCCATCATTCGGCGTCGACGACGACGGGCGAGGAGTCCGGGCGTTCCCTTCGGCCGATCCGGGATGGCGGAGGACACCTTGGCCTTGGCGCGGTCGACCCGCTCCTTGCGGGCTCGTTTCCTGGCCCGCTGCTCGCGTTCCTTCGCCGCGGCCGCCTCGCGCTCGGCGCGCTTGCGCGCCCGTTCCTTGGCCATCTAGGTCAGGCTCCCCAGCCAGTTGCGCAGGATCTGCGCGCCGGCATCACCGGACTTCTCCGGATGGAACTGGGTCGCCCACAACGGACCGTTCTCCACGGCCGACACGAATCGCGTCCCGTAGTCCGTCCAGGTCACCAGCGGGGGGGCCATGTGTTCGTTGGGCGGAAGCGTCCAGTCGAGGACGCCGTAGGAATGGACGAAGTAGAAGTACGCATCCTCCACCCCGGCGAACATCGACGAGCCAGCGGCGGGAGCAACGGTGTTCCATCCCATGTGCGGCAGGACATCAGCCTGCAGCCGCTCCACGGTTCCGGGCCACTCACTCATGCCCTCGGTCGTCACGCCGTGCTCGACGCCAAGTTCGAAGAGCACCTGCATGCCCACACAGATCCCGAGAACGGGCCGACCACCGGCGAGCCGTCGTCCGATCATGCGTGGACCGTTGACCGCCTGCAGACCCGTCATGCAGGCGGCGAAGGCGCCGACTCCGGGAACGACGAGGCCGTCAGCATGGGCGACCGCATCCGCATCAGCCGTGACTTCGACCTGCGCACCCACCCGCTCCAGTGCCCGCTGAGCGGATCGCAGATTGCCCGAGCCGTAGTCGAGGATGACGACTCGGCTCACTCGGCTCCCCACGCGTAGAGCGCGCCACCGACGATCGCCATCGCAGCGAGGACGCCGAGGATGACGGCGGAATTGCGCTTGCCCTGCTTGGCGAAGGCGTAGGAGCCTCCGCCGAGGAATCCACCGAGGCCCAGCAGCATGACGGCGTACCAGCCCATCAGGAGTCCACCGATTCCTTGGACGACAGCGTGCCCTTGGTCGACGGCACACCGACCACGCGCGCATCGAGTGCGACGGCATCGCGCAACGCACGCGCAAACGACTTGAACTGAGCCTCGACAACGTGGTGCGCATTGCGTCCCTCGAGCACGCGCACATGCAGCGTGATCTGCGCGGTCGCGACGAACGATTCGAAGATGTGGCGCGTCAGCGTCGTGTCGTAGCTGCCGATCAGTTCGACGATCTCCGGCTCGACGTGCACGAGGTAGGGCCGGCCGGACAGGTCGACCGCGCTTTGGCACAGCGACTCATCGAGCGGCACCAGCGAGTCACCGAAGCGGCGGGTGCCCGCCGCATCGCCCAGGGCCTCGCGGAACGCCGTACCGAGGGCGAGCGCGGTGTCCTCGACGGTGTGGTGTGCATCGACCTCGAGATCGCCCACCGTGCGCACGGTGAGGTCGAAACCGCCGTGCTTACCGAGCTGGGAAAGCATGTGGTCATAGAAGGGCACACCGGTTGAGACATCGGTCGCTCCGCTGCCGTCGAGATCGATCTCAACGAGCACGCTGCTCTCCTTGGTGGTGCGCTCCACGCGCCCCGTGCGACTCATCCCGCACTCCCTTCGACGGGCTCCATCATGCCGTCCAACGAGAAGACCTCGGCGAGGGCCGCGCGGAAGGCGGCGTTCTCCTCCGGGGTACCCACGGTGACACGTAGCCATCCCTCGGGCCCAACCTCCCGGACGAGCACCCCGCGATCGAGGAGTTCCTGCCAGGCGCGGTGCCTGTCTGAAAAGCGCCCGAAGAGCACGAAATTGGCGTCGGAATCGACAGCGGACAGACCGGCCGCACGCAGCCAGCGCACCAGTTCGTCACGCTCGGCACGGAGCAGTTCGACCTGCGCCTGCAACTCGCCGCGATGAGCGAGCGCGACACGTGCCACCGCCTGACTCACTGTCGACAGGTGGTAGGGCAGGCGAACGATCCGCAGGGCGTTGACGATCTCGGGTCGGGCAATGGCGTAGCCGATGCGCGCGCCCGCGAGCGCGAACGCCTTGCTCATGGTGCGTGTCACGATGAGGTTGGGATTGGCCTCGACCAGCGCGAGGGCGCTCGTCGTGCCAGGGCGGCGGAATTCGGCGTAGGCCTCGTCCACCACGACGACACCGGTGGCCATGGCGCAGGTGGCGGTGACGACGTCGAGTGGCATCGCGGTGCCGGTGGGGTTGTTCGGTGACGTGAGGATGACGATGTCCGGGCTGCCACCGATCATGGCGGCCATGACCATCGCCGCGTCGAGTTCGAAGTTCGGCCCGCGGCTCACCGTGCGGTAGTTGGTGAACGTCTCTCGCGCGTACTGCTCGTACATCGAGTACGTCGGGGCGAAGCCCATCGCGAGTCGGCCGGGGCCACCGAAGGCCCCGAAGACATGCATCATCACCTCGTTGGACCCGTTGGCCGGCCAGATCCAGTCCGCGGGCACGCGAACGCCGGACTCCGCGGCGAGGTAGTCCGCCAGATCCGCGCGCAGGGCCTCGGCCTCGCGATCGGGATAGCGATTCAGCTCGAGGGTGGCGTCCGCGACCGCGCGACCCACCGCCTCGGCCATCGCCGCCGACGGCGCGAACGGGTTCTCGTTGGTGTTGAGCCGCACCGGTACGTCGATCTGCGGTGCGCCGTAGGGCTCAAGGCCGCGCAGGTCATCGCGCGGCTGTGGAAGCGACTCCACCGGCTAGTCCCGTCGCCGCACGGTGATCGCAGCCGCGTGCCCCGGCAAGTCCTCCGCGAGGGCGAGCGCCACGACGTGGTCCGCGACGTCGGCCAGGGCGTCCGCGTCGTAGTCGATGATGTGGATACCGCGCAGGAACGACTGGACCGACAGCCCCGAGGAATGAGCCGCTGAACCGCCGGTGGGCAGGACGTGGTTGGAGCCGGCGCAGTAGTCCCCGAGCGACACGGGCGCATAGGTGCCCACGAAGATGGCCCCCGCATTGGTCACGCGCATGGCGACATCTCGTGCCTCGCGGGTGTGGATCTCGAGGTGTTCGGCGGCGTAGGCATCGATGACGCGCAGTCCCTGCCCAAGGTCGTCGACGAGCACGATGCCGCTCTGCGGGCCGGCCAGGGCCTCGCTGATGCGCTCGACATGCTTGGTCTGGGCGAGTTGGGTGTCAACCTCAGTCTGGACGGCATCGGCCAGGTCGGGTGAGGTGGTCACCAGGACCGCGGCGGCAATCGTGTCGTGCTCGGCCTGGCTGATGAGGTCGGCAGCGACGCACGCGGCATCGGCGGTGTCGTCGGCGAGGATGGCCACCTCGGTGGGCCCGGCCTCGGAGTCGATTCCGATCTCGCCCTTGAGCGCGCGCTTCGCGGCGGTGACCCAGATGTTGCCGGGGCCGGTCACCATGTCGACGCGCTCGCAGCGATCGCCGTCCGGAAGGTCGATCCCGTAGGCCAACATGGCGACCGCTTGAGCGCCGCCAACGGCGTACACCTCATGGACGCCGAGCAGCCCGCAGGCGGCGAGGATGGTCGGGTGTGGCAGTCCGCCGAAGTCCTGCTGGGCCGGGGACACGACGCACAGCGAGCCCACGCCGGCAATCTGTGCCGGGACGACGTTCATGACGACGCTGCTGGGGTAGACGGCGCGACCGCCCGGGACGTAAAGGCCGACGCGGGAGACCGGCACCCAGCGCTCGGTGACGGTGCCACCGGAGACCACCTGGGTCGTGACGTCGTGGCGCACCTGATCGGTGTGAACGAGCCGAGCACGTCGGATGGCTTCTTCGAGGGCCGCGCGTACGGCGGGGTCGAGTTCGGCCACGGCCTCGTCGATGGCCGACTGTGGCACGCGTAGGTGCGGTGGGCGAATGCCGTCGAGCTTCTCGGTCCAGTCCAGGACGGCATCGGCGCCGCGCGCTCGCACGTCCTCGATGATCGGCAGGACCGTCGCCGTGGCGTGCTCGACATCGACGTCGGCGCGCGGGAGTACGGCGCGCGGGTCGAGGGAGCTGCCGCGAAGGTCGATGCGCTGAATCACGCGTCAATTGTAGGTGCAAGCGATGAGGGCCGCCGCGCACCCGGTGGCGCCTTCAGGGCCCGCGGCCACCACTCTTTGGTCCGGGTTCCGGGTCGTCTTCTCGCCGGAAAACCACGTTTTGGGGGGCCGAAAACGTGGTTTTCCGGCGCGCTACGCCACCCGGCCCGGCCGGTCGCTGTCGTGCGCCGTACACGGTCCCCGGCCGCCCTCGACATCCGCTCGGAGTGTGCGGCACGTGGTATCCGGGCGGTGGGCGGCGCGGCACGCACGAGCGGTCTAGCCTGGCGTCATGAGCGAGACCCGGCTGATCCCCCTCTTCCCTCTCGGGAGCGTGCTGGTGCCTGGCCTGGTGCTGCCTCTGCACATCTTCGAGCCGCGCTATCGGCGCCTGATCGATGACCTCTCCACCCTCCCGGAGGATGATCGCGGCTTCGGCGTCGTGGCGATCCGGGACGGACGCGAGGTGGGAGCCGACGGCGTCAATGCCCTGTTCGAGGTCGGCACCTTCGCCTCCCTCCGCGAGGTCGAACCCCTGGAGGATGGCCGCTCCGACATCGTCACGGTCGGCACCGACCGCTTCCGGATCATCTCGCTGAACGACGAACTCCCCTACTTGCGCGCCGAGGTGGAGATTCTCGACGAAGCGCCGGGCGAGGCCGCCGATGCCCTGGGCGAGGCGGTGATCGACGCCTTCACGGCGTACCGATCAATCTTCACCGAGACCGACGACGAGGATCTGCCTGATGACCCGCGGGTGCTGTCCTATCTCGTCGCCGCGGCGGTAGTGGCCGACCTGCCCATGCGCCAGGAGTTCCTCACGGCAAGCGACGACACCCGAAGACTGCGCGACGAACTCGCCTTCCTCCGTCGCGAGATTGCCCTTATCGAGGCGATCCCATCATTGCCCGCGGTCGATCTGACCCGCGAGCAGGTCAGCCCCAACTAGGCAGTTCGCGGCGATGGCCAAACGAGCACAGGCGGGCACTCCGGCGCTGTTGGTCGTGCAGCGCGCCGGGGTCGAGCACTCGATCGGCACCTACGAGCACGCCCCGGACGCCGGCAACTTCGGGCTGGAGGCGGCCACCGCACTCGGGCTCGACCCGGCCGTGGTGTTCAAGACGTTGCTCGCCATCGTCGATGAGTCACCGGTGGTGGCCATCGTGCCGGTCAGCGGCAAACTCGACCTGAAGGCATTGGCCTCGGTGAGAGGTGGCAAGAAGGCGCGGATGATGGAGGCCGCAGCGGCTGAGCGGCTGACGGGGTACGTCGTGGGTGGGATCTCGCCCCTCGGACAGCGCACCCCATCGCCCACCGTGCTGGACGAGTCGGCGATGGGGCACGCGGTGATCTATGTATCGGGCGGGCGCCGCGGGCTCGATATCGGCTTGGCCCCCGCCGACCTCGTCGCGCTGACCTCCGCCCAGGTGGCCGACATCGTTGTTCTTACCTGAAGTGTCGCTAACTCCTGGAGTTAGCAACACTTCAGGTAAGAACAACGGAGCGGCGGGCGTGCCACCAGTCGTTGAGCGCCACGATGAACACCACGAGGGCACTCATCGCGGGCCACAGCACGAGCACCCCGGGCATCCGCAGCTTCAGCGGCGAGGTCAGCAGATCACCGGGTTGGGCCGCCGCCAACTCCGCCGGCAGGTCGACGTCGTCCAGTGCAAGACCTACCTGACGCATCACGACGGCTCCGATGATGCCGAGCACGATGACGATGCCGAGTGACCACATCGTGGTCTGCGGGTTGCGTCCGACACGCCGCGCGAGCAGCACGACTGCGAGGCCAACGAGAAGACCGGCCACGACGCACAGGATTGCCGCGACACCGTCGTCGCCCATGTAGCCCTCGGGCTGGAAGCCTTCGGGGTAGGCCTTGCCGTCACCGGCCACCTCGAGTACCACGCGCGGCGCCAGGGTCTCCCACAGCCAACCGAGGAGAGCTCCGAGCGCGACCGTGCTGAGTACGGCGACGACGCCGATGACCAAACGTCGCATCAGCCGAGGCACCCAGGCCCGAGCAAGGCTTTGAGGTCGGCAAAGAGCGCAGGGGCGGGCGTAACACGTAGGCGATCGTCGAGCCGCAGCACCGTCGTGCGCCCGGCGGCCATCAGATGCAGGTGCACCTCGACGGTCCCCGGATGCACCGCGAGGATCTCCTTGAGCCGTTCGACCACCGGAGGGATACACCGCGCCGCCGCCACGCTCAACCGCACCGGACCCGACTCGGCCTCACTCACATCCGGCTGGCTCACCTCCATCGCCACGATGCGCGGAGCATCCTCATCGGGTCGATCGATGCGGCCCTTGATGAGCACGACCGCATCCTCGGCGAGCAAGGTGCCGACCGCGGCGTAGGTCTGGGGGAACACCATGACGTCAATCCCGCCGTCGAGATCCTCCAGCGTGACGATGGCCCACACCGACCCCTGCTTGGTGGTCTTGCGCTGTACGCCGGTCACGAGGCCGCCGACCGTCACGGTCGAGCCATCCGACCGATCACCCTGGTGCAACTGTGCGATCGAGCAGTCGCTCGCATTGGCGAGCACCTGCTCCAGTCCGTGCAACGGATGGTCCGAGACGTAGAGACCGAGCATCTCGCGCTCATTGGCCAGGAGAATCGACTTCTCCCACTCCCCCAGCGGAATCTCCGGGATGACCCGCAAACCCGCGTCGTCGGAGTCCTCGCCCATGCCACCGAAGAGGTCGAACTGCCCGATGGCCTCGGCTCGCTTGAGGTCGACCGCCGCATCGATGACCTGCTCGTGGATAGACACCAGACCGCGGCGCGAATCACCGAGTGAGTCGAACGCACCGGCCTTGATGAGACTCTCCACGACCCGCTTGTTGCAGACCGAGACGTCCACAGCGTCGATGAAGTCCATGAAGCTCGAGTACCGCCCGTGTGAGGTGCGCGTGGCGATGATCGAGTCGACGACGTTCGCACCGACATTGCGCACCGCGGACAGCCCGAAGCGGATATCGCTGCCGCGCGGGGTGAAGTCGAAGTCTGAGTCGTTGACATCCGGAGGAAGCACCTTGATGCCCATGCGACGGCACTCGTTGAGGTAGACCGCGCTCTTGTCCTTGTCGTCCTTGACGCTGGTCAGCAGCGCGGCCATGTACTCCTGCGGGTAATTGGCCTTGAGGTACGCCGTCCAGTAGGACACCAGGCCGTAGCCTGCGGTGTGCGCCTTGTTGAAGGCGTAGTCCGAGAACGGGACGAGAATCTCCCACAGGGTGGAGATCGCATCCTCGGAGTAGCCGTTGGCCAGCATGCCGTCGCGGAAGGGGATGTACTCCTTGTCGAGGATCTCCTTCTTCTTCTTGCCCATCGCACGGCGGAGCAGATCGGCCTTGCCGAGCGAGTAACCCGCGAGTTGCTGGGCGATCGCCATGACCTGCTCCTGATAGACGATCAGGCCGTAGGTGTCACCGAGGATGTCCGCGAGAGGTTCGGCCAACTCCGGATGGATGGGCACCACCGGCTTGCGGCCATTCTTGCGATCGGCGTAGTCGTTGTGCGCGTTGGCACCCATCGGCCCCGGCCGGTAGAGCGCGAGCACGGCGGAGATGTCCTCGAAGTTGTCCGGCTGCATCGACCGCAGTAGCGCACGCATCGGTCCACCGTCGAGTTGGAACACACCGAGGGTGTCGCCACGCGACAGCAGTTCGTACGCCGCCGGATCGTCGAGGGTGAGCTCCTCGAGGACAACGGTCTGATCGCGATTGGCCTGAATATTGCGCAAGCAGTCGTCGAGGACGGTGAGGTTGCGCAGGCCCAGGAAGTCCATCTTGAGCAGGCCGAGGTTTTCGCAGGCCCCCATGTCGAACTGGG
>CAYGMM010000078.1:0-10807 GCA_964351035.1 uncultured Actinomyces sp.
AGAGTGCGGAATATCGGCCTTCTGAGCGCACAATGGCCAGCGGTGGAGGGATTGTGCGCTGAGAGTGCGGGAAATCGGCCTGCTGAGCGCACAATGGCAGCTGGTCCGTGAGGGCCAGTTAGTCCGTGAGGAACTTCGAGCGGCCGGTCAGGTTCTCGTGGGCCCAGGCCTCGACCGCAGCGAGCCGGTCGCCGTTGTCCGGCAGCAGCGCAGCGTGTAGCCCCAGCCACATGGTGAAGGCGGCGAGCCCGGTGACCTCGTGGTGGCGGGGCCCAGCCTCGACCACGGCGTGGTCGTGGCGGATCATCGCCATCTCGCCGAGGTCCCGGTAGGAGAAGGGCTTGGGTGCCTGGCCGCGAAGCTGTCGACGGATGCTCTGCGCGACGTGCAGGCCCTGCTGCTTGGCCACTGAGCCCAACTGGGGGAGCGGATCGGCGGCGGTCGCCGCGGCATCCCCGATGGCATAGACCCGGTCGTGTCCGCTCACCCGCAGGGTCGGATCGACCGTGATGCGACCGGCCGAGTCGGTGGTGAGAGCCGGTGAGATTGTCGGTGCGTTGACCTGCAATCCACCCGCCCAGATGATCACCTCGGCGGCGAGGTGGGAGCCGTCCTCGAGAACGACGCCGTCATCACGCACCTCGGTCACCTTGGTGCCCATGTGCAGGACCACGCCTGCCTCGGTGAGGACCCTCGTGGCATCGGCCTGACTCTCGGCACTGAAGTGCGATAGCGGTGAAGTCGCATGATCGATGAGGTGAAGATGGACCTGATGTCGAGCCATCGTCGGAAACGTGCGCGGCAGGACGTAGTCGACGACATCACGGATGGCCCCGGTGACCTCAACGCCGGTGGGCCCAGCACCGATAACCACGATGTGCAGGTCCTGGTCGGCCTGACCGGCTCGCTGGAGGGCCGCCTTGATGGCCAGGGCGTCGTCGGCGGTGTAGAGCGGCAGGGCGTGCTCGCTCGCTCCCGGCGTACCGAAGAAGTTCACCGATGCCCCGGTCGCCAGGACGAGGTAGTCGAAGCTGCGGGAAGTGCCGTCCGCGAACGTCGCCTGGCTCGTGGCGAGGTCGATGTGGTCCACCGCCGCCGCGATGGATTCGACCCCGTGGACTTCATGGATGGGGTATTCGACGACGTCGCGGGGGAGAAGCCCGGTGGCAACCTGGTAAAGCAGCGGCTGGAACGTCTGATAGCCCCGCTTGTCGATGAGCGTCACCGACACCCCGTGGCGGGCCAGCGACCGCGCCGCGTAGAGACCTCCGAATCCGGCGCCGACGACGAGGACGCGGGAAGCCGTGCCGGGGGCGGCGGCTCCTTGGACGCCTGGCGCAGTAGCGCGGTCAGCCGAGATGGAGTGACTGCCCGAGGATTCGGCGCTAGCGGGGACGTTCACGGCTCGAGCGTAGGGGTGAGAAAGGGACCCCACAAACGCCGAGTGTGCGCTCCCGGACCGAAAATCAGGCGAATTCGGGTCCGCGAGCGCACACTCGGCGAATAGGGAAGGGCGACTACTGCTGGAGGCGGGCCGCCGGCATGTCACCGGTCCAGTAGGCCTGCAGCTGCGGCATGACCGGACGCATCATGAACTCCGGCCGGCGCAGTCCCTCCGGACCCGGACCGGGCCGCGTCCACGACAGCCACTCGCGGTAGACCTCGCGCGACTTGGCCGTGTCGACGACGACGTCGCCGTACTTGTCCTCGTCGTGTGCACGCTCGATGTTGACCTTCTGATGCCAGCAGTGCATGCCGGACCAGGTGTCGGGATGCACCGGGAAGGCGAGGTTCTGGTGAACGCCGGGATCCTCCCAGTTGATGCGCATCGAGTCGGCGTCACCGCTGACGAAGGGCTTGACGCCCTCCTTGTAGCGCAGGCGCCAGCGGCCATCGGGCATCTTGCCGACGTCGACCTTGCCGGTGACCCAGCGGCTGCCGGCATCGTCGGTCGTGCGCCAGCGGCCCATGTGGTGCGAGAGCGCCGTGACACCGGGACGCACACCCTCGGTCACCCAGACGCGAACGACGAAGTAGCCGATCTCGGTGTTGACGCGGACCATGTCGCCGGTCTTCAGGCCGCCGAGGCGCTCGGCGTCGATCGGGTTCATCCACATCGGGTGCTTGTTGCTCAACTCATTGAGGTACTTCGCATTGCCCGAGCGGGTGTGGATGAGGGTAGGCAGGCGGAACGTCGGCACGAGCAGCATGTCGCCGTGTTCGGTCATCTCACCGTGGTGCACATGGGACTTGATGTACGTCGGAGCGGCGTACTCGGACCAGCCGAAGTCCTCCATCGCGGTGGAGTACAACTCGAGCTTGCGCGACGGCGTGAGCCAGCCGGCAACCTTGGAACCGTCCTCCATCTCGATACCGACCGCGCCGGTCTCGCCGACCAGCGGCTTCTGCGACTCCGGGGTCACCGGCTTGCGCAGCACACCCTTGGCGTCCGGCACAGCACCGGCGAGCTCGGCCTCGGTGAGCGGACGCTCGTCCTGGCGGTACAGCCCGTTGACGACCTCGACGACGCCGTACTTGCGCATGTACTCCAGCGGAGTCAGGCCCTCCTTGGCCGCCTTCTCCGGCAGGCCGGGCACGTTGTTGTCGAAGACGTAGCCGTAGTAGTCGTCGACCGTGACCTTGTCACCCGGACGTCCGGGGGCCTCGAAGTACTTGCGGATACCGAGGGACCCGTCGGGATCGATGCGCCAGGACAGCTCGAACCAGAACTCGACCTCTTCCCAGACCTCACCCGGATTGGCGTCGCGGGTGTCGCCGATCTTCTCGCCCATCTTCTCCAGCGCGACGCGGCGCACCGGCTGGCGGAAGCCGAGCCACTTGCCGGCGTACTGCTCGTAGGACTGGGTGTCGTGGCGCTCGGTGCTGTGACCGAACGGCAGGATGTAGTCCGCCCAGATCGCCGTCTCGTTCCACGTCGGCGTCATCGCCACGTGGCAGCCGACGAGGTCCTCATCCGACAGCGCCTCGATCCAGCTGAAGCCGTCGGGGTTGGTCCACACCGGGTTGTAGACGCGCGTGAAGTAGGTGTCGAGCTTGCCCCGACCTTCCAGCAGGAAGTGGGGGAGCAGGATCGACAACTCGTTGGTTGACATGGGGAATTCCTGCGGCCACAGCAACTCATTCCACGAGTTGTGGCCGCCCGGCATGTCCGGACCGTGCGGGATGATCTTGTTCCAGCCGTTGGGGCTGGTGCCACCCTTCTGGCCGATGCTGCCGGTGAGCACGGTGAGGAAGAACAGCGCACGCGCCACCGCCCAGCCACCACGGTTGCCCGCGGTCGCCGACCGCCAGGTATGCGCTGCCAACTTGCCGTCGCAGTTCGCGACGATCTTGGCCACGCGCTCGACCTGGGCCAACGGGATGCGGCATTCCTCGGCGGCGAACTCGAAGGTGTATGACTCGTAGTCCTCCTTCAGTCGCGTCTTGAACGCCTCGAAGTCGTTGGAGTCGACGTCGGGGTGCACCCGCTCGAGGTAGGTCTGCCAGTTGACCCAGCGCTTGATGTAATCCCAGGCCACCTGGTCGGTGCGCAGGATGTACGACGCGATCGCGAGCAGCAGTGCTGCCTCGGTGCCGGGCCAGGGGGAAACCCACTCGTCGGCCTTCGCCGCAGTGTTGGACAGGCGCGGGTCGACGGAGATGAGCTTGGCGCCCTCCTTGACCTGGGCCTCGATAATGCGCTGGGCGTGCGGGTTGAAGTAGTGCCCGGACTCCAGATGTGCCGACACCAGCAGGATGACGTTGGCGTTGGCGTGATCGGGAGAGGGCCGGTCGTAGCCACCCCACAGCGAGTAGCCGAAACGCGCGCCACCGGAGCAGATATTGGTGTGGGTGTTGTTGCCGTCGACGCCCCAGGCGAGGAGCACGCGCTCGATGAAGCCGTCCTCGCCGTGGCGACCGACGTGGTACATCACCTCGTTGTTGCGGCCCTCGATGATGGCCTTGCGGATGCGACCGGCAATGTCGTCCATGGCGTCGTCCCAGGAGACGCGCTCGAACTTCGCCTCGCCGCGCTTCCCGACGCGCTTGAGGGGGTAGAGGATGCGCTCGGGGTCCTCGGTCTGGTTGACCGTGGCCGGACCCTTGGCACAGTTGCGACCGCGGGAGCCGGGGTGGGCCGGGTTGCCCTCGACCTTGACGACCTCCTTGGTCTCCTTGTCGACGTACGCGAGGAGACCGCAGGCGGACTCGCAGTTGAAGCAGGTGGTCGGCACCAGCATGTAGTGCTTCTCGACCTTCTTGGGGTGCGCCTTGGCGTCGTACATGACGACGTCGTCCCAGGTCTCGACCGGCGGGTAGTTCGAGAGCGTCTCGCGGACGCGCAGACCGTAGTGCTCGGGACGGTCCTCGGTCACCGGCGAGGATGCCGGGGTGTGGGGATCGCGGGGCGGGGTCATGTGAGTCCTCCTAGGAGAGCGGGACGTCTTGGCCGGCCTCAACGAAGACCGACTCGTAGATGAGCAGGGACACCTGCGCCACGAGGCCACCGAGAACCGCGAGCAGGATGGGCGCGCCGAGGGCGGCGGCGAGGGCGAGGGCGAAGGTCAGGACGGACAGGCCGATCGCCCCGCCCCAGAACTTCCCCTTGTAGCGGCCGTGCGTGATCATGTGCGCCGACACCGCTGCATTGCGCGTTGAGTGCTGGCCGCCGTACTCGACCGCGAGGATGAGCAGGTTGGCGATGGTCGAGATGGCCAGGGCCCAGGCGAGCCAGGTCATCGCGTCGGCACCGGGATCGACGAACAGACCGACGACGAGCAGCAGACCCGAGCCGGCCATGCCCGCCTGGGCGAGCAGGTGCCAGAAGAGCACGGGGGACTGCCACAGGTCGCGACCCTCGGCCTGGCCGAGCAGGAACGCGGTGTAGCCGGCGGTCATGATCGCCGCGGGGATCGCCGGCCAGGCCAGCACCGTGATCACCGAGTCGTATTCGCCGATATCGAGTAGATCGGCGGCTCCAGCGAGGAACCACAGGCCGCCGATGACGGCGTACAGGCCAAGGAAGATGCCGCCGATCGCCATCCACGACGTCTTGTTGATCATCCATGGTTTGAGCAAGAAGATGAAGCGCTTGGGTTGCTTGAGGTCCCAGATGAGGAAGATTGCGGTAATGAGCAGGAACACCTCAGCCAGCAGCGGCGCCGCGGTCGTCACCAGCGTGGAGTCGTTGCCCGTGAGCAGGATCATCAGCGCCGCGAGCAAACCCGCACCGGCGGCGACCGACTTGGTCCACAGGTAGGTCCACACGCGCCAGCCCCACGGGTGGGGGTGCGAGGTGTTGAACGTCGTCCGGGCGTTGGTGATCGGGTCACCGGGCAGATCCGGTGCGGTCTCCAGGCGCAGGACGTCGGGCTCGGCCCACAGGTAGGTCTGGTCCACCGGCGCGACGAGCGGCTCCAGGGCCGCCTTGTCGGCCCCGACGTAGTAGACGTTGGGGCTGGTGTTCTGCTCGGGGGCCCGGACCGTCACCGGCTCGATGCTGATGAGCTTGCGGATGCCGGAGTTGGGATCGTCCAGATCACCCACCCAGATGGACTCGGTCGGACAGACCTGGACACAGGCCGGCTCGAGACCCTGGTCGATGCGGTGGGCGCAGAAGTTGCACTTCGCCGCGGTGTGGGTGTTCTCGTCGATGTAGATCGCGTCGTACGGGCATGCCTGCATGCACATCTTGCAGCCGATGCAGCGGGAGTTGTCGAAGTCGACGATCCCGTCGGGTCGGATGAAGAGTGCCTTGGTCGGGCAGCCCTTGACGCACGGGGCGTCAGTGCAGTGATTGCAGCGCAGGACCGCCATCTCGCGGGTGGTGTCGGGGAAGGAGCCCTTCTCGACGTATTTCACCCACGTGCGGAACTGGCCTACTGGGACGTCGTGCTCGGTCTTGCAGGCCACCGTGCAGGCGTGGCAGCCGATGCAGGTCCGTTGATCAATGGCGAATCCGTAGCGCACGCGATCACTTCTTTCGGATGTAGAACTTCATGACGCCGTCGGCCTCTTCGGACTCGACGAGCTCGTTGCCGGTCTGGCTGGCCCACGCGGGAATGTCGGAGCGGGCACCGTTGTCGGTGGCCTCGACGAGCATGATCTCGCCACTGTTGATCTCCTTGATTCCCTTGGCCGTCATGAGCACGGGCATCGGGCAGCTCTGGCCCTTGGCATCGACGATCTTTGCTGCGTCAGTCATGGGGGACCTTTCGATTAGATGAAGAGATTGATGTCGGACTTGGCCATCTTCTGCAGTGCGGTCGCAGCGCCCACGGGCTCACCGAGACCCTCGACCATCTGATTCGGTTCGATGCCGAGCAGATCCATGGTCATCTGGCAGGGCCACAGGTTGACGCCCATGTCCTGGCACATCTCGAACAACTCCTCGGGCGGAGCGAGCTTGTTCTTCTCGGCGACCTTGCGCATCATCCAGGAGCCGGAGCCACCCATGTTGAGCTTGGAGAGCTTGGCCTTCTTCATGCCGGGCGGGTTCATGCCGGCGAGGGCCTTGGTCATCGAGTCGTAGCCGGTAATGCGGACTTCGTCCTTCACCAGCGGGAACAGGCCCCAGAAGGTGAAGAAGACGGTGACATCCATACCGCTCGCGGCGCCGGTGGAGGACAGGATGAACGTCGGCCAGAGCTTGTCGAGGTCACCGCTGAACGCGATGATCGTCATGGAGTCGGGTGCATCGGGGTCTTTGTCGGCCATGGGGCCTCCTTCGTGACTGGGGGACCGTGCAGATCTTGCGAGCGACCGTACGGGGGCCGAGTCCCCCAGGACAAGAGTCGAGAAGAAGTGTCCCGAAAAGCCTTCCCTCGACCCGCTGGAGATATTAGCGTCTGCGCATATCCCCGGATAGGGATCTGGCAAATCGATTCGCAAATGGGTTCAGGAGGCGGCATGGCACGGGCGATCACTCCGCAGGAGTTGTACGTCGAGATCGACGAGGGCACCTGCCCCTACATCTTGGATGTGCGCAATCAGGACGAATACGCCAATTGGCAGATCGAGGGGACCAAGCCGGTCGGTATGCGCAATGTCCCGATCTGGGTCGCCATGGAGGAGTCCGAGACGATCGCGGCCGAGATCCCCGACAACACGGTCGTCGTTTGCGCCCACGGCAACGGCAGCGACCTGCTCATCGACGTCCTTGAGGACGAGGGTCGCACGGTCCGCACCCTGGAGGGGGGCACCGCCGCCTGGGCCGAACTCCTGGTCCCGCGGGCCATCGACAACATGCCCGAGGGCATGGTCGGCTACCAGATCGCGCGTCCCGCTAAGGCATGCCTGTCCTACCTACTCGGCGTACCCGGCGGCGACTGCGTCGTCGTCGACCCCGCTCGCTTCCCCCAGCCCTACATCGATCTGGCCGCCAAGCACGGCATGACGATCACCAATGTCGTGGACACTCATGTCCACGCCGATCACATTTCCGGCGGCCCCGAACTCGCCGAGAAGGTCGGGGCGACGTACCACGTGCCCCTCGAGGACGCGGCCGGCGGCAGCGTGCCGTGGGACAACGTGCCCCTCGGCGACGGTGAGGTCATCGACCTCGGCGATGCCAAGGTCGAGGCTCTCGCCATCAAGATGCCCGGCCACACGCCGGGCAGCATTTGCGTGCACATCCCCGGTCATCTCATCCTCACGGGAGACACCGTCTTCGTCCGGGGCCTCGGGCGTCCCGATCTCACCGGCCAGGCGTCCGACCTTGCGGCCGAGCTCTTCCACACCATCCACGACCGGCTGGCTCCGCTCGACCGGTCCACGCTGGTGATGCCGGCGCACTGGACCCTCATGGAGGAGATCGACGACAACGGCATGGTGCAGACCACGCTCGCCAAGATCTTCGAGTCCGACATCATGACCGAGGAGGACATGGAGCGGTTCATCGAGGAGATCATCGGCACCCTCCCGGCCGCGCCGGACTTCTACGACACCATCCGTTTGGTAAACGCCGGGCAAGCGGCGTCTGCCGAGGAGATCGAAACCCTGGAAATCGGCAAGAACCAGTGCGCTGCCACGACATCAATGTGATGTCACGTGAGAGAGTGACCCCATGAAGAAGACCTTCTTTGGCGCCCTCGCCGCGACCGCGGCCCTCGGCGTCACCATGTCCATGATCCCGGCCGGTGCCGCCACCGCGGCGACGCCGACCACTAACCCCCAGGCCTGCCGCGTCATGTCGGGCACGACCACCGTCATCGGTGAGCCGACCCCGGTGTGCGGCCTGGTCTGGACCGACAAGAACCAGCGCAACGTCCGCCTCCCCGCTGACAAGCCGGAGATGGTGTACGGCGTGATCTACCGCTCGTCCTACGGCGCCGATCCGTCAGCGATCATCCTGCGTGACGGCACCAGGATCCCGCTCAAGGCCTCGGAGGCCGCCAAGTGGCGCTACGAGAGCCCGGCCAAGGTGTCGCAGACCATCGTGCGCGCCCAGATCCTCAAGCCGAACCTGCCCTCCAAGCAGGCCGTGAAGACCTGGGGCTATGTGTTCGTCGCCGATGACGCACTGGTGGATGCCTTCGCTGGACAGGCCTTCACCGGCCGCTTCGCCAACTCCAACAAGTCCAAGCAGGTGTGGGCCAAGATCAACTGGTCGCCGAAGGGCAAGGTGGGCGATGACCTCACCGGCGCCATCGCCAACTGGGATATCAACATCCAGGACGGCAAGACCTGCCGCCAGGCGGTCAACAAGCAGTACACCTCGGACATGAAGAAGACGATTGGTGGCAAGCAGGTCAGCATGGCCTGGGTGCCCACGACCTATGTCGGCGGCCAGTCGTACTTCACGATCACGACGCAGGCAGGCACCAAGTTCACCCGCAATGCCCCGTCGCTGCAGAAGCTCGTCGTTGGCCCCACGTGGGATCCGTTCAAGGATGGCAAGTGGAACTTCAAGGCCACCAACTCCAAGACGGTCTTCAACCGCTTCAACGTCGTCGACATCTCCCCGCGTACGTCGACCCAGAAGTGCAAGCTCTAGGAGTAGTGAACTAACCGATGGACCGTGAGACGGCGCTGGAGATCCACGATCTGCATGCACGCTTGTGCAAGGCGATCGCGGATCCCAAGCGCCTTCTCATCATCAATGAATTGCGTAACGGTCCCCTGACGGTCGGCGAGTTGGCCGAGGCGCTGGAGATCGGGCAGTCCAACTGCTCCCAGCACCTGGCCATCCTCCGCGAACGCGGAGTGGTCGAAGCCGATCGTCAGGGGCCCCACGTGCTGTACTCCCTGCGCAGCGAGAAGGTCGTCAACGCGATTGACCTGCTGCGTGAGTTCATGGCCGAGGAGTTGGGCACCCGCAGCCGCCTCGGCAAGGCGGCCAGCAAGGCCCCGCGGGCGATGTCCCGCCGCTGATCAGTAATTCCGCTCGTCCGGCCGCGTTTCTATCGCCGCGTCGCCTGAGCGCGTTGGATATTCGCCGCGTGGAGTTCGGCCATCCCGGGCAGCCCCTGCCGTGGATCATCGCTCGCGCCGTACGTCACCACGTCGTCGAGATAGCGCCGATCGGCATCGAGGCGTGACATCGGATCCGTCGACGGCGTGCCATGGCCGGGCACCACGACCCGCACCCGCGCAACCACCTCCGCGAGTCGGTCCAGGCCGATCCGGTACGTCGTCAGGTCCACATCGTCGTCCGCAGGCATCGGGAGTTCGACATCGCTGAGCATGTCGCCCGCCAGGAGTACGCCGACATCCAGAATCTCGGCGGCCAGGTGAGCCGGGGCGTGGGCATCGTGCTCATGCAGCCAGATCTCGCGGCCGGACCAGGGCAGCGCCGAGGGCGCACCCTGGGATGCCTGCGCCGAGGGCGCGGGGTCCGCTGGGCCCGGCAGCGGGGTGAGGTGACCGGCGAGGTCGATGAGGTCGGGGGAGAGGTCACCGATCAGCGGTGCCACGAGTTCGTCTCGGTGCTCCCGCCATTGCTCGGCCGACCACGCGCTCGCCCAACGGGGCACGTCGAGCAGATCGGAGTGCCACAGCACGTGGTCGTAGTGCACGTGGGTCGAGAAGCCGGCCCCGCACATCACGCCGAGCGAGGCCAGGTTGTCTGCCAGCCCGGCCAACTCATCGGCATCCCAGGCCGGATCCACCAGGAGCGCGTCACCACTACCCACAACGATCGAGGATGTCGTCGCGTAGCGGCGGGAGGTGGCGACGTAGATGCCGCGGGCCACTTCGCTGACATCACGGCGCACGGCGTACCTCACCATCATCACGCACGGCGTACCTCACCAGGCGCCCCGATCTTGCCAGATCTGCGCGAGGTTGGTGCGCCGCGCACAAACGTGAAGGTTGTGGGGTCTATTCGGGTCGTTGGAGGCGAATAAACCCCACAACGTGCACTTGTGTGAGACAACAGGACTACCCGCACAACTCGGCCAGCGTCACGACGCGATCAGAGATCGCGTCAGCTTCGCTGCGGTCGTGGGTCACGTGGATCGCGGGCACGCCCGCGCGGGTCAACAGATCACGCACCTCGCGCACGAGTCGTTCGCGCAGATCGGCATCGAGGGCGCCGAAGGGTTCGTCGAGCAGAAGCAGTCGAGGGTTGGCGGCGAGGGCACGGGCCAGCGCAACGCGCTGTGCCTCGCCGCCGGACAGTGTCGCCGGATCGCGGTGCTCGAATCCGGCCAGTCCGACGAGCGTGAGCAACTCCGCCACACGCTGAGGATCGGCGGGCTTCATCCCGAAGCCGACGTTCGCACCCACATCGCGATGGGGGAAGAGCAGTGGGTCCTGGAAGACCAGGCCGAAGCCCCGCCGATGCGCGGGCACGCCGGTGACGTCG
>CAYGMM010000079.1:0-10726 GCA_964351035.1 uncultured Actinomyces sp.
CTGCCACCGTCGCCGTCAAGGACGTCGAGACCAGGATCGACCGCCAGCAGGGCGGCATTCATCGTGGCGGCCACGCCCTCGCGATCACCGGTGTAACGCGAGAGCGCAAGCGCGACCATGCCGGTGGCCGAGCCAATCACCACCGACTTATTGAGTTTGTCGAAGGCGACGGTCTCCTCGAGTGCGATCGAACATCCGATGCTGCCCAGGGTGCGCATCTCAAGGACGCGCCGCGCACGATCGACGTCGGCGCGAGCCGACGGTTCGTCGGCCAGCCAGTCCACCAGCGTCGCCAGGATCAGCGCCCACTTGGCCTCGTCCACCAAGTCGTCCGCGGCCTTGGCCGTGGTGAGCGCCCGAAGATCCTTCGTGAGTGCATTGACATACAAGGACTCCCCGGTCACGAACCAGGCATAGCCCACGCTGAGCACGCGCTTCGTCACGGCGGATGGCGACTTCTCCGAACCGGCGTCCGACACCACCGAGTTGGCGGCGCGCAGGACGCTGGCATTGGCCTTTCGGAGGATCTCCGACGGGGCCGATAGCCGCTTGCGCTGCTGGTCGATCTGGTCATCGGTCACCCACAGGCGAGGCCCTGTCCAGTCTTCCTTGGGCGCGTACGTCGACTTCTCCACCGTCGGCAGCGCACATCCGCCGGGAATCGGTGTCAGACCAGCGACCGGTGCAGGCATCTTCCCCGCGGACGCCGCCTTGTACGCCGCCGCCGCCGACGGTCGGTACGACGACGTCTTCAGTCGACGTACCTGTTCCAGCGCAGCGCGACGATCCGCGATCGCATGAGCTCCGGCGGTCGACCACTGGAGTTGACGCAGGTCGGTGTCCGTGGGGAAGCCGGACTTCAGACCCTGCTGCAAGTCTGCGAAAACCTGCGAGCGGATCTTGTTGAGCGTCGTGAGTGCCGCTAGGTCCGCCTCGGCCCCTTTGCGCAGCGCGGACGCTTGCCGGCCCAAAGTCTGGATCCGCTTCGTGAGCGCCTTGCTCGGCTTGCCTTGTGACTTGCTGAGATCGGCCGATGCCTTGTTGGCGTTGTCCCGCATGCGACCGAGTTGATTGCGCACAAGTCGGGCATCATCGGCAGGCAGTTTGGCCAACGCCCGCGCGGTCGCCTGATTGTCCTGACGCGCCTGACCAATCGTGGCCCGAAGTTCCGAAGGGCTCACGGCGGCCGACGCAGTGCCGCTCAGGGCTGCTCCGATGATGAGGAGCACGGCCGCGAACGACCCCATCCGACGCAGCACGAGACCCCCTAATCCAGGCCGGGCGCCCCCCATAGAGCGAACCAGCGTGAGGTGTCAGCATCCCACGGCAGGTCCCCCTGAAGCAGGTCGCGAATCTGCAACTCGGTGATCGAGTCGCGCTGCTCGCCCTGACGTGGAGCAAACGGATAGAAGGTGCCCCGCTTGAAGAGGTAGACCAGCGCCAATGTGTGGCCATCCGGGCCCCGGAAGGGAATGAGGCTGCACAGCAGTTGTGGTCCGAAGCCGTGATCGGCGAGCGTGGCATTGACGGCATGCACATCGGTCACGACGGCGCTCACATCGGGTGGATCGGTCGAGACGACGATCCAGGTGTAGCCGTATCCGTCACTGACCACCTCGACCGGCGGGCCGCCGTCGGCATCGAGCAGTGCGCGAATGTCGGCTTCGATATCGGCAAACGCGCGACCTTCGACCGGCCGGAAGGCCACAGCCCCCTTGCCGGTGGGCAGCAGATCGCTAGAGACCTGAAGGGTGATGGCCGCGTTGGGCACGGAGAACAGCGCGTCGAGATTCGGCTTCACCGGCTTGCGCCGGCCGAGCAGCCCATCAAGGAAACCCATCCGACTACCGCTGACCCATCTCGGCGGCGATCTTCGCGAGTTGATCGAGTCGCTTCTGCAGCGGCGGATGCGTCGACATGATCGATTCGAGGCCGAACCCACCGCCACCGCGCCCCTTGGAGAACGCCGGCACGAAGGCAAAGGACGCGACCGGCTCCATTTGGCGCAGGTCCTTGGTGGGGATGGACCCCATCTCGCCGGAAATCTTTTGCAGTGCGCGCGCGAGTGCCGCTGGCTGACCGGTGACGTGCGCCGCACCACGGTCCGCACCGAGTTCTCGATAGCGCGACAACGCGCGAATGAGGACGAAGGAGATGACGTAGACGAGGACACTCACGACCATCACCGCGAAGAAGATGAGCGCGGTGTTCTGATCGCGACGGTCACGCATCATCGATCCCCACATCGCCGAACGCACCATGAAGCCCGCGAGGATCGCGGTGAACGACGCGATCGTCATGACCGTGACATCGCGGTGTGCGATGTGCGACAACTCGTGCGCAAGGACGCCCTCGAGTTCGTCACGGTCAAGGCGGCGCAGCAGACCGGTCGTGACGACGACGACGCCACGCTTCGCCGTGCGGCCAGTCGCGAAGGCATTGGGCGCGTCATTGTCCGCGATCGCGATGCGCGGCTTCTCCATGTCAGCCATCGCGCACAGGCGATCGACCAGACCATGCAATTGCGGCGCCTGCTCCGGCGTGACCACATGGGCACGCATCGCGGCCATGGCCATCGAGTCGGAGAACCACCACTGGCCGAAGAGCAGAGCGGCGGAGATACCGAGCACCCAGATCGCCCCGACGCCGAGGGCATAGAGCACCGCGGCGAGGATCACATAGAGCAGGCCGAGCCCAAACAAGGTGCCGACCATGCGGGCGGTCAGACCCCGATCGGTCCCATAACGCGTGCGTGCCATGCGGTCTGCGTGCTCCCTTCAGATCTCACTCGTCGTACGGCGTGTGCGTCGTCGGCGGTGAGCCGGGGAACTACTTGGCGTCACCCTCGATCGCGGGATTGCCACCGGAGCCGAGCTCCAGTCGCATCTTGGCCAACTCGTCATCGACCTGATGCTCGTTGGCCATCCGTTCCAACTCCAACGTGAGGTTGTCCTTGCCCATTCCCGAGACATCCTCGAGGGCACCGGAGGTTACGAGCTCGTCGATCGCGCCGGCACGGGCCTGCATCTGCGCGGTCTTGTCCTCGGCGCGCTGCATCGCCAGGCCCACCTCGCCGAGTTCATCGGAAATACCGACAAAAGCCTCGTTGATCTTGGTCTGCGCCTCGGCCGCGGTGTAGGTCGCCTTGATGGTCTCCTTCTTGGTGCGGAAGGAGTCGACCTTGGCCTGCAGTTGCTGTGACGCGGCCACCAGCTTTTCTTCCTGGTCCTGCAGTTGGGCGAGCTGCCCGGTGAGATCGGCGATCTGCGTCTCGAGGCCGCTCTTGCGGGTCAGCGCCTCACGAGCGAGGTCCTCCCGGCCACCAGCCAGGGCCGCCTTGGCCTGATCGGTGAGCTTGGCGGTCTGCTGAGCCAGGTTCTGGATCTGGAGCTCAATGCGCTTGCGGCTCGTCGCCACGTCGGCCACGCCTCGGCGCACCTTCTGCAGGAGCTCCAACTGCTTCTCGTAGGAGTAGTCCAGCGTTTCGCGCGGATCCTCCGCCCGGTCCAGAGCCTTGTTGGCCTTCGACGCAAAGATGAGCTTGAACCGCTGCCACATACCCATGGTGTCCTCCTACCGACGACCGACTGCCCCCAGCCTATGGGGTCCAGCGGCCCGACGCGCACCCTCGGCGCAGACCGGTAGATTGCCCGTATGTTCGGACGCAAGGCCCCCGTGGAGCCAGAGCCCCCCATCGAGAGCGCACCCACGACGGGCAAAGGCCGCCCCACCCCCACCCGCAAGGAGGCGGAGGCGGCCCGCAAGCAGGCGCTGAAGATCCCCAAGGACCCCAAAGCCGCAAAGCGCGCGGCGCGCGACCGGGACCGCCAGGCACGTGCCGAGCAGCGAGCGGCCCTTATGGCCGGCGACGAGCGGGCCCTGCCGGCCCGCGACCAGGGTCCGACGCGGCGCTACATCCGGGACTTCGTGGACAGCCGGTTCACCATCGCCGAGTGGTTCATCTTCATCGCCCTCGCCGTCCTCGTTCTCGGTTTCATCCCGGTGCCTTCGGTCCAACTTGGCGTATCGGTGGCCTGGATGGCACTCATCATCATCGTGGCACTCGACGAAATCTGGCTGCTGGTGCGCCTCCACGCCAAACTGCGGTCCTACTTCCCGGACAAAGCCGACCGCAAGGGTGCCTCGCTCTACGCGATCCTGCGCAGCCTGCAGATGCGTCGCTTCCGTCTTCCCCCGCCGCGCGTCAAGCGCGGCCAGCAGTTGGAAGAACCGCGTACTTCTCGGTAGCCGCCTGTCAGTGCCGGAGGCTGGCTGGCCCCGTCGAGACCTGAATGTGCCGCGAAACCGCGGTTTCTGACGTCAAAATCCGCGGTTTCGTGGCACCTATGACAGCGCCGCGCGTTGACTGGTGCGAGCACGCCCGGGCTGTGAACTCAGGGAGAAAAGTGCCTTCCCAGGGCACATTTCTCCCCGAGTTCGGGTCCCCGACCGATGGAGTTCGCGATGCCGGTGAGCGTCGCGAGCGAGCTTTGCGAGCAAACAGCCCTGGCGTGACCATTTCGTCGCAAAGTTCACCGGTGAATCTCGATGGGGCGAGGGGCCGCGCCGGTAGCGTGGGCGCATGGGATGGATGTGGATCTATACCGATGCTGACGGCTCCCCCGTGGAGACACTTCCCGCGGCCGCAAGCACGCAGGCTTTCCCGACCCAGGCCGACGCCGAGACCTGGTTGGGCGAATCCTGGCGCGAGCTCCTCGACGGTGGCGTCGACGCGGTCGTCCTGTGGGAGGACGATCGCCAGGTCTATGGACCGATGAGCCTGCACCCCGAGTCCTGAGGCACGCCACTCCCGCCTCGGCGGGCCACCTTTGACTCCCGGCGTCCGGCGTGGTCGGATGCACCTACAACTGAATGTCACGCGCCCGAGTCCAGGGGAAGCCGGTGAGAGTCCGGCACTGTCCCGCAACCGTGAGCCGCTGAATCTAGGAAGAGACGGCGACAAGTCGGAGCACCTGGCGGGCGCGAGCGCCTGCGGTCGATCATTCGATCGGCCGCCCCGTCGAGGTCTGCGGGACGTGGCGGCTCCGCGGGAGGACCTGCGCCAGCCGGCATCGTCAGTGGGTCGCTCACCTGAGGAGTACACGTGCGTATCGCACGCTTAGCGGCACTGGCACTCGCCAGCGCCATCACCGTCGGCCTAACCGCCGGTACAACCGCAAGTTCCGCGGACACAACTGGTCCTGCCGCCCCCGGATCTCCGCGCAGTGACGTGGGACTCTTCGGCACGCAGGACCCCACCTATGACGGCGTATTCCGTCAGTCCTACGCCCTCATGGGACTCGTGGCCGCAGGAGCGCGCATCCCCCGTCCCGCGGTGGCCTGGCTACGCGATCAGCAGTGCGCGGACGGTTCATTCGTGGCATACCGCGCCGACACCACCGAACCGTGCCCGCCGTCCGATCCCACGACGTACTCCGGCCCCGACACGAACTCCACCGCACTCGCACTGTCGGCCCTGACCGCTGTCGGTGAGACGGAGGCGGCCGGCGCCGCGGGCTCCTGGCTGCTCGCGCAACAGACTCGTGGTGGCGGTTTCCCCTATTACGCCGGTGGAGCCCCGGACACCATTTCCACGGGCTTGGTCATGGCCGCCCTCAAACTCGTCGACGGGACGTCGAAGCAGCGCCGCAGTGCCGCCAACTTCGAACGTCGCATGGCCTACGGCTGCACAGCCGAGCCCGATCAGGTCGGCAGCATGCCCTACATGTCCGGGATGGTGCCTGAATCTATGTCGACGACCCAGAGCCTGCTCGGCTTGTCGCGCGCCTTCCTGGTGCGCGAAAGGAGCCAGCAACGCGCCAATCCTTCAGTGTCTTGCGATAGCAACGGCCGCGTAGAGAACGTCAAGGGTGCGACAGCCCATTGGATCGCGCGCGAGCTGCGGGCCAATGATGGCCGCCTCCCCGACGCCTTCGACCCCGAGGCCACCGACTGGAACTCCACGGCCGTTGCGATCATCGGTCTCGTCGCCGCACGTACCGGTGGCATCGCTACCGACATCGCCATCACGGCCCTCGCCGACAACATCGATTCCTACGTCGTGGACGGTGAAGGAGGACGTGCGGGCGCCCTCGGCACCGCGATCCTCGCTGCTGTCGCGACTGGTTCGGACCCGCGCGACTTCGGTGGCCGAGATCTGGTCGCTGATCTGCAGGCGACGCGGCAGACCTCCTGATGAAGCGCGTCGGATTGCTGCGATGGGCCCTGGCCACCTCGGTGGCCGGGCTCGTCATGGCATCCGGCGCCCCCGCGCAAGCAACGGCGTACCGCTACTGGTCGTACTGGCTCGGCGCCGACGGATCGTGGACCTACGCGAACTCCGGGCCGGCGTTCCGCATCCCCGCCGACGGCACGGTTGAAGGCTGGCGCTTCTCCGTCGATGGCGATGGTGGGGGCCTGCCACCGCGCACCGGCGCAGACTTCGACACGGTGTGTGCCGACACTCCAGCCGAGGAGGGACGCAAGCGCGTTGCCGTGATCGTCGATCCCGGCCTGGCGGAGGATGCACCTCCCGGGCAGTCCCCGCCTGGCCCGTGGGCCCTCTGTGTAAGCGCGGATGCCAAGGCCACCGGGTACGACGTGCTGCGAGCCGCCGCATCGGTCCGGGTCGAGGGCGGTCTCATCTGCGCCATCGGCACCTACCCGACCGGCGAGTGCGCGGTCGTCGTGGACGAGCCGGAACCGGAGCCGAAGCCGAGCCCCTCCCCCGAGCCCAAGCCCACCAAGACCCGCGAGCCCAAACCGCAGCCGACGAAGAGCACGTCGAGTCCCCCGATCGAGACGACATCCGCTCCCAACCCGTCGAGCACGAATCCGAGCCCGTCGAGCACGAACTCGGTGACGGACACTGCCACGCCGACCGCGGGTGCATCACCGCAGAACACCGACTCACCGGATAGCAGCGGACAAGCGACACCGTCCTCGACACCGACGCCGGTTCCGATGCCAACCCCGGCGATGTCCACGAGTGAGCCCTCCACAGCTGCTGCGCTGCCCACTGACACACCCACGCCCTCGGTGTCTTTGCTCGCCGAGCCGCTCGCTGACCCCACCGACTCCGGCGGTGGCAGCCTGCTCCTTACCGGCGGCGCGGTCGCGGGCATCGCCCTCCTCGGTGGAGCCGCCGTCATCATCACCCGCCGGCGGTCACTGTGACGGACCCGTCGTGACCCCGCGCATGGTGCATCCCGGCGCCTGGTGGCTATGGGCCATCGGCTTGGCCATCGCCGCCTCACGCACCACCAACCCTCTCCTGCTCGGACTCATCATCGCCGTCGCCGGCTACGTTGTCGCCGCGCGACGTCCACAGGCCCCGTGGTCGCGATCCTTCGGCGTCTTCCTACGCATCGGTCTCATCGTCATCGCCATTCGCCTGGTGTTCCAAGCCATCGTGTCGGCGCCGATCGGCACGACCGTGCTCATCACCCTGCCTTCGGTCACGCTGCCGGACCTCTTCGCCGGAGTTCGGCTCGGTGGCGCGATCACGGCCGAGTCGATGCTCGCCGCGTTCTATGACGGCCTGCGTCTCGCGACCATCCTCGCCTGTGTGGGTGCGGCCAACTCTTTGGCGTCGCCCGCACGACTACTCAAGGCGGCCCCGGCAGCGCTGTATGAGTTCGGCGTCTCACTCGTGGTCGCCGTCACTTTCGCTCCGCAACTCGTCGCCGACCTCGATCGCATTCGCGCGGCCCGCCGCCTGCGCGGTCGCCCCAACAGCGGGATCCGCGGAGCGGCCGGAGCCTCGATCCCGGTACTCGAAGGAGCGCTCGAACGCTCGGTCGATCTCGCCGCTGCCATGGATGCCCGGGGCTACGGGAGACAGGCCGAACGTTCACCCCGGCTGCGGCGGGTGACCACCAGTGCCCTCATCGCCGGCCTCGTTGCGATCATCATCGGCGTCTACGCCTTGCTCGACGCCTCGGCCCCGGGCTATCTCGGTGTCCCGCTCATCATCACCGGCGGCGTCCTCGGACTCATCGGCTTCTTCCTCGCCGGTCGCCGCACGACACGCACGCGCTATCGGCCGGATCCGTGGGCCGGACCGGAGTGGCTGCTCACCGGCTGTGCTGTCGTCACGGGATCGAGCCTCGTGGTGCTGGGGACTGTCGGCGTTGCCGGCCTCACCCCGGCCGTTGATCCACCCACCTGGCCGTCGTTGCCGCCGCTGGCCGTCCTCGGCATTCTCGTGAGCGTTCTGCCGGCCTTCCTTACCCCAGTACCCCCGAAGCCACGGATGGCGCGCCAGCACGAGGTTGTGGCGGCATGATCAGTTTCGAGCACGTGACGATCACCTACGAGGGTGCGAGCGCGCCGGCATTGGCCGATGTGAATCTGCACATCGACGAGGGCGAAATGATGCTCGTCGTCGGACGTACCGGGAGTGGCAAGTCCACGTTGTTGCGAGCGATCAACGGATTGGTTCCCCACTTCACCGGTGGCACGTTGCAGGGTCGCGTCACCGTCCACGGTCGTGACACGCGCACCCACCCGCCGCGCGAACTCGCCGATGTCGTCGGCATGGTGCCGCAGAACCCGATGTCGAGCTTTGTCACCGACACCGTGGAGGAGGAGCTCGCCTACTCGATGGAGTGCCTGGGGGCTGCCCCCGCGGTCATGCGACGTCGCGTCGAAGAGACCCTGGACCTCCTCGGCCTCGCCGACGTACGTGACCGGCCGTTGCTTTCCCTTTCCGGAGGCCAGCGTCAGCGGGTCGCCATCGGCGCGGTCCTCACCGCGCATCCGCGCGTGCTCGTCCTCGATGAGCCGACGAGTGCCCTCGACCCCGGTGCCGCAGAGGAAGTCCTCGCCACGTTGCAGCGGCTCGTCCACGATCTCGGCCTGACCATCGTGCTCGCCGAGCATCGACTCGAACGAGTGCTGGAGTACGCCGATCGCGTGACCTATGTGCCCGGCGAAGCCGCCCCCTTGGTCGTCGGGAGCCCACAACAGATCATGACTCAGGTGCCGATCGCACCCGCCGTCGTCCATCTCGGTCGACTCGCCCGATGGGATCCGATTCCTCTCTCGGTCCGGGATGCGCGACGACGAGCCGCCTCGCTGCGCGAACGACTTCCCGAGGTACACGACGTGGCCCCACGCGCAGTCGGCGACCGCGTCGTCACCATCGATCGGACCCGTGCGTCGTACGGCGAGATCCCTGCGCTGCGCGGCGTCACCCTTGACGTGTCCGCCGGCGAGATCATCGCGCTCATGGGCCGCAACGGCGCGGGCAAGTCCACCCTCCTGTCCACCCTGGTGGGGCTGCGACGTCCCGATGCCGGGACCGTGCGCATCGACGGCGTGGATCCGACCACCTTGGCCGGGCCACGACTCATCGGCCGGATCGGTCTGGTGCCGCAGGAATCCACGGACCTGCTGAGCCGCGACACCGTCGCTGCCGAATGCCGCGATGCCGATCATGACGCGCAGGTTCCCCCCGGCAGCACAGCCGACCTCCTCACTCGGCTGGCGCCGGAGATCTCCCTCGAGACGCATCCGCGCGATCTGTCGGAGGGGCAGCGGCTCACCCTCGCGCTCGCCGTCATCCTCGTGGCGACGCCGGCGGTCCTGCTGCTCGACGAGCCCACGCGCGGGCTCGACTATCCGACCAAGGCACGCCTCGCCACGATCCTGCGCGATCTGGCCGACAGCGGCCACGCGGTGGTCCTCGCCACGCACGACGTCGAACTCGCCGCCGAGATCGCCACGCGCGTCGTCGTCCTCGCAGACGGCGAAGTCGTGGCCGACGGCCCCACCGCCCAGGTCGTCGTAGGCTCCCCACTCTTTGCCCCGCAGGTCGCCAAGGTGCTCGCCACCGCTCCCGGCCAGACCGTGCCGCTCACCGTGTCGGCCGTGCAGCGCGCTCTCGCGGGTGCGCCATGACCGCCGTGCGCGTGGGTGCGTGGTCATGGCTCGCGATCGCACTCGCCACCGTGGTCGGCATTTTGGCTTTCACCTGGCCCTTCCTCGCCGAACCGGGCTCCACCGCGGTCGCGCATGCTGCCGATGCCCCCTGGGTGTTCGCCGCGCTTATCCCGCTGGTTCTCGCCGTAGTCCTCGCACAGGTGGCCGACGGCGGCATGGATGCCAAGTCGATCGCGGTGCTCGGAGTGCTCGTCGCGGTCGTCGCGGCGCTGCGGCCGCTTGGCGCGGGCACGGCGGGGCTCGAACCCATTTGGTTCATCATCGTGCTCGGCGGCCGCGCCCTCGGGCCGGGCTTCGGGTTCGCTCTTGGCTCGCTGTCGCTGGGAGCGTCCGCGCTCATCACCGGTGGCGTCGGGCCTTGGCTGCCCTTCCAGATGATCGCGGCCGCCTGGGTGGGACTCGGTGCAGGGCTCCTACCTCCCCTGCGCGGTCGCGCCGAGATCGGGATGCTTGCGGCGTACGGCATGGTGGCGTCGATGGCCTACGGACTGGTGATGAACCTGTGGTTCTGGCCCTTCCTCAGCGGCCTCGAGGCCACCGCATACGCCGATGGCATCCTGTTCGATCCGGGTGCTCCCGTCACTGAGAATCTCGCGCGCTGGCTGGCCTTTTCGCTGGTCACCTCGCTGGGGTGGGACATCCCACGCGGGGTCATGACCGCGGTCCTCATTGTGCTGGTGGGTCGACCCATCCTCATCGCTCTCCAGCGCACTGCGCGACGCGCCAACTTCGCGCCCGTCGTGACCTTCACATCCGCGTCGACCGCCGCACCGGCACCCAC
>CAYGMM010000080.1:0-1391 GCA_964351035.1 uncultured Actinomyces sp.
TCGCGGTACTCGACGGCGGCCGCATGTGGACATCGACGCGGATGTCGTCCTTCCTTGTGGGCTAGGGAAACGGCAGAGGGGACCGTCCGTCGACGGCCCCCTCTGCCCACTGGTGACGATGTCGCGGCTACAGCGCCTTCAGATCGTCGATCTTCATCAGGTAGATCGCCCCGCCCTCGACAACCAGATTGTCGAAGGCCGCCTTCTGCTCGTCCGTCATGTTGGCGGCGAGGTCAGGCCGAGCCGCTGACGGCTTGGCGTGGACCTGCGCGTCGAGCAGGAAGTACCGGGCGGTGTCACCCTTCGCGGCCCAGATGTCCGTGACGTCGATGATGCCGCTGGACTCTTCATCATTGGTGATCTGCTTGGCCGCACCGGGAGCGAAGTACTCCTCGTTGAACTGAGCAACAACGGTGATCTTGCCGGTCGCGATCTCGTAGGAGAGAACGCGCGACAGGTGGTCGTTGCCGCCCGGATCCTCCTGCAGGAAGAGGAATCCATTGGAGATCGTCATATTGTCGGGCTTGTTCAGGAAGGGATCCTCAGACCCGTCCAACACCATTTCGACCGTCGCACCCTTGTGCGGGTTCTTCACGTCCTTGAAGGTGAGCTTCCACAGCGCACCGCCGTCACGCTTGTACGACGTTCCGGGGGCGGGGGTGGTCGCCTGTCCACTCGATTCGGTGGTGACGAACCAGTAGACGTTCTTGTTCTTCGTGTCCCAGACTCCGTCTTCGACACGCGACATGGTGGTGGCGACGCGGCTCGCCGCACCGTTCTGCGCAGTTCCGGACTGGTCCCAGGCGACCATGGGGAAGGTGACCTTGGCGGAGCGGCCCTTGCCGACGGATGCGCGGAAGTCGACATCACTGGCCAGACGCTTGCCCTCGGCATCCCAGATCGCCATCGCGTGGAGGGTTCCGTTGTTCAGGCCGGCCTGATCGACCCAGGTGCCCTTGTCGGTCTTGGTGCCGACGTACATCCACACCTGGCTGTCGCTCGCGGAACCATCCTCGTTCCCCATGACTACGGTCGTCTTGCCCGAGGATGTCGACATGAGGAGGTTCTCCCAACCGGCATTGCCCATTCGGGGAAGCTGGTAGGTCTCGCCGCTCATGTTGGTGGCGAAGGCGCGTGACTCGTCGCTGCCCTCTTCGCCGGTGAGGTAGATGGCACCCTCGTAGCCGAGGGTCTTCTTGACCGTCTTCTTGCCCTTCTTGACCCGAACCACGGTCTGCGCCCCACCCGCGGCGACGAGGTCGGCCGAGCAGATGCGGTTGATCCCGTCGGTGTAGTTGGGGGTGCCGTAGTAGTCCACCATCGTGGCGCCGTTGGGAGCGGTCGGCCGAGTGCCCCAACGCCCCGTGGCGTAGTTCCACCAGTTGATCTTC
>CAYGMM010000080.1:1401-10724 GCA_964351035.1 uncultured Actinomyces sp.
TGAATTGTACTTTCAATTAAATCACAGTGTTTGTTAATGCTTAGGCTATTATAAGCAGAAGACTATGTCGGCAGATGACAACAGAATGGAAGAATCGTCAGCTTTTGACCAGGCCAATGAAATGGTTCCACCAGTTGATCTTCTTGATCAACTCTTCGCCCTTGGTCACCCGATTCGTCTTCGGATCGATGGTGAGCTTCGAGATGAACGATCCCGCCCCGCCCCAGGCGTTGGTGCGGTCCTTCGCGACTCCGGAGAGCGACAGTTCGTGATTGGCCAACAGCGTGATGGTGCCGTTGGCGTTCCGGTAGGCGCCGAGCCCGTCCGGAGTGCCCACCAGCGTGTAATTACCGATCTTGTCTCCGGCCGCGGCGAGCATGGTCAACTCGACTCCGTTGCCCTTGGCGACCATGTACTCAGGCGCACCCGTGGCTGCCTGCGATGTGGTCGCGGCGGCGGTGACAACCAGCCCCGCCGCGGCCGCCAGAGCGGCGGCCCGTTGAACGTGCTTGTAGGTCACGACGTTCCCTCACTGTCGAATGCAGCCCCTGCGGCTGCTGGCGATACCCAACTGGCCTCAACCGAACGAGGGGCGTACCTGACGTGACATGAAGGCGTTGGCTGGATGAACGCTCGGCCTTAGGCAGGGGTGGGTCGCGCGGCAATGCCGCCCGCCTTGCGTCCGGAGATCTCGTCGAGTGATTTGCCGGCCGGCTCGATGCGCAGCGCGACCGTGACGATGAGGGCAATCAGGCTGATGCCCGCCATGAGGAAGAGCGTGATGGGCTTGCCCCAGGAGTCCAGCAGGATCGGGAAGAAGAACACGCCGAGCGCTGCACCGAACTTGGCGAATCCCGCGGCAAAGCCATGCCCCGCCGCGCGAATATCCGAGGGGAAGATCTCGGCGGGTAGCGCGTATGTCGTGGCGTTCGGTCCGGCGTTCTGGAAGTAGTTGAAGATGCCGTAGCCGAGGAAGACCAGGCCCAGATAGCTGCCCGCATCGTCGCCCTGCAGGATCGTCGTGACCGCCAGGATCGACAACCCGACGGTCATGAAGATGAAGCCCAGGCTCTGCAGTCGCACGCGCCCCAACTTCTCCACGAGGAAGATCGCCGTAATGAATCCGAGGACGAGGAAGATGTCGAGGATGGCCGTCCACTCGGTCGAGGCGATGTCGTCGATGATGAAGGTCGTGTTCGACTGATCCATCTGTCCACCGAAGGCAAAGGCGGCGATCAGGGTCGGGGTGAAAATACCAACGCCGTACACGGCAATGTCCATGAGGAACCAGGGCACGGACGTGAAGATGGTGCGCCTGATCATGTCCTTCTTGAACAGTTGCGGTTGGAAGAGCGCCTGGATGCCCTCCGACGGCGACTCCACCTTCTCCCGATCCTTGTCCGTGACGACCACGGGAACGTTCGTCAACTCCTCGACGACCTTGACCGCCTCTTCCTCGCGACCGTTCTGGGCGAGCCAGCGTGGCGACTCGGGAACGCCGCGGCGCATGACGATGATGATCAGCGCCGGAATGATGCCGAAGCCCAGCATCCAGCGCCACGAGGTCGTCTCGGGGAGGATGAGCAGGATCGCCACCCCGACCGCGGCACCGAGCATGATGCCCACGGCCTGCAGCGAGAACGCCGACACCAGCCATCGGCCACGGTTCTTTTGCGGCAGCACCTCGGCCAGGTAGGACGCTGCGATCGGATAGTCCAGGCCGATCGCGATACCGAGGAGGAACCGGAAGGCGATGAGGGACCAGATTTCCGGAGCGAGCATGCAGCCGACCGAGAAGACCACGAACATGATGAGGTCGTACTTGAAAATGCGGGCGCCACCCAGCTTGTCACCGAGCGGCCCGAGGAAGGCCGCACCGACCATCGCGCCGACGATGGCCGCCGCGGAGACAAGCCCCTTCTGCCAGGCGTTGATCCCGAAGTCCTCCTGGATCAGCGGACTCGCCACGCCGATGATGAAGAAGTCGAACCCGTCGAGGAGGATGCCGAGTCCGGCGAGCAGCCAGAACTTGCGATGCAGCTTGGAGAACCTCGCCGCGTCCAGTGCCTTGCCGAGCGCGATCGGCGACTTCTTGCTCATGGCCGCAAGGTAGTTCCCGTGTGCCGGGAGCGGGTTATCGCGAAGCGAATCCCCCGGGAATTGCTGGCAAACCCGTCACTCGCTACCCGACACGCCCGTTGACGTAGTCGAAGGTTCGTGGATCCTGCGGTGCCGAGAACATCAGGTCGGTGGGGCCGTGCTCGACGATGCGTCCCGGCTCGCCGTGCTCGGCGAGGAAGAAGGCGCAATTCTGCGACACGCGCTGAGCCTGCTGCATGTTGTGAGTCACGATGACGATCGTGACCTCCTCGCGCAGCTCGGAGATCGTCTCTTCGATACGCCGTGTGGATGTGGGATCGAGCGCCGAACACGGCTCATCCATGAGCAGCACCTTGGGCTTGATGGCGAGAGATCGGGCGATGCACAGACGCTGCTGCTGCCCGCCGGAGAGCCCACCACCAGGCGCACGCAGGCGGTCCTTGACCTCTTTCCACAGACCCGCCTTGGTCAGGCAGTGCTCGACCAAGTCGTCCTTTTCATCACCGCTCGCGTGCACGCCGTTCAGCTTCAGACCGGCAATGACGTTGTCGTAGATGCTCATGGCCGGGAAGGGATTGGGCCGCTGGAAGACCATGCCGATCTCACGGCGCGCATCGGTGATACGCACATCCGGGGCGTAGATGTCCTTGCCGTCCAGCAACACCTCACCCGCGATGCGCGCGCTGATGACCAGTGCGTGCATACGGTTGAGCGAGCGAAGGAAGGTCGACTTGCCACAGCCTGACCGGCGGGCATCAGCAACGACACCCGGTCGAGCACCAGGTGCGTGCCGAACCAGCAGGAGATGTCGATGGCATGCAGGGAGTACAACTGCTCTGCAGATGAGTCACTGCCTCGCGCGTCGATCGTCATGGACATTGATCTTCCTTCACAGCAGGTTGGGTAGGAGACGTGCGGCGCTCATCGAAGCCATGACGCCGACAAAGAAGATCACTGGGAACGCGACCAACCAGGCCTGCCAACGCCCCCATCGGATCATCAGCCACACGGCGCCGATCACAGCCACGAGGAGCAACTGAAGCCACAGCAGGAGTGGTACCAGGCCGGCCGGGTCACCGGCCATCGGCTGATCGGCAGGCTCGAGGGCGGCGGCGGTGATGATGCGGCCCGGCGCGGGGTAGGGCTCAGTCACGAGCATGGCGTCGACGCGCAGAACGTCGGTCGGCATGAAGCGCGGCCCCAACCCGGTCAGCAGCGTCAGGCGGCCCTGACCAGGCGCGAGTGGCGAGGGCAGCGGATCCCCGGGACGCCGGACGTCGATCACCTCGTATTCGGATATGCCCTGACCGGTGGTCGTCACGATGCGCATCCCGGGCTGGAGAATCTCGAGCTGGCCGAAGGGCCCGCCGAATGCCGCCTGCCGGCCGTAAATGACCGACACTCCCGGCTGACCGGGGAGCGCTGTGTCACGGCGATGACCCGGACCCGACTGGGTCGCCGTTGACGTTGTGCCTTCGACGACCACCTCACGCAGCCCGAGATCGGGGATTTCCAGGACAGCGACGGGGGCACCCGCCGCAAGGATCGCCCCGTTGATGTCGGTCTGCCCGACGGGCGCAATCGCGTTGGCCAGATCACTGCGGAAATCCGAGTAGAGGACCTCCTGGTCCCGTGCGTGCACGAGCTGACTCACCAGGGTGAGGTTGACGACGAACCCCAGGCTCAGCGCCCCAAGGCCGAGCAGTGCCCCGACGACGATGAACATGCGGCTGCCCACGATCGCGGACCAGCCACGTGGTGGCGTGGTGGGCTCAGCCGAGGTCTCCAGAACCTCCTGCGGCTCGTCGGTCATGGCGCTCACGCGGACTTCCTGCCCTGGCGGAACCAGAACCACCCGGCACCGATGAGCAGGAGGACACCGGCAAGGATCAACGCAACCCTCGCCGGATCCATGGTGTCGCTGGCGGCCGCCTGGGGCTCCGTCGCCGCCACCGCTGAGGCGCTGTCCAGGCCCGACGCGCCATCGCCGAGGGGCGGCTCGGCGGCAAGGGCGCGCACCTGCTCGGGGATGCCCGGTGTGATGTCGAGGCCGGCATCGGCAAGCGCCTGCTCAATGGGCTGGGCCGACTCACCAACCGCTCGGTAGTTGCCGTCCTTGTCGATCTCGAGAGTTGCCGTAAAGGTCTGGAGATCGGTGAAGTCCGTCCGATCGCGGCAGGCCAGGACGAGATCGTATGAGCCCTTGGGAGCCTTCCCCATGGCGGACTGGAAGTAGTTGGCGAGCGTCGACATCAAGGGGACAGTGTGCGACTGCGTATAGGTGGGCTCGAGTTTGCCCAACGAGGTGTTGCCCACAAGGTTGTCCGCCGTTGCCGGATCGATTCCCTTGCCGGAGCCATAGACGACCAGGGTCACGCCACGCTCACACGGCCCGACCGTCGAGACGGTGAGCACCGAATCGAGACTGCCCGTGGGCGGGTCGACGACCAGGATGCCGGACCCCTCGGCATGAGCGACCTGCCCGGAGCACCCGAAGGCGGCCGCCGCAAAGGCAACCGCCGCGAGATACCGGACTGCACGGGACATGAGTTCCACTACTCCTCCGCGGAGGAAGTGGGCGGTGACCCGTGGTCACCGCCCACCCCGTTCCGCTACTTGATCTTCTTGGTCTTGACGGTCGCCTTGCCGTTGGCGTAGCCAGGGGCAGAGACGGTGACCGTGACCTTGAGGGTCTTGCCCTTATCGGCCTTGGTCAACTTGTAGGACGCCTTCTTGCTGACGACCTTCGAGCCACGCTTCCACTGGTACTTGTACGTGAGCTCGCTAGAAGCGACCGACCAGGTGCCCTTCGACACCTTGAGCGTCTTGCCAACCTTCGCGGTGCCCGTGACCTTGGGCTTGGCGGTGTTGACAATCGGCTCGGGTGCCGGCGGATTGCCCTGCGACCACGAGACCGTGCCGGAGGACACGGCGATCTGCACGGGGGCCGTGAAGGTGGCACCCCCGCCCTGCGCGCCATTTCGGCACTCGAAGGTGAGCGTGTACGAGCCCGACTTCAGGCCACCCACCTCCTCGTTCACGTTCCCGAAGGTCTTCGACAGGGGCGCCGACATCTTCACCGAATCGCCACCGGCAGCGCCGATGGACGTGAGCGGCGTGTATCCGACCATGTTCACCGCCTCGCCCAGCGACGAGCCGCTGAGCTTGACGATGAAGCCGGTGGCGTTCATGGACGCACAGCCACCGTCGGTCTCGACACGCACGAGGGTGTCGCCGTCACCGCTCTCGGGGTTGATCGTGAGCGCACCGGCGGCACCCGCCGGTGACGCTACGGCGACCAGACCCGCAGCGGCGATTCCGAGGGCCCCGGCGCCAGCCAGGGTCCGCGTGATGATGGACTTCATGAGGTTGGACCTCTCTCTCGTCAGCGCGGGTCAGCCGCGGTCGGTGTCGTTGCCGCAGTCGGCGATGACGCCGAAGCCCTGGATGTTGATGCCGGCGGACTGCTGGCACACCAGGGAGTTCGGGCCCACGAACGCCTCGTGCTCGAGGGAGGTCGCATCATCGGCCTTGCTCACGGGGATGAGGTTGTACACCTTGCGGGTGTAGCCGTAGCTGTTGTTGATGACGGTGGGAGCGACGCCATCGAGGACGCCGAGGACCGTCTTGCCGCGCACGTCGGCGCGCTGCGCGGTGGCCTGAGCCTGCCACACGGCGATGGAGTAGGGCTGCACCTCGTTCTTCTTCAGGGACAGGCCGTTGTGCTCCTGGGTGTAGGGCACACCGGTACCGCCATCAGCCTTGGGCAGCAGACAGGGGTAGGTGCCGTCCGTGATCTGCGTCTCGGTGATGCCGAAACGACCGAGCCAGTAGCTGCGCGTGCCCGAGCCCGACTGGGGCAGAACCGGGACGACCGAGGTGTTCTGGCACTTGTAGATGGCCTCGAGATCCGCCTTCGTCATCTCCTTGGGCACATCCCCAGCGCTGTTCACCGCGAAGGCCACACCATCGAGGGCGAACGGGATGTAGGCGCGTGGCACGGCAGTGGTCTTGCTGCCCTGCGATGACGAGGATCGGGCGAACTGCAGGCAGCCATCGCCATCCTGCAGTGATGCCACGAGGGCATCGCGGCCCGCGCTGGAACCGTTCGGCCGCGGGATGTTCTGGCAGTCGGCCGCGGCCTTGGTCGAGATGGTCGTGCTGCCATCCGGCGGGAGGGCGTCGTAGGAGCCCAGGATCTTCGTTCCGTTCTTGGTGACCGCATTGGCGATGACGTTCATGACGTCCTGGGTGGTATCCGAGCCCACGCCGGCAAGGTCGCGGTACTCCGGAGCCCCCGTCGGGTCGGCCTGTGCGGCCGGGAGCATGGCCGCGAGCGCGAGGCTCGCCGCGCCAAGGCCCGCCGCGACCGCGGTGAGTGCCTTCTTGGTGTTCACAGATTTCCTCTCGGGTTGGTTTCCCAGCTCATCGCCGGGTTCGGTTACGGCCCCTTGACGAGGCGCTGCGCGAGCAACGCCCCGGCAACGGTGGCCAGGCCGCCGGCGATCAGGAGCATGACCGCGACGTACCGGATCCATCCCACCGGCGATTCCGGAGTCGGGATGGCCTCGACGGCAGCAACCGCCGAGGTGTCTGTGGTGACGGTTTCCACCGTCGTCTCTTGCAGGACCTCGTCCGTGGTCGTCTCGGTCGTAACCTCGCTCGAGCCACCGTCCGTGGTGACGTCGGTCGTCGCGCTGGTGGTCGTACTCGACGAGGTATCGGTGTACGAGGTGTCGGTGTAGGTCGTGTCGGTGTACGTCGTATCCGTGGTGGTGTCGGTGGTGGTGTCGGTGTACGAGGTGTCCGTCGAATCCGTGGTGTCGGTCGAGGGGTCCGGCGACTCCGTCGGGTTGTCGACCTTCACCTCCTTGCCGGCGTCCTTGACGATGGTCGAGGCGGCGGAGCGGACCTGCTTGAGTTCCGCGGCGTTCAACGGCACGTAGCCGAAGGGCAGTTGGCCCATCTCATTGCCGAGTTGCTGGCCGTCGCCGGCGGCGTAGTCCAGCAATTGCGCGTAGGCCTCGGCCTGAGTCTCGGTCAGGGTGGCCGGGGTCGTGGCCGCGTAGGTATACGAGGTCAGCGGATAGGCGCCCTTGGTCTTGGCACCGGCCTCGGGCTGGGCCACGGGGGTGCCCTCGAGGCGGACCGCCTTCGCGGCCGCGATGCGCATTGCGGACTCGGTCGGAATTACGTATTCACCCGCAGCGTTGCGCAATGCGGCCGCAGTGAGCGCGAACCGGTCGATCAAGGGCGTGTCTGTGATGACGATCATGGCTCGCTTGCCCGGTGACTGGGCCGGTGTGCGCTTGTAGCCGGGGGGGATCGCGGTCGGGTCGTAGACCCCGCGTGACATCGTGTCGCCGCGGCTTCCGGCGCGAGCTGCCGCGTACAGATCCCCCGCGTAGGGGAAGAGGTCGAATGTACACACCGCGACAACGGTGTTCGATCGCTGCACACACTGGTTGTCGGTACGGGGGAAGTCCTCCCGTGGATAGACGCCCTTCTTGTACAGCGGATTGACCTTCATCCCCCAAGGGTCGGCCTTGCCCTCCAAGAACGCGCGCGCGTCCTTGTCGGCGACGATCCACTCCCAGACCAGGCGGGCGGTATCCGATTGCCCGGCAATCGTCACCATGTGCCCCACGGCAGGAAACAGGAGGTCCTTGAACTGCGGATTGAGGTCGAGGAACTCCGGATCCTGGGCCAGGTCCCACGGGTTGTCCGGGATGTTCTCAGCCACCGGTGCCGTGTCGTAGCGGTAACTCTGGGTGAGCAACTTGGCCACCAGCCGCTGGTTCAACTTAATGTTGCCCAGACGCTGCCCGTCGCGCACGCGCACTTCACGCGGTGCGAGGGTGGAGGACTGGCTCTCGAGGTTGAAGGCGATCGTGATTCCCGAAAGGGCGATCGGCGCGTAGGTGATGGGCCGCGTGGGAGGCACCTGATCCTTGGGCACGGGATAGGTGACGAACACCAGGTCGGACCTGTCGCCGACCAGTTTGCTACGCGCACCCGCGTCGGGAAGGACCGTGAAGGAGTAGTTGTTGCCCGCCAGCTGGCACAGGGATGGCTGCCAGCGGACGATGGCCTCCGCGACGCGGTCGCTGCCCAGCAGAGGTGTCTCGTCCGAGCCGATCGCGCAGTTCGCACCGACCGGCTGGAACTCCAAGGGAAACACAATCCGGTTGTCCCAGTTGCTCTGCGACAACGGCGTGGTGTCCAAGATGTTCGAGCCTGTGTCTCCGCGAACGGTGCCGTCCACCTCGGTCTCACCGCGCGGGACCACGACGAGCCAGCACAGCGGGGTCTGGCCGTCGCGCGTCTGACCGCAGCCCAGGCCGGGTGCCTCCACCCCGGTCTGCACCTCGAAGTAGTCCTGCCCGGTTCCGTCGGGCCGCGTCCGCGCGTAGTTCACCTCGTTCGACGTCTGCCGGTCGAAGAACTCCGAGATATTGCCCGTCGTCGTCTTGCCGGTGAAGGACACGAAGGGCACATAGGAATTGCGGCCGTCGAGGTACTCCTCGTACTTGGTCTCGTTCGGGTCCACCGCGGTGCCCTGGTTGAGTTGGCGGGAGGCGGCGTTTTGACCTCCACCGCTTCCCTTCTGCGAGCCGTACTGACACTGCTCGCGAGGCGGCCCCTCCTCGGGCGTACCACCCCAGCACTGCATGATCTGCAGATAGTTCGTCCAGTACTCGGTGAACTCCGGGACCGTGGGCGTGCCGCCCTCCCAGGTGATGAGCACCACCTGGTTGACCAGGTTCTGCGTCTGACCGACGGTGATGCGCAAGTCCTTGTAATCTCCGGCGCCCGACTTCGTCAGAGCACTGTCCGTGATGCCCTCATTGCGCGGAGCGAACTCGGCGTTTGCGGCCGAAGGCAGGGCGAGCAGCGCACCAGCGGCAACCATCGAAAGACCGGCGAGCCCGGCAAGCGTCCTGCGCATCAGGGGGCACTTCCCGATCTGCGCGCCGCCAGGAACCTCATCGTGAGCGGCGGGGCAAAAATGAGGCCGAGAAGCACGATCAAACTGGCCAGAAGCAGCCCCGTGTACGGCCCCCATCCGCCGCTGCTCTCCGTGGACACCGGCACGCCGGCGACGTAAGCACCACCAGACACTCCCATGGCCGCGCCAGCCTCCGCCGCGACCAGCTCCCCGGTGGCGCCATCCACCGTGACCGCCGCGCCGTCCACCGTGGTCGTGGCGCCCGTCTCCGGAT
>CAYGMM010000081.1:0-10540 GCA_964351035.1 uncultured Actinomyces sp.
ATGGCCTTGCTGCCTGGCATGTGAAAGCTGACGGTAACTGCTTCATCGCCGCCGATGATCTGATGGAACCCGTAGTCGATGAAGCAGTTGCCGTCAGCTTTTGCATGCCAGGCAGCAAGGCCATCCTGCACGCGCTCGCCGTACTTTTGGACCGCGAAGTCGATGATCGTCGTCGTGCCACCCCACGCTGCGGCGCGGGTGCCGGTCTCGAAGGTGTCCGACGCGAAGGTGCCGCCGAACGGCAACTCCATATGCGTGTGGGCGTCGATGCCTCCGGGTACGACGTACTTGCCCGCGGCGTCGATGACCCGGTCGACGGTGGTGGCCAACTGGTCCACCTGCGGTCCGGGCTCGTAGAGGGCCGCGATGGTTTCGCCGTCGACGAGGACGTCCATGGCCTGTGTCCCCTGCGGGCTGACCACGAGGCCGTTGCGAATGAGGGTGCGCATCGAAAACTCCCTTCGAATCAGGCGCGGGTGAGGTCGTCGTAGGCGTCGGGACGACGATCGCGGTAGAAGGCCCAGCGATTGCGCACCTCGGCAAGCAGGTCCATGTCAAGGTCGCGTACGACGAGTTCGGCGTTGTAGGCGTCGGCCGGTTCACCGACGAACTTGCCCTCCGGATCGACGAAGTAGCTGGTGCCGTAGAAGTCGTTGTCACCGATCTCGGACTCGATGCCGACGCGGTTGATGGCGCCGACGAAGTATTCGTTGGCGACCGCGGAGGCGGGCTGCTCGAGTTTCCACAGGTAGGCGGATAGGCCGCGGTGCGTGGCGGAGGGGTTGAAGACAATCTGGGCGCCGTTGAGCCCCAGTGCGCGCCAGCCTTCGGGGAAGTGGCGGTCGTAGCAGATGTACACGCCCACAGGGCCGACCGCGGTCTGGAAGACGGGGTAGCCGAGATTGCCAGGGCGGAAGTAGAACTTCTCCCAGAAGCCCTTGACCTGCGGGATGTGGTTCTTGCGGTACTTGCCGAGGTAGGTGCCGTCGGCGTCAACGACCGCAGCGGTGTTATACAGGATGCCGGGCTGCTCCTCCTCGTACATCGGCAGGACCATCACCATGCCGAGTTCTGCGGCAAGGGCCTGGAAACGCTCGGTCGTCGGACCAGGGATGCTCTCGGCGTACTCGTAGTACTTCGCGTCCTGCACCTGGCAGAAGTAGGGCCCGTAGAAGAGCTCCTGGAAGCACATGACCTTGGCTCCCTGCGCCGCGGCCTGCCGTGCGTAGTCCTCGTGGACCTGAATCATGGATTCCTTGTCTCCGGTCCATCCGGTCTGCACCAGGGCCGCCCGTACTACCGACATCACGCCTCCTTGATCCCGGGTGTCCCGCACCCGCGGCGGCACGGTGCCGCCCAGCGCGCCCCCCACACGCTTGGTTCACCCTAGTGACCCGTCCGTCGGCGGTGGGCCGAATTGGTCACGTCATGGTCACGTTCGCTCGACCGTCGACGGGTCCCGGTAACGCTTCCATCTCGTCCCAAACAACCCTGCCCGCTCGGGCCGGTGTCCATGACTAGGCTGGAGCGACGTTGGACACGCGCACGTGATGGTGGGAGACGGCATGGCATCGGTGGCATCGGCATCGACCTCGGGAGTAGCCGGGGGTAAGCCGTTGTCCGCCAGCGCCGGTTCCCTCGAGGTCATCGACCCGTCCGATGGCAGCGTCGTCGAGACCGTCGGCCTCGCCGGGCCGGGAGAGGTTGACACGGCCGTAGCGGCGGCGACCGCCGCCTTCGACGACTGGTCGACGTCCACGCCCGCTGAGCGCGGTGCCGCCCTGCTGGCTCTCGCGCAGCGCATGGAGGATCGAGCCACCGAGTACGCCGAGGTGGAGTCGCGGCAGTCGGGCAAGACCCTGCGCCTCGCGACCGAGTTCGATGTGCCGGGATCGATCGACAATGTTGTGTTCTTCGCCGGAGCGGCCCGCACGATGGGCGGCTCGAACTCGGCCGAGTACGACGCCACACACACCTCGGTCATTCGTCGCGAACCGGTCGGCGTCGTCGGCTCGGTCTCGCCCTGGAACTACCCGCTGCAGATGGCGATGTGGAAGATCCTGCCGGCCATTGCCGCAGGCAACACCATTGTGCTGAAGCCTGCGGAGATCACGCCTCTCACCTCACTCATGCTCGCCGAGGACATCGCCGCAGCGGGCATCCCGGAGGGCGTCGTCAACGTGGTCGTTGGCCGGGGCCGTGAAGCGGGCGAGGCACTGATGGCACACCCCGGCGTGTCCATGGTGTCGTTCACCGGATCGACCCCGGTCGGACGCCGCGTCATGGAGGTGGCCTCCGCCCGCGCCGCGCGCGTCCATCTTGAGCTCGGCGGCAAGGCGCCGTTCGTCGTGTACGACGACGCCGACATCGAGGCCGTCGTGCACGGTGCCGTGGCGGGCTCGCTGATCAACACCGGCCAGGACTGCACCGCGGCAACCCGCGTCTACGTGCAGCGGTCCCGATTCGACGAGGTAGTGGCGGGCATCGCCGACCTCTTCGGCTCGATCGTCGTCGGTGATCCCCGCGACCCCGACACCGACATGGGCCCGCTCGTCTCGCACGCCCAGCGTGACCGCGTGGCCGGATTTGTGGATCGGGCCCGCGACGGGGGAGCGACGGTGGTCACCGGAGGAGAGGCGCCCGGCGGCGCTCTCGCCGCAGGTGCCTTCTACCGGCCGACGCTGGTAACCGGGGCCGCTCAGGACTCCGAGATCGTGCAGGACGAGATCTTCGGCCCCGTGCTCGTGGCGCTGCCCTTCGATGACGATGCGGAGGCCCTGCGCCTTGCCAATGACACGGCCTACGGCCTGGCCGCCTCGGTCTGGACCCGGGACGTTTTCCGTGCCCAGAACGCCCAGCGCGCGATCCGCGCGGGCACCGTATGGGTCAATGACCACATCCCCATCGTGAGCGAGATGCCCCACGGAGGGATGAAGCAGTCCGGATTCGGCAAAGACATGTCGGTCTACTCCCTGGAGGAGTACACCGTCATCAAGCACATTTCCTCGGATATCTCCGGTGCGCCGCGCAAGGAGTGGCACCGTACGATTTTCCGGGATCGACAGGCAGAATAGGGATCAGTTCGCTTCGGCCGAGCGGTCAGAGCGTGCACGACACGACAGCAATGATGGAGGAGACTCGATGAAGAAGCCGATGTCGGCCGAGGCGGCCGCAATTATCCAGATGAGCCGCTCGGCGATGTCGCGTCGGCGCCTGCTCCAGGCGGCCGGCGTGAGCGGTGTCGCGGTAGCGGCCGCGGCGTGTGGTGCCGGTGGTGGTGATGACTCAGGCTCTGCGTCAGGTTCGGCCGCGCCCGAGACCTCCGCCGCCACGGATCTGTCCGACTCCGAGAAGCTCGTGAACTGGGCCAACTGGCCTCTCTACATCGACGTCGACGACGAGACGGGTGCCTACCCGACGCTTGAGGCCTTCCAGCAGGCCACCGGCATCACGGTCAACTACACCGAGGATGTCAACGACAACAACGAGTTCTACGCCAAGGTGCGTGCGCAGCTCGAGTCGGGCCAGTCCATTGACCGCGACATCGTCGTGCTCACCGACTGGATGGCCGCGCTGTGGATCAACAACGGGTTCGCGGCCAAGCTCGACAAGGCCAACATCCCCAACGCTGCCAACCTCAACCCCGCGTACCTGAACGTCGGCTTCGACCCCAACCGCGACTACACCCTGCCGTGGTTCTCCGGGTTCGGCTGCTTCGGCTGGAACACCGCCGCGCTCCAGGACACCCTCGGGACCGACAAGCTCGTCTCGCTCGACCAACTGTGGGACCCGGCCCTCAAGGGGCGCGTCACGGTGCTGTCCGAGATGCGCGACACCATGGGCATCATCCTGGCCGCGCAGGGCTACGACCCGTCGAACTTCACCGACGAGCAGTTCTCCGAGGGCATTGCCGTCTTGCAGACCCAGATCGACAGCGGCCAGATCCGTCAGGTGGCGGGCAACGACTACGTCGCCGCTCTGGAGACCGGTGACGTCATTGCCGTCATCGGTTGGTCCGGTGACATGTTCCAGCTCGGCGAGGATTACGGCGTGGGCCTGCCCGACTCGGGCGCCATGCTCTGGACCGACAACATGCTCATCCCGGCTACGGCGACCCACAAGAAGAACGCCGAGCAGGTCATGAACTATTACTACGACCCGGTTGTCGCCGCCGAGGTCGCCGCCTGGGTTCAGTACATCTCGCCCGTGGCGGGCGCCCAGGAGGCCATGGCCGAGATCGATCCGGAGCTCGTCGAGAACGAGTGGATCTTCCCGACCTCGGCGATGCTCGACAACTCCTACGTCTTCATGACATTGACGCCGGAGCAGGACGAGGCCTACCAGCGCGAGTTCCAGAAGGCGATCGGCTTCTAGTCGATGAGGTTCGGGCCGGCCCTCGGGTCGGCCCGAACTCTTCGGCCTGACGACCGGGCCCGCAGGGCCCAACATCATGGTCGGGCCTTGCGGTTTCCGCGGGTCCTGAAGCGAAGGGAGACCGGGTGGACGCATCCGGCGATGTACAAGACCTGCACTTGACGGACCTCACCAAGTCGTTCGGCGACTTCATCGCCGTGGACGATCTCAATCTCACCATTCCCGCCGGATCGTTCTTTGCTCTCCTCGGTCCGTCCGGTTGCGGCAAGACGACCACCTTGCGCATGGTCGCGGGCCTCGAGGACCCCACCGAGGGACGCATCCTGCTTGGTGACACGGACATCACTCACGAGAAGCCCTACAAGCGCCACGTCAATACGGTGTTTCAGTCCTACGCGCTCTTCCCCCACCTCGACATCTTCGAAAATGTCGCCTTCGGCCTGCGCCGACGCGGCATCAAGAACGTCGAGCCCCAGGTGACCGCCATGCTGGAGTTGGTCGAACTCGGGCCGTTGGCCCGTCGCAAGCCAGCCCAACTCTCCGGCGGTCAGCAGCAGCGCGTCGCGGTGGCCCGCGCACTGATCAATCAGCCCGGAGTCCTGCTGCTCGATGAGCCCCTCGGTGCCCTCGACCTCAAGCTGCGTCGCCAGATGCAGATCGAGCTGAAGCGGATCCAGACCGAGGTGGGCACGACCTTCGTGCACGTCACGCATGACCAGGAGGAGGCCATGACGATGGCCGACACCGTGGCGGTCATGAACAAGGGCAAGATCGAGCAGATGGGCGCCCCGGTCGACATCTACGACCTACCGCGCACCGCGTTCGTCGCCAACTTCCTCGGTCAATCCAACCTGCTCGAGGGCTCGGTCACCGGTGGCGGTGACGTGCTCTCGGTCAGCGCTCAAGGACATCACTTCGGAGTCCCTGCCGCGCGATCGGTCGTCACCAGTGGCGCCATCGCGATCGGCGTCCGTCCGGAGAAACTCTCACTCGCCACATCGGGTCAGCCGGTGGACGAGGGGCGTAATGCGATCCCGGGCAAGGTCACGGACGCCTCCTTCACCGGTGTCTCCACCCAGTACCTCGTGATGACTCCGTGGGAGACCGAATGGGTGGTCTTCGAGCAGAATCGCGCTTCGGCGATCATGCGGCCCGGTGACGACGTGACCATTCACTGGGACGTCGCCCACACCTTCGGGCTGGCTCCGGCCGAGGCGGTCTGACCATGCCGGCCATCGCTCCGTCCGCCAAGTCGCAGTCGCCGAGCGCCCTCGGAGTTCGTCGGCGCGCCCGGACCGGCTATCTGCTGCTGATTCCCGGCATCGGCTGGCTGACGATCTTCTTCATCGTCCCGCTCATCTCACTGTTCGCCACGAGTTTGCAGGCACCCACCGGCAAGAACGGTGTCTACCAGGCGGCGTTCCAGGTCTCGAATTACGCCGAGGCGATCGCGGAATACTGGCCGCAGTTCGTCCGGTCGTTCATCTATTCCGGTATCGCGACGGTGCTCGCGCTGGTTATCGCCTATCCGCTGGCGTACTTCATCGCCTTCCGAGCGGGCAAGTGGCGAGCCTTGCTGCTCGTCCTCGTCGTTGCACCCTTCTTCGCGTCGTTCCTGCTGCGCACCTACGCCTGGCGCACCATCCTCGCCGATGAGGGCTTCATCACCTCGTTCTTCAACATGCTTCATCTGCTGCCGGAGCAGCGGATTCTCAACACGCCCATTGCGGTGGTCCTCGGGCTGACCTACAACTTCCTACCGTTCATGATCCTGCCGCTGTACGCCGCGCTCGAGCGCATCGATCCGCGGCTGATCGAGGCGGCCGGCGACCTCTATGCCTCCCCCTTCACCGGCTTCCGCAAAGTCGTGTGGCCGCTGAGCCTGCCCGGTGTGGTGGCGGGCACATTGCTCACCTTCATCCCCGCATCGGGCGACTACATCAATGCCACCCTGCTCGGAGCACCCAGCGACCGCATGGTCGGCAATGCGATCCAGACAAACTTCCTGCAGTTCCGTGACTATCCGATCGCCAGTGCTCTGTCGTTCATTCTCATGGCGATCATCCTCACGCTCGTCTTCGTCTATATCCGGCGAGCCGGGACGGAGGATCTGGTCTGATGCGTTGGCTGCGCAAGAACCTCATTCCCATCATCGGGATCCTGGTCCTGATCTATCTGTTCATCCCGATCGCCGTGGTCGCCGTCCTGAGCTTCAACAAGCCCGAGGGCAAGTTCAACATCGCCTGGAACGAGTTCTCCTTGAGTGCCTGGCAGAACATCTGCGGCGTGCCCGGCGTGTGTGGATCGTTCGTCACCAGTCTGGAAATCGGCCTTCTGGCGACGCTCGTGGGAACCATCTTCGGCACGATGATCGCCTTCGCGCTGGTGCGCTACCGGTTCCGCGGCCGATCCACGACCAACCTGCTCATCTTCTTGCCCATGGCGACCCCCGAGGTCGTCCTCGGCTCGAGTCTGCTCGCCCTGTTCTTGAACCTGGCGTTCCCGCTGGGCTTTTGGACTGTCGTGATCGCCCACATCATGTTCATCATCAGCTTCGTCGTGGTCGCCGTGAAGGCACGTCTGCAGGGCATGGATCCCCGGCTCGAGGAGGCCGCCCGCGATCTCTACGCCGACGCTCGGGCAACATTCCGCTATGTGACCTTCCCGCTGGTGCTGCCGGGCATTCTCGGTGCGGCGCTCCTCGGCTTCTCGCTGTCGTTCGATGACTACATCATCAGCGCGTTCAACGCGGGCACCCTGGTGACCTTCCCGATCTACATCTGGGGTGCAGCGCAGCGCGGCATTCCCGTGCAGGTCAATGCGTTGGCCACGCTGGTGTTCTTCATCGCCCTGGTGATTGTGCTCGTGTCTCAGTTCATCAACTACCGACGCCGGCGCGCGCTCGAGGCCGGCATGTCCGCGGAGTGACATGCCCTTCCCCGAAGAGATCACCGCGGAAGCACGCGCCGCTCTCGCGGACGTCACGTTCGCGCCGTACTGGCTCGACACGTCCGACCGGCCGGAGGCGCGCCCGAGCCTGGTGACCGACATCCAGGCGGACCTCGTCGTCATCGGCGGCGGGTTCAGTGGACTATGGACGGCCTACGAGGCGAGTCGGCGATTCCCCGATCGGTCGATCGTCCTGCTTGAGGCGGACCGGATCGCCGAGGGCGCGACTGGCCGCAACGGCGGGTTCGTCGCCGCCTCGCTCACCCACGGCCTCGGCAATGGATTCGCCCGCTGGCCGGACGACATGCGGGAGCTGTCGCGACTCGGTCAGGACAACCTTGATGCGATCGTCGCAGTGATCGAGGCCGAGGGCATCGATTGCGATCTGGTGCGCAGCGGCGAACTCGATGTGGCCGTCGAGGACTACCAGGTGGCCGATCTGCAGGAGGTTGCCGAACTCGCTGCGGCCGCCGGGCTGAGCGTGGAGTTGCTTGACGCCGAGCAAACACAGGCCATGGTTCATTCGCCCACCTATCGCGGCGGCATCCTGGACCGCGACGGCGTCGTCATGGTGGATCCGGCCCGACTCGCCTGGGGACTCGCGGCCGCCTGTGAGCGTCGCGGCGTCCAGATCTACGAGGGCACACGGATCGTCGATCTCGTGCGTGACGGGGGAGGGGTGCGGGCCAAGGCCGACTTCGGCTCAGTGCTTGCCGGTCGCGTGGCGCTGGCGACGAGTGCCTACCCGCCCCTGCTGCGCCGGATCAGCCACTACGTCATCCCGGTCTACGACTCCGTGCTCATGACCGAGCCGCTCTCCGCCACGCAGCGTGACGCAATCGGTTGGTCGGGACGTGAAGGCCTCTCCGATGCCGGCAATCAGTTCCACTACTACCGCACCACGTCGGACGGGCGAATCCTGTGGGGTGGATACGACGCGTCCTACTACGGCGACTTCAGCCCGCTCCACGAACGGGAAGGGACGCCGTACGCCCGCCTGTCGCAACACTTCCGCTACACATTCCCACAGCTTGCCGATGTCCACTTCACCCATGCCTGGGCCGGTGCGATCGATACCTGCTCCCGCTTCAGTGCTTTCTGGGGGACGGCGATGCAGGGTCGGGTCGCTTACAGCGTCGGCTTCACCGGTCTCGGTGTCGGTGCCAGTCGCTTCGGTGCACAGGTGATGCTCGATCTGATCAACGGCGAACACACCGAACGCACGGCGATGGAGATGGTGCGCACCAAGCCGCTGCCCTTCCCGCCGGAGCCGCTTCGCGGAGCGGGGATCGCCTTGACCCGACGCGCCATCGATCGGGCCGACCAGCAGGAGGGGCACCGCAATCTGTGGCTGCGCACCCTGGACCGCGTCGGCCTTGGCTTTGACAGTTGACAACGTTCCGCAAGGAGGCGACGTGACTCGGTACGGCGGTCAGTACGGCCCGGATCTCACCTTCCTGGGCGTTCCGCGCTGCGACCTCGACGACCCATCGACATACGACGATGCCGACGTCGTGATCCTGGGTGCGCCGTTCGACGGCGGCACGTCGTACCGGAGCGGGGCCCGCTTCGGCCCGCAGGCCTTGCGCATGGCGTGTTACCTGGGGCATGACGGCTCGCGTCCCTCCCTGGCCCTGCGCACGGACGGCCTGCAGGATCTACGGGTCGTCGATGGTGGCGACGTTGAGATGTACAGCGGGGATGCGGCGCGCTCGTGTGCCGATCTCGAGGTCGTGGTCCAGCGCGTCGCCGAGACGGGGGCCGTGCCGCTCGTGCTCGGCGGCGATCACACCATCACCTGGCCTGACGTCACCGGCGTCGCCCGCGCTCGCGGGTGGGGCCGCGTGGCGGTGCTCCATTTCGACGCGCACGCCGACACCGGCGATATCGAGTTCGGCTCACTCATCGGTCACGGGCAGCCCATGCGGCGCCTCATCGAATCCGGTGCCGCGCGCGGTGATCGGTTCCTACAGATCGGCCTGCGCGGCTACTGGCCGCCGCCGGACATCCTGGACTGGATGGCCGAGCAGGGAATGCGTTCGTATGAGATGACCGAGATCGGCGAGCGCGGTCTTGACGCATGCCTCACCGAGTCGTTCGAGATCGCGATGACCGAGTGCGACGGCATCTTCTTGTCGGTCGACATCGACGTGGCCGATCCCGGTCACGCACCGGGCACCGGCACGCCAGAGCCCGGTGGCCTCAGCAGTCGCGAACTACTCGACGCGGTGCGGCGTATCTGCCTCGAGTTGCCGGTGCTCGGCATGGACGTCGTCGAGGTGTCGCCGCCGTTCGATCACGCCGACATCACCGCCATGCTGGGCAATCGCGTGGTCCTTGAGGCCTTGTCGGCCATGGCGCGTCGTCGGCAGGATGCCGAGACTGGGTCGACGTGGGATCCGACCCAGCCGTTGCTGGACGGGCGAGGGGAGTCCTGATGCGCATCCTGGCGATCGGTTCCGGGGGTGTCGGCACGTCGGCCGCACTGATTGCAGCCCGCCGCGACTTCTTCGAAGCGTGGGTCTGTGCGGACTATGACGTGTCGCGGGCTGAGTCTCTGGCCGCGCGGACCGGCGATGCGCGCTTCACCGGCATCTCTCTCGACGCCTCCGATACCGACGCGGTGGCCGCTGCCTGTCGTGATCACGGCATCACCCATGTGCTCAACGTCGTGGATCCGCGCTTCAACATGCCGATCTTCCATGGGGCGTTCGAGGCCGGCTGCCACTACCTCGATACGGCCATGAGTCTTTCTCGTCCGCATCCGACGCGTCCACACGAGGAGACCGGGATCAAGCTCGGCGACGAGCAGTTCGCGGTGTCCGATGCCTGGGCCGATCGGGGGCTCCTGGCGCTGTGCGGGATCGGTGTCGAGCCCGGCCTAGCGGATGTCTTCGCGCGCTATGCAGCCGACCATCTCTTTGACTCGATCGAGGAGATCGGTATTCGCGATGGCGCGAATCTGCTGGTGGCCGGCTACGACTTCGCGCCGAGCTTTTCGATCTGGACCACCATCGAGGAGTGCTTGAACCCGCCGATCATCTGGGAGAAGGACCGCGGCTGGTTCACCACCGCACCGTTCTCCGAGCCCGAGGTCTTCGACTTCCCCGAGGGCATCGGGCCGGTGGAGTGCGTGAACGTCGAACACGAGGAAGTCCTACTCGTGCCGCGGTGGATCGATTGTGAGCGTGTGACGTTCAAGTACGGCCTGGGCGAC
>CAYGMM010000082.1:0-814 GCA_964351035.1 uncultured Actinomyces sp.
CTTCCCCGTGCTGGTGCTGGTGCTCTACGCCCTTCACAAGCGCGTGTCGACGCCCCTGCTCGTCGTCGCCTGGCTCGTTGTCATCACGCCGCTGCTGTGGCGCGGCAGCCTCACCATCGATCCGTACTACACCGATCTGTGGGGCTCGATCATCCGCGTGCTCAGTGAGTTCACCGCGGGAGCCATCACCTACCTCATCGTGCTACGGCTCATCCCCGACGGCGCCACCGAACCCAAGCCACGCGTCGAGCGGCTCGCCACCACCGTCTCGGTCGCCATGCCACTGCTCGTCGTCGCCGGCGCGGTCTTCCTCGGCAACTGGGAGACCGCCCAGTCGCCGATCACCCTCAACGACCCCGACGCCGAGCCGCTCCCGCCGTACTTCCACCTGTGGCTGGTGCCACCGCTCATCGTCTGGATCGGCGCCCTCGCCCTGTCTCGGCGCGGCCAGGCCAAGTGGCTCAGCACCGACAAAGTCATCCTCGGTGGCGTCATCTCCTACTCGCTGTACATGACCCACCTGGTGTGGTTCAGCACCTGGCGTGCCCTGATGAACCAGATCGGTCTGGAGTCTGGCCCGCTCTATGCCGTCGCCGTGGTCGTGGCCATCGTCGGCGCCTTCGTCATCGCCTACTTCATGTGGCGCATCGTCGAGGAACCGTGCCGCAAGTTCATGCGCAAGATGGTCGGCGTCAAGGCCATCGCACCGGAGGAGAGCACGGCCGATCACGTGGCCCGCGAGCGCAACGCCTCCCGCGACGACGGTTGAGTGGTCGGGCCGATCTCGCATTGTGCGCTCAGAGTGCGGCTTTTC
>CAYGMM010000082.1:824-10471 GCA_964351035.1 uncultured Actinomyces sp.
TCGCCGGGCAGACAGAACCGCGCTCCTTCCACATCCGCAAGCAAAGGCTGGTTCGACAGCGCCGCCACGACGTGTCGCAGCTCCTGCTCGCTGAACAAGCGCACGGTACGTGCGCGCGGCCGCACCTGGTCCACGGGCGGAGTCAAGGCGATCGCGCCGGGGGAGAGCACGGCCGATCCGAGCGCCAAACGCGGAGACACCGCGCCCACCGACCGCTGAGTGGTCGGGCTTGGCGCGCATTGTGCGCTCAGAGTGCGGTTTTTCGGCACTCTCAGCGCACAATCACCTTGCGACCGGACTCAGCCGCCGTTGAGGATTCGTGACAACTCATCCCGGTCGGCCAATTGCTGTGGCCTCACCACCTCGCCGCTCGCGACGAGGAAGAAAGCCGCATCGATGTCCTCCAGCGGAACGCCGGTCTGCTCAGCCCACGCGAGTCGGTAGATCGCGAGCTGTAGGTCATCGAGACCCCGGTGGCTTGATCCGGACTTCCAGTCCACGACCTCGATCCGGCCCTCGGCATCGCGGAAGACCGCATCGATTCGACCGCGCACGACGTGCCCACCAATCGACAGCGCGAACGGCCACTCCAGCGCCACCGGCACCCGCGCGGCGTAGGGACTGCGTGCGAAGGCCGCCTTCAACTCCTCCAGCACCGGGTCGGTGTCGAGGCCATCGGCCGCGTCGAGGTCTTCGAGGTCGAACAGCGTCTGTACGGCGTACTGCCCCTCGATCCACTCGTGCAGGGCAGTGCCGCGCCGGGCCGCCGGATGTGGCGGCCGGGGCATGGGCCGCGCGAGATCGAGCGCGAACGCGTCAGGGTCGCGCCTCATGCGGATCATGGCGCTCGCCGACAGATCAACTGGGACCGTCACGGCCAGGGGTGCACGCTGGCGCGCCGCCTCAGCGAGGAGGACCTCGATGTCGGCATCCCAGGCGGCCACCTCAGCCGCGATGGCCGGATCCTCGATCGGTGGCTCGGCATCCATCTCCACCATGCGGGCACGCACCGCGTCAGCCGCCCACAACCGCGCCTGCTGACGTCGCGGATCGGGCGCCACCGGCCAGGCGACGCTGCGGTCCTCCAGGAGCGGATTGGCCTCGTCGTCGCCTGGTGCATCGGCCCACACGTCCACCTGCTGGCCCGACGACAGACACCAGTCGTGGATCTGCTGCAGGTACTCCCCGGGACCGCGCGCATTCTTCTGATCCGGCCCCCACCAGTGCGCGCTGGTGATGAGCGTCTGCTCTGCTCTTGTCAGGGCGACATAGGCAAGCCGACGCTCCTCCAACTCCTCGAGCACCTTGCTGGCCTCGATGTAGGCCTTGTGGTCCTTGTCCCGAGGTCCGTCCACGAGGTTGGGGAATCCGCGCAGCGCTGTGGGAGCGTCATCGCGTAGTGCCCAGGGGACCGCCTTGACATTCTTGGGCCAGCGCGGCCTGCCCTGATCACTCGGAAAGCCCCCGTCGTACATCCCGGGCACGATGACGTGTGGGAACTCCAGACCCTTGGCCTTGTGCACTGTCATGAGTTGCACCGCCGGACCAGACGCCATTTCATCGAACGTCACATCGACGTCGAAGCGCTCCGCATCGCGGACACGGGCGAGGAACGCCGTCAGCCCGGCAGCCTCTGGGCCTTCCACCGCGAAGCGGGCCGCCCACTCACGGAACGCCGAAAGGGCACGGGCGTTGTCCGCGGCTCGCGGGCCGATCGCGGCCTCGATACCCAGACCGGTGACGCGCAGGATGCGGCCAATCAACTCCGCGGGCGGATCGCTGGCGTGCCGACGGAGGAAGGTGATCTGGCGCAGCAGGGAGCGCAGGCGCTCCACAGCGTCAGCCGACAGCGGCGACCTCTCGTCATCGGAGGCGACGATCATCTCGGCGGCCACTTCGGCGAGGCCGCGCCGTTCCTGCGGATCGGACCCGAGCACGGCGCGGTAGAGCGCCTCATCGATGTCGGCCGCCGGGGCCGGTCGGTCGGACCCGGCCGCCGCACCGAGAGCGGCAAGGTCACGGGGGCCGATCCGCCAGCGAGGGCCGCTCAACAACCGCAGGAAGGCCGCGTCAGCGGTGGGATCGTCGAGGACCTCAAGGATCGCCCGCACCTCAGCCACCACGGGGACGTCGAGGAGGCCCGCGATGCCGAGCACGCGCGTGGGGATGCCACGGTCACGCAACTCCTGATCGATGTCGGCCAGCATCGACTTCTTGCGACCCAGGATGGCGATGCCATCCCAGGTGCCGTGGGCGGCGTACAACTGCACGACCTGGTCGGCGACCCAGTCGATCTCATCGCGGTACGTCGGCAGCAGCGCGCAGCGCACGGTGCCGGTGCCGTAGCGGTCCACCGCCGGATGCAGCGGCTCGACGCCGGCGTGGACCGCGCGCAGGGGCGCGGCGACGTCATTAGCGAGATCCAGGATCGCCGGCGCGGACCGGCGGTTCTCGGCGAGCGGGTAGCGCTGCGCCGGGCGACGCTCATCACCGGCGATCACCGGGAAGTGCACCGGGAAGCGGTCGATATTGTCGACGCTCGCCCCGCGCCATTCGTAGATCGCCTGGCACGGGTCGCCCACCGACGTCACCGGGTGGCCGTCGCCGAAGAGTCGCTGCATGAGGATGCGTTGAGCGACGGACGTGTCCTGGTACTCGTCGAGCAGCACGAACGGGAACTGACGGCGCACCTGGGCGACGACCTCGGGCATCGTGCGCACGAGTTCGAGCGCACGGCGGATCTGATCGGCGAAATCGACCACCTGGCGTTCGGCCTTGGCCGCCCGGAACTCCTCGACCAAGCCGCACAGGGCCGCCCGGACCCGAGCCGCGGCGAGCATCTCATCGCCGATCTTCTGACGTGAAGGCAGTGCTTCGAGCGCCGCGATGAGATCGGTCGAGTGCGTGAGCAGGGCCTGCGGATCGATGTCGAGTTCGGCGAGCTCATCGTCGAGGCCGAGCATCGACCCCAGCAGGGTGGCCGGACTCGAGCCGAGGCCGGCCAACGGCAGGGATGTCGACCGCAGCACCTGCAGCGCCAACGCTTCGCGTGCACCCTCGGTGAGCACCGACGAATGCGGCTCGAGGCCGAGGCGAATGCCGTGGTCGGTCAGCAGGTTGGCCGCGAAGGAGTGGTACGTCGACACTGACGGCTCGTAGGCGGCGGACATGACCGCGTCGCCGGACAGCAGGCCGAGCGAAGCCGCGGCACTGAGCCCACTGCGGGTGCGTCCAAGCAATTCACCCGCGGCCTTGGTGGTGAAGGTGAGTCCGAGTACCTGGTCAGGTTCGGCATAGCCTTCGAGCACCAGCCACAGCACACGCGCCGACATGACCGTGGTCTTGCCCGATCCGGCGCCGGCCACGATGGCACCCGGCGCGGCCGGGGCGGTGACGGCGTCCCACTGCGCATCGCTGAGCGGGTGACCGAGGATGGCCTGCAGGTGGTCGCGGGAGTCGCCACTCACGTGATCACCTCCTGCCCATCGACCTGCGCCGGGCAGATGGCGCGATAGGCGCAGTGTTCGCACATGCCGTTGGGGGTCGCTGGGAAGTCTTCGGCGCGAATGTGCGCGACCGCGATGCGTACCGGGTCGAGCAGCCAGTCGTCATCGTCGGGGTCGAGGGGCGGCTGGGACTGGACCTTGGGTTCATCCTGTCGCGACTTGCCCGCCTCCTTGCGCAATTGCACCAACGCCGCACCACCGAGGTCACCGGGATCGTGGACCTCTTCGACCGCGCCGGCAAGTGCCGCGGCCTGGTACATGCCCAACTGCGCATCGGTGCGCACCGCGTCAGCGCTCGGCGGGTTCTTGCCGGTCTTGAAGTCGATGAGGTGCACTCCCCCGTCGTCGTCGACCTCCACGCGATCGATGGATCCGCGGATGGAGATGGCCGCCTCACCGTCGGCAGGCAGACCGTCAACCGGGATGGTCACGTCGAAACCGTGCTCGGTGTCGACCACCGTTCGCCCGCACGTGCGGTGGTAGTGGCACAGGCGCTCAAGTGCCTGCCGGAGTTGAGCCAACTCCGCGGCGGATTGCCATGGCATGTCGAAGCCGACCTCGGCCCAGATCCGCTCGGCGTGGTGCAGGAGCACATCAGGATCAGGCGGCAGTTCCCCCTTGCCGAGACGCTCGGCAAGGACGTGCACGATGTTGCCGAACGCCATGGCCGACGAACTCGGGCCCTCCGCATGGGCCGCCCGGGAGAGGAACCACCGCAGGGGGCAGTCGTTGAGCGACTGCAGTCCGGATCCGGACAGCGCCACGGGGCGATCCGGTGGGCGGATGGGCGCAAGCCCGGTGGTGAAATCACGTACGCCCCACCAGCGCTGCGGGTCCGCCTGCGGCGCGAGCGAATCGCCGTCGTCATCGACCGCTCTGGCGAGTGCGGCGAGTCGTCGTACGGCGGCCCCGCGGGCTTGAGGAGCAGCGTCGGGATCCTCGGCGACTGAACGCAACTGCGCGACAAGCCCATCGAGGGTGACTGACCTTGTTGGACGGCCGGGCCGAGGTTGGATCGGCGTCTGCAGATCATCGACGAAGCGACTCGGCCGATCGCCCTGCTCCCCCTCCCGCTCGATCACGGCCACATGGCAGTGATCGCTGGCGCGGCTGAGCGCAAGGCCGAAGACGCGTCGTTCACCGGCGAGGTGAGCAGCCAACGCGTCGCGGGAGATGGTGTCGACATCGGTGGTGCCGTCGATGAGCAGATCGAGTTCGTCGGCGTGCACGCTGGAGGAGGCGACCGACAGGCGCGGCCACTGACCCTCCTGCGCTCCCACGATGACGACGTGCGGCCAGGAGCGGCCGACGGCGAGCCGGGCGGTGAGGATCTCGACGGCGGGCGATGACGCCGAACGCGCGGCGATGGATTCGCCCGGTAGCCGCTGACCCTTGAGCCCGGCGAGGAGACCTTCGACGCCGAAGGCGCCGGCGTACCGCTCGGACAGTCGCTCGACCGCATCGAACAGGGCCAGGACCGCGTCGAGATCATGGCCACTCGCGCGGTGCCCGGCGAGTGCGGCGACGCGCAGGCGCTCCGGCCAGGGTTCGTCACCGCTCATGCCTGATGTGTCTGCCCCGCCGCTCCACAACGACCACAGCACCTCGGCAGGCTGGGCGTCGGCGAGGACGGCGGAATGGGCGGACCCGATGAGGTGGCCGAGGGCGATGATCCGGTCACGGGCCGCACCATCGGTGCCGGTCCCGGTCACCTGGCCGGTCGCCGCCGCGACGAACAGATCGCGGATGAGTGCGGTGCCCGGCGGTGCCACGAGCGTGCCTTCGACCTCCCGATACTCACGGCGAAGTTCGCGGGCCAGCGCGCGTAGTCCGACAGCGTCCACACCGCCGAGTGGGCCCATGATGAGGTCGACCGCCTCGCCGACCGCGATTCGCGCAGGATCCACCGCCGCCTGCAAGGCAGCCAACAACACCGCGACGGCCGGCTCCTCCGGCAGCGGCAGCGCGTCGGTGGCGACGCGCACCGGCACCCCGTCGGATTCGAGTGCGCGCCGCAGCACCTCCACCTCCCGCGAAGTCGGCAGGAGTACGGCCATGTCCGACCACTGGGTCGGCTCACCATCGAGACCGAGATGCCGCCGCCGCAGGTCGCGGGCGACGTGGGCGGCCAGATCGCCAAGGGAGTCGTGCCGGGTGACGGACAGGGTGGCCTCGGGCGCAGCGGTCGGCGGCACCGGCTCGCGATAGGTGCGCAGCGCATCGGCGGCCAGGCCGGGCACAGCGGGGTGGCGGCGTACACGTTGATAGGCATCGTGGAGCGGACCCGCACCTCGATAGAGGGTGCCCAGGGCGACGATCGGGGCGTGCACCCGCTCGGCGAAACGGAGGGCACCGAGCGGATCAGCACCGCGGAAGGCGTAGGCGGTTTGGTCGGGACTTGCACAGACGGTCGTGGTGACGCCCTGCTCGCATAGGACCTCCAGCAGTCGCCGCTGCAGCGGGTCAGCCTCCTGGAAGTCGTCGACGAACAGATGCGTGATGCCCCCGGCGAGCGCTGGGTCATCGAGGAGCAGACCGATCGCCATCTCGAGGAGCGCGGTGTAGTCGACGAGGTCCTCGAGGGCCATGACGTCGGCCTCGTGTCGCGCGAACACCGCCAGGGCGACCCACTCCGGACGGTCCATGGTGCGACCGGCGGTGGCGAGTTGATCGGTGTCGATTCCCAACTCGCGCACGCGGGCGAGGAAGGATCGGACGTCGTTGGCCAAACCGAGGGTGGGCAGTGCGGCCGCCAAGTCCTCCGGCCAGGGGATCTGCCCGTCGGCGACCGCACCGCGCAGCAGGTCGCGGATACGGACGTCCTCCTCCGCGCCGGACAGCAAACGGGGCGGCACGGCGTCGGGCTCACCCAGAGTTGACCGACCGACGATGTCGAAGGCGAGGCTGTGGAACGTCGTCACCACCGGCAGCACGCCCGAGGGGATCTCGGCGGCCAGAGCAGTGCGCAGGTCTCGCGCTCGGGCACGGTTGAAGGCCAGCAACCGGATGCCCGTCGCGTCGATGTCCTCCGCGAGACGGGCCGCGGCCGCTCGGACGAGCGTGGCGGTTTTGCCCGTGCCGGGAGCGCCGAGCCCGACGAGCGCCCCCCGACCGGTGTGCGCGATGAGGCGCTCCTGGGCAGCGTCCGGACACCAGAAGACCGGCGTACGGGTCGGGGCTGGGATCAGGACGGGCGGGCGCACGGGGACATCTCACCAGAGGGGTGCGACACCCGGGGCTGCCGTAGGGATGGGCGCCGTGGGCCGGAGCGCCCTGACCCGTCCACCTGGGCGAAGGTGGCACGATCGGGGGGTGAGCGTCGACGAGGAGCGGCCCCCGGAGTCTCGTGGGTCAGTAGACCCATCCCCGGCCGACCCCCTCACTCCGTCAACGCCGCCCGACCATCCCGACCAGTTCTCGGCGCCCCACCACCCGGTCCAGCACTCGACCGTCGCGCTCACTCGCGGCGCCGACGGCACACTCGCCACCCCCGGCACCACGGTCATCATCGAGGACGGAGTCATCCCCCGTCGGCTGCGTCGCCCCCTCGACCTGGCCCGATTCCTCGTCGCCCTCGCGGCCATCGCGCTCACGGTGGGCATCGCCTACTTCGCCAGCGCGACCACCCAGGGTCTGGAGGAGGACCTCACCGGCGGCGCTGAACTGCTGCCCTCCATCGTCATCCTGGCGCTCAACGTCATCGGTGGCATCGGCCTGCTGGGCCTTCCTGTCGCGGCCGCGGTCAACCTCGTCATTCGCCGCCGCGTCCGTCAGCTCTCCGACGCCCTCATCGGCCTGCTGGTCTCGGTCATCGTGCTCACTCTGGCGTCGTACCTGGTCGAGACCTTCGGCTCCGATCAGCTGATCGTCGCGCTCGCCGGATCGGTGGGCGGGCAGGCGTCGGTGACCGCGCCCGTCATCGGTGGCCTCGTCTCGTTCATCACCATCGCGCGGCTCATGGGCCGCCGACCCTGGAATGTCCTCTCCGTCCTGGTGGTCGGCTCACTCCTCATCGTCGCCCTGCTCAGCGGGTCGGCGACGGTCGCGGGCCTGCTCATCTCGTTCTTCGCCGGCTGGGGCCTGGGTCTGCTGACCCGCTACCTCCTCGGCACGCCGACGACCCGACCATCCGGCGGGGAGGTGGCGGCCGCGCTGGAGCGAGCTGGCTACCCGCTGGCCGTCCTGCGTGCGTCACGCCAGACCGATGTCGGCCGGCGCTACGTCGCGACGACGCGCACGGGCGAGTCACTCGAGGTCGCCGTACTCGACCGTGACCTTGAAGGTGCCGGTCTGGCCTCCGCGGCGTGGAAGGCCCTGCGCCTACGCGATGAGTCCGGTCGCGGGGCCTTCAATATGCGCAGCGAACTCGATCACTCCGCGCTGATGGCGTACGCCGCCGAGTCGGCCGGAGCACCGGTCCCCCGCCTGGTCACCACCTGCGAAGTAGGCGCCGATGCCGCGCTGCTCGCCTACGACTACACCGTGGCCACGCGCTTCGCCGACCTCACCGGTGAGCAGATCACCGACGATGAACTTGAGGCAGCCTGGCGGGCCATGCAGATCATGCACGAGCACCAGATGGCCCACCGCAGCCTGACCGCTGACAACATCCTGCGCGATCGCAGCGGCAAGGTGTGGCTGGTCGGGGAGGCCACCGGATCGGTCGCCGCGAGTGATGTCGCCATGCGCATCGACGTCGCCGAATTGCTGTGCAGTCTGGCGATGATCGTCGGTGCCGACCGTGCGGTGCGCACGGGTCGCCGCGTCCTGGGCGTACCCGGTTTGGCGCGCGCGTTGCCGGTACTCCAGCCCGTCGCTCTCGCCGCACCGACGCGCAAGGCCATGCGCAAGCGCAAGGATCTGATGGTGCATCTGCGCGATGCGCTCGTCGAGATTCGCCCCGACGGCGAGCTCGAGCAGATCAACATCGAGCGCATCAAGCCACGCACGCTAGTGATGATCGTCGTCGGGACGATCGCGGCGTACGTGTTGCTGTCGCAGTTGGCGCAGGTCGACCTCGCCGAGCTGCTCACGTCGGCGTCGATCGAATGGATGATCGTTGCGGTCATCGCGGCTTTGATCACCTACGTCGGTGCTGCCTGGTCATTGACCGGCTTCGTTCCCGAACGCATTCCCCTACACCGCACGATGCTCGCGCAGGTCGCGGGTGACTTCGCGACGCTCGTGTCTCCGCCAACGCTCGGGGCCGTGGCGATCAACCTGCGCTTCCTCACCAAGGCCGGTCTGCATCCAGCCCTCGCCGCAGCCAGTGTCGGCGTGTCCCAGGTCTTCGCCTTCGTCGTCTACATCCTGCTGCTGCTCGGCTTCGGCATTGCCGCGGGAACGCAGTCCGACTTCACCTTCGATCCCCCCGCGTGGGCGGTCATCGCGGTCATCGTCGTCATCATCCTGGTGCTGTCGGCGTTCGCCGTACCGAAGTTGCGCCGCTACGTGTTTGGGCGGGTGCGCCCGCTCATGCGCGAGGTCATCCCGCGCATGGTGACGGTGGCACAGCGGCCGATGAAACTCGTCGAAGGCATCGGTGGCAACCTCATCTTGAACTTCGCCTACATCACCGTCCTGTTGGCGTGCGTGCGCGCCTTCGACGGCGATCTCAACATCGCCGCCGTCGCCGTGGTCTACCTCGCCGGTGCCACCATCGGCCAGGCGGCTCCCACGCCCGGTGGTCTCGGTGCCGTCGAGGCTGCCCTCGCCGCCGGCCTCACCGCTGCCGGACTGCCCGGTGGCATCGCCGTGTCGTCCGTCCTGCTCTACCGCCTCATCACCTTCTGGATCCCGACGGTGCCGGGCTACTGGGCCTTCACCTGGTTGACCAAGAAGGGCTACCTGTAGTCACCCATCGCACTCTTGTGGGTTGTGGTCGCTAAGTCGGCGGGATAGCAACCACAAACCACAAGGGTGCGGGATGTGGGGACCGTCGATAGGGTCGGCTCATGAGTGAGGATCGCGTGAGCATCACCCCGTTGAAGGATGGCCCTCTTGAGGTCAAGGGCGCCGTACGTGTCAACGCCTCCGACGGCACTGAGATCAAGGAAGCCGACACGGTCTACCTGTGCCGCTGCCGCGCCTCCAGCGACCAGCCCCTCCTCCTCGCCCCTCACATGGATGTTTGCCTTCACC
>CAYGMM010000083.1:0-4955 GCA_964351035.1 uncultured Actinomyces sp.
GATGACCCGACCCTGCTTTTCGTGAACGCCGGCATGGTGCCGTTCAAGCCGTACTTCCTCGGCGAGGCACCCCCGCCGTATCCCACGGCCACGAGCGTGCAGAAGTGCGTGCGCACCCTGGACATCGAGGAGGTGGGCAAGACGACGCGTCATGCCTCGTTCTTCCAGATGGCGGGCAACTTCTCCTTCGGGGACTACTTCAAGGAGCGGGCGATTCCCTATGCCTGGGAACTGCTCACCGGCCCGATCTCCGACGGCGGCTTCGGGTTCGCCGAGGACCGCCTCTGGGTCACCGTCTACGACGACGACGATGAGGCGGCCGATATCTGGCACCGCGATGTCGGCGTACCCAAGGAGCGGATCCAGCGGCGCGATGCCAAAGACAACTACTGGTCGATGGGGGTGCCCGGGCCCGGCGGTCCGTGCTCGGAGATCTACTACGACCGTGGTGCGGAGTACGGCCGTGAAGGCGGCCCCGTTGTTGACGAGGATCGCTACCTCGAGGTCTGGAACCTCGTGTTCATGCAAGAGGAACTCTCCGCCGTCCGCGCGAAGGACGACTTCGACGTTCTGAAGCCTCTGCCTGCTAAGAACATCGACACGGGGATGGGTCTTGAGCGCATGGCGGCGCTCCTGCAGGGCGTGGACAACATCTACGAGATCGACACCACGCTCGCCATCTTGAATCGCGCGAGCGAACTCACCGGTGTGGGCTACGGGACTAGCGAGAAGTCCGACGTCGCCCTACGCGTCATCGCCGACCACTCACGCACCTGCGCCTTCCTGATCGGTGACGGCATCGTGCCCGGCAACGAGGGTCGCGGCTATGTGCTGCGGCGTTTGATGCGTCGTGTCATTCGCAACATGCGCATCCTCGGCTGTGAGGACCCGTCGATCGCCGAACTCATGGGGACGACGATCACGACCATGGCGCCGCAGTACCCCGAACTCAACGATGAGGCCAAGCGCATCACGAGTGTTTCGGTCCAGGAAGAGGCCACCTTCCTGCAAACCCTGAAGACGGGCACCCAGATCTTCGACCTCGCCGCGAGCGAGGTGCGCACCAACGGGGGAGGTGTTCTCGCCGGCGAGCAGGCGTTTGTCCTGCATGACACGTATGGCTTCCCGATTGATCTCACGCTGGAAATGGCGCGTGAGGCCGGCCTCGAGGTGGATGAGGCTGGCTTCCGCCGACTGATGTCCGAGCAGCGCGAGCGTGCCAAGGCCGATGCCCGCTCGCGCAAGGCAGGTGTCACTCCGGTCACGGCGTACCGGGAGGTTCTCGAGACCGGCGGGACCACCGGGTTTACCGGCTATCTCGAGACCAACACCGAGGCCGTCGTCACCGGATTGTTGCGCGATGGAGCCAACGTGCCGGTGGCGCGCGAGGGTGAGCACGTCGAGGTCGTGCTCAATCGCACACCCTTCTACGCCGAAGCCGGTGGGCAACTCGGTGACCACGGGCGCATCACGACGGCATCGGGTGCCTCGCTCGAGGTCTACGACGTCCAAACCCCGGTGCCGGGTCTGTTCATCCATCGCGCTTCGGTGTCGGCGGGCGAACTCACGGTGGGGGATGAAGTCGTCGGGCACGTCGACGTGGAGCGACGCCGCGCGATCTCGCGCGCACACACCGCCACGCACCTCGTTCATCGTGCCTTCCGTGAGTTCCTCGGCGAGACCGCGACCCAGATGGGCTCGGAGAACGCACCGGGCCGGTTGCGCTTCGATTTCCCGAGTACCGGGCCCGTGGGTGCGACAACGCTGCGAGATGTCGAGGCGCGCGTCAACGACGTTCTGGAGGCCGACCTCGAGGTCATGGCGCAGTTGATGACCCTGGACGAGGCACGAGCGTTTGGGGCGATGGCCCTCTTCGGTGAAAAGTACGGCAGCGAGGTGCGCGTCGTATCCGTCGGTGACTGGGCGCACGAACTGTGCGGGGGCACGCACGCCCAGCGGTCCGGCCAACTCGGGCTCGTGACCTTCCTGTCGGAGGGCTCCATCGGTGCTGGCGTCCGGCGCGTGGAGGCGCTGGTCGGCGTCGACGCCTACCGTCACCTCGCCCGCGAGCACATCCTGGTCGATCAGTTGACCTCGATGGTCAAGGCTCGACCGGAGGAATTGCCTGAGCGCATCGAGGGCATGATCACCAAACTCAAGGACACCGAACGTGAACTGCAGCGGCTGAAGAGTGCGCAGTTGACCGCCAACGTCGAGGGTGTCATCGGTGAGGGCCGTGACTTCGGGCCGTTCCGGCTGTGGGCCTACCGAGCCCCGGAGGGTTTGTCCGCGGGTGACCTCCGCGAACTCGCGATGCGGGCCCGGGCGACCACCCGGCCCGACATGGGGGTCGGCCTCATCGGTGCGACCGTGACGGACGGGCGCGTGGCCGTCGTCAGCGTGGTCAATGATCGTGCCCGCGACCTAGGGCTCACGGCCAAGAACCTGCTCGCGGCGGCGATGCCGGCGATCGACGGCCGCGGTGGTGGCAAGGACGATGTGGCGCAGGGCGGCGGGACCCGTCCCGAGGGCCTCGATGATGCCTTCGCCGCCGTCGCGGACTACGTCGCGTCGCTCGCCAAGGATGCCTGAGCTGGCCGAGGATGCCTGAGCTCGTGCGAGGAGTTCGGCTCGCGATCGACGTCGGTTCGGTGCGGGTCGGCGTGGCGCGGAGCGATCCCGATGCGGTGCTCGCCGTTCCCGAGGTCACCCTTCCCCGTGACGGACGCACGATCGGGGCGATCAGCGAGTTGGCGCAGGAGTACGAGGCGCTGCGTATCTATGTCGGGCTGCCCCTCGCGCTGGATGGGTCGATCGGTCTCGCCGGGGCCGCGGCGGCGGAGTTCGCTGTCGATTTGGCCTCCCAGGTCCACGTCCCGGTGTACCTCGTGGACGAGCGTATGAGCACCGTCAGCGCCCAGCGCGCGCTGCACGAGGCCGGCCGCAACACCCGCCAATCGCGCTCGGTCGTCGACCAGGCGGCCGCCGTGGTGATCTTGGAAGGTGCCCTCACCCGTGAGCGCGCCACCGGGACTCCGGCCGGTCGGGAGGTTACCGTCGTAGATCAGCGCGGAAGGGAGGATCGGCCATGAGCCAGTTGGTGCCGTTCCTGACCGAGGACCCGCTCCCGCCATCGAAGAACAAGCGCAGTCCCATCCGGTGGTTCATCACGGCCCTCACCCTCATCGCGCTCGTAGCCGCGGGATTCCTCATCAACGACTTCGTGCGCGGAATCGGCCAGGACGATGAATCCAGCATCGTCGCGGGACAACCGGTCCTCATCGTCGTGAACTCCGGTGATTCCCTGGGCACGCTTGCGGTCTCGCTGGCCGAGGCCGGGGTGGTCACCTCCACCGATGCCTTCCTCGCCGCCGCGGAACTCGATGAGCGAGCGACACGCATCGGCCCTGGCGTTTACTCGCTCACCACCGGGATGGATGCCGCTGCGGTCATCGACGCGATGCTCGACCCGGCCACGCGAGCTGCCCCGCTCGTCCTTCCCGAAGGGCTTCGCGTGGATGAGACGGTGCGCATCACCGCTGATCGCACCGGCCTGAGCCAAGCCGAACTCGACGCGGCCCTGGCCGATCCGGTGGGCCTAGATCTGCCCGAGTGGGCCGATGGGCACCCGGAGGGGCTGCTCTTCCCTGCCTCCTACGAGATCATCCCGGGGCGCACGGCCGACGAGGTGCTTGGCGCCATGGTTCGTCGCTTCGAACTTGCCGCCGACGAGGTTCGCCTGGAGAAGCGGGCGAAGCAGCTCGGGTACTCACCGGAGGAGGTCCTGATCGTCGCCAGCCTGGTTCAGGCTGAAGGCTCGCCCGAGGATTTCCGCAAGGTGGCTCGCGTCGTTTACAACCGCCTCGCGCTGGGCATGAAACTCCAGTTCGACTCGACGGTCAACTACGCGCTCAAGACCGACGTCCTGATGCTGTCGGACGACATGTTGAACACCGACTCGCCGTACAACACCTATGTTGTCGACGGTCTGCCGCCAACGCCCATCAACTCGCCAGGGCAGGAGGCCATCGAGGCGGCTCTGGATCCGGCGAACGGCGATTGGCTCTACTTCGTCACCGTCGACCCGGACACGCTGACCACCAAGTTCACGGCCGACTACGACAAGTTCCTGGCCTGGAAGAAGAAGTTCCAGGAGAACTACGCCGGTTCCACGGCACCGGCCACGCCGTGAGTGTCCGCCGTGCCGCGGTGCTCGGGTCACCCATTGCGCACAGCCTCTCGCCGGTTCTGCACCGCACCGCGTACGACGTACTCGGGCTCGACTGGACCTACGACGCGATTGAGGTTGAGGAGTCCACACTGCCGGCGTTCATCGAGGGATGCGGCCCGGAGTGGGTCGGCCTGTCGCTCACGATGCCGCTGAAAACGGCAGTCCTACCGCTGCTCGATGAGATGTCGACGACCGCGCGGGTGACGGGCGCGGCTAACACCGTGATCTTCGGCGAGGGACGTCGGATGGGAGACAACACCGACGTCGCCGGCATGGTTGAGGCACTGCGAGAGGTCTCACCCGATCTCGTCGTAGATCGAGTAGCGGTCATCGGCGGTGGCGCCACGGCCCGAAGCGCGATCGCGGCGGCCGCCCGCCTTGGGGCGCAGGAGGTGGACGTCGTCCTGCGCTCGTCATCCCGTGCTGAGGAACTGAACGAGGTGGGCGAGCTGCTCGGGCTGCGGCTGCGACCACATGGTTGGGATGAGGCCGCTCACCTCCTGGACGCCCCGGCGGTCATCAGCACGGTGCCCCTCGGCGCCGCCGATCACTTGGCGGAGCTAATGCCGGCGAATCCTGGAGCCCTGTTGGACGTTGCCTACGGCGCGAGGGTGCCTGGTCTCACCGCGGCTTGGCGGACAGCCGGCGGTATGACCGCCGATGGCTTGGACCTGCTGCTGTGGCAGGCGGCCGATCAAGTGCGACTGATGACGGACCTCGAGCC
>CAYGMM010000083.1:5055-9936 GCA_964351035.1 uncultured Actinomyces sp.
GCCGGCAAGGTTGCCAGCGTGAATCCACCGCGGGTTGTGGACAGTGCCGGCAAGGTTGCCGGTGCAGCACCTGCACTTCGTCCCGTGGCGGCAGACTAGTGAGCCGGTCTGACAGCCAGTCCGCTGCCGAAGGCCGACGGCCGACGGCGCCACCCCAGCCACCCACAGATCTGTCAGTTGAACAGGTGAACCGCGCTACCCCGCCGCTAAACCACGTTTTGGGGGCCGCAAACCGTGGTTTTCCGGCGGGGTAACGACTGATGGGGTCATTCCGCGACATCGCGTGAGTCCGCACGCGACGGGTCGACAACGGCACGGCTCAACCGAGGAATCGGGGACTCTGAGAGGATGCGCAGATGCGAAAGGGGTCCCGATGCTGCGCTGGCTAACCGCGGGCGAGTCCCACGGCCAGGCGCTCGTCGCCATCGTCGAGGGTCTACCGGCCGGAGTGCCCATCACCACCGACATGGTGGCCGACGATCTGCGCCGCCGCCGGCTCGGTGCCGGCCGAGGGGCCCGGATGAAGTTCGAGGAGGACCGGGTCACCCTCATGGGCGGCGTCCGGCACGGTTCGACGCTCGGTGGCCCCGTCGCTATCGAGGTCGGCAACAGCGAGTGGCCCAAGTGGGAGACGGTCATGTCTGCCGACCCTGTGGACCCCGACGACCTCGCCGACCTCGCGCGCAACGCACCGCTGACCCGGCCTCGCCCCGGCCACGCCGATCTCGTGGGCATGCAGAAGTACGGATTCGATGACGCGCGGCCGATCCTCGAACGTGCGAGTGCCCGTGAGACCGCTGCGCGCGTCGCCCTCGGGGCTGTGGCCAAGGCATTCCTGCGCGAGGTCGGAGGCATCGAGGTCTTGAGTCACGTCGTGCGCATCGGTGCGGCTGCTGCGCAGTCCACCATTACCCCGAATCCCGAGGATCTTGCCCGCATCGATGACGACCCGGTGCGCGCGGTCGATCCTGATGACTCCGCTCGCATGCAGGAGGAAATCACGCTGGCGCACCGTGAGGGCGACACCCTTGGGGGCGTCGTCGAGGTCGTTGTCCACGGTCTGCCGCCGGGGCTCGGCAGCCACGTGCACTGGGACCGCCGTCTTGACGCTCGCCTGGCTGCTGCCCTCATGGGCATTCAGGCGATCAAGGGTGTCGAGGTGGGGGATGGGTTCGACCTCGCCGCTCGTCGTGGGTCGGCCGCGCAGGACGAAATCGTGTCTGATGAGGGTCGACTGGTCCGTACGAGTGGCCGGTCGGGGGGTACCGAGGGCGGCATGACGACCGGGGAGACCCTTCGGGTGCGGGCGGCGATGAAGCCCATTTCGACGATTCCCCGCGCACTGCAGACGGTGGATGTCGCCACGGGCGAGGCAGCCAAGGCCATCAACCAGCGCAGCGATGTGTGTGCCGTCCCCGCAGCGGGGGTGGTGGCCGAAGCCATGGTGGCTCTCGTCATAGCCGATGCGGTCATCGAGAAGTTCGGTGGGGACTCGGTGGCCGAGACCCGACGCAATCTCACGGCGTACCTGGACCAACTGGCGATCCGATGACCCGATTGGTCATCGTCGGTGCCCCTGGCGCCGGCAAATCATCGGTGGGGGAGCGAGTCGCTCGCAGCCTCGGCGCGGAGTTCATCGACACCGATCGTCTAGTAGAGGAGCGCGCGGGCAAAGCCGTCGGTGACATCTTCGTGTCCGACGGTGAGGCGGCCTTCCGCGCGATGGAGGCGCAGGCCGTCAGCGATGCCATCAATACCGAGGGCGCGGTGGTGTCGCTCGGCGGCGGCTCCGTCCTCGACCCGACAACCCGCTCGCTCCTGGCCGGCCGACCGGTCGTCTGGCTGCGCGTGAGTCTGACCGATGCGGCCAAGCGGGTTGGACTCGGCACGGCGCGACCGCTGTTGCTTGGCAATGTGCGTGGCACGCTGCTGCGGCTCCTCGACGAGCGCACACCGTTGTACGACGAGGTGGCGACGTGGACCGTCGACACCGACGGCCGCTCCCTTGACGAGGTCGCGGCCGACGTGCTGACCGTCCTTGGGGAGTCATCGTGAGCGACGCCACCACCAGCATCGCGGTCAATGCCGAGCGGCCGTACGAGGTCCTTGTCGGACGAGGTTTGCTCGGTGAACTTCCGGCGCTGCTCGGTGACCAGGTACAGCGCGTGGCGATCATCGCCCCGGCGGCACTCTCGACCACGGCGGAGGCGATCCGCGCCGACCTCGCCGAGCAGGGGCTCACCGCCATCGCGCTGGAGGTTCCGGACGCCGAGGATGCCAAGACCGCCGAGGTCGCGGCCTTCTGCTGGAACATCCTCGGCCAGGAGGGATTCACCCGCACCGATGCGGTCGTGGGCGTCGGCGGGGGTGCCACGACCGACCTGGCCGGATTCGTCGCGGCGACCTGGCTGCGCGGGGTGCGCTACGTCGCGGTGCCGACGACCGTGCTGGCCATGGTCGACGCCGCCGTCGGCGGCAAGACGGGAATCAACACGGCCTCGGGCAAGAACCTGGTCGGCTCCTTCCATGAGCCGGCCGGCGTTCTGTGTGATCTCACGGCGCTGGAAAGCTTGCCTCGCCACGATCTGATCGCGGGCCTCGCCGAGGTCGTCAAGTGTGGGCTGATCGCCGACGCCGAGATCCTTCGCGTCATCGAGTCCGATCCCTCCTCGTGCGTCGAGCCGGACAGCGCCAACCTGCGCGACATCATCGAGCGCGGGATCCGGGTCAAGGCGGACGTGGTCGCCGGTGACCTGCGGGAGTCCGTCGGCCGCGCAACGCTCGGGCGTGAGGTGCTCAACTACGGGCACACCTTCGGGCACGCCATCGAACGCGTGGAGAACTACCGCTGGCGACATGGGGCGGCCATCAGCGTCGGCATGATGTACGTCGCCGAGTTGGCGCGGCTGGCCGGACGGCTCGATGACGCCGGCGTCGATCGTCATCGGCAGGTCCTCGAACTCCTGGGCCTGCCAACGACGTACCCCGGCGGGCGCTGGCCCGCCCTTCTCGATGCCATGCGCATGGACAAGAAGACCCGTGGAGACATGTTGCGCTTCGTGGTCCTCGACGGCATCGGGCATCCTGGTCTCCTCGAGGGGCCCGACCCGGCGCTCCTTGCGGCGGCGTACGCGGAGGTGTCGACGTGAGCGGATCTACCGTCCTGGTGCTCAACGGGCCGAATCTGGGCCGCCTCGGGGCCCGTGAGCCCGATATCTACGGCCACACGACGCACGCCGAGCTCGCTGACCTGTGTGTTGCCACCGGCGCTGAGCTCGGACTGAGTGTTGACGTGCGACAGACCGACTCCGAGGCCGAGCTCGTGGGGTGGCTGCACGAAGCAGCGGACGCATCGATCCCCGTCGTCATCAATGCCGGCGCCTTCACGCACTACTCCTACGCCCTGCGCGACGCGCTGGCGCAGGTCGGATCCATGACCGTCGAGGTGCATCTGTCCAATCCCGCGGCGCGGGAGGAGTTCCGGCACACCTCGGTGATCGCCGGCGTCGTCACCGGCTCCATCGCGGGATTCGGCGTCGAGTCCTATGTCCTGGCCCTCGGGGCGATCGCCGCGCGACTCCAGGCATGAGCGACGTTCACGCGACCCGGCGTGCGCGCGCCTGGGAGGCGCTGGCGGCTCAGGCGCCGGATACCGACGCACTGCTGATTACCGGTCTGACGAATGTCCGCTACCTCACCGGCTTCACCGGCAGCAATGGAATGCTCCTGCTCACCGCCGACTCCGCGCTTCTGGGCACGGACGGGCGCTACGTCGTGCAGGCTGGGCAGGAGTGTCCTGGTCTGCCCCTGCACGTCGACCGATCGACGTTGAGCGCGGTCGCGACCTGTTGGGCGAATGGCGGCGGGGCGGTCTTGGCGGTTGAAGCCGACCACCTCACGGTCACGCAGTGGCGTGGCCTGGTCGAGATCGCCGGCGGGGACGAGAGCCGACTGCGGGTGACCAGTGACCTGGTGGAGGCACTCCGGCAGGTGAAGGACGATCAGGAGATCGCGGCACTGCGCCGCGCGTGCGAGATCTCCGAGGAGGCACTGGCCGCAACGATTGCCGCCGTGCGCGTGGGGGACACCGAGCGAGAGATCGCTCGGAGACTCGACAATCACATGCTGTCCCTCGGCGCTGATCGCATCTCGTTCGAGACGATCGTTGCTGGCGGGCCGAACTCGGCGATCCCGCACCATCAGCCGACCGACCGCCCCCTGCAGAGCGGCGATTTCCTGCTCATCGACTTCGGAGCCGAGGTGGGTGGCTACCACGCCGACGAGACGCGGACCTTCGTGATGGGTGCACCCGCGGACTGGCAGGCGGAGATGCACTATGTCGTTCAGCAGGCCCAGGCTGCCGGCAGAGCGGCAGCGCGCGCGGGTACGCCTCTTGCCGACGTCGACGCGGCAGCACGCGAGGTGGTTCGGGACGCTGGCTACGGCGCATATTTCGACCACGGGCTGGGGCACGGCGTCGGATTGCAGATCCACGAGGCGCCGTTCTTCAGCGCGCGGGCCACGGGTATGCTCCTCGCCGGTTCTCCGGTCACGATCGAGCCTGGTGTCTACCTCCCCGGACGTGGGGGAGTGCGGATCGAGGACACCGTGATGGTGACCGAGGGAGAATGTTCTCCCCTCACTACTGCCGACCGAGGCCTTGTGGTGCTGGACTGAGCGAGGAAGGACGCCCCATGGCGACGACGAACGACCTAAAGAACGGACTGGTGCTCAACCTGGACGGCCAGTTGTGGACCGTGGTGGAGTTCCAGCACGTCAAGCCCGGCAAGGGTGGCGCGTTCGTGCGCACCAAGCTCAAGAACGTCCTGTCGGGCAAGGTGGTCGACAAGACCTTCAACGCCGGTGTGAAGGTCGAGACCG
>CAYGMM010000083.1:9946-10471 GCA_964351035.1 uncultured Actinomyces sp.
ATCCGTGGCCAACCACCTTCTGCCTCCCAATCCTTGCCTTTCGGCTTTTCCTGATCCTCTGCGATCTCTGCGGTTAAAACCCACCTGCCTCCCTGCTTTAGCACCATCCGGCACCAAGCTTTTCGTGCCCTTTTGTATTTTTAGTGGGCTCAATCCCCAATCCTGCCCCACGCTCCGTTCCGATGGAACTGACCAAGAAAGACCGGGAGGCGCTGATCCAATCGTTGCAGCGTTACGCGAGCGAGGAACTCGACCAGGACCTTAGCGGCATGCGCGCCGGATTCCTGCTCGATTACATCTGGGAAGAGATCGCGCCCTTCGCCTACAACGCCGGTGTGAAGGTCGAGACCGCGACCGTCGACAAGCGCGACATGCAGTACCTGTACCGCGATGGCGACGACTGGGTCTTCATGGACTCCTCGAGCTACGACCAGATCACTGTGCCTAATGCGGTCGTCGGTGACAACGCCAAGTGGATGCTGGAAAATCAGGACTGCATCATCGCGATGCACGAGGGTGCTGCGC
>CAYGMM010000084.1:0-10232 GCA_964351035.1 uncultured Actinomyces sp.
GAGTTGATGTTCTCGTCGTCCTTGGTGAAGTCGTTGCCGCCGCGCAGCACCTCGTAGACCGCGCGCCCGTAGTTCTTGGCCGACAGACCGAGCTTGGGCTTGGTGGTGGCGCCGAGCAGCGGCCGACCGTACTTGTCCAACTTGTCGCGCTCGACGATCATGCCGTTGGGTGGACCTCCACACGTGAGCACATAGGCGAGCGGGAAGCGGATGTCCTCCAGACGCAGCGATCGCACCGCCTTGAAGCCGAAGACATTGCCAGCCAGCGACGTGATGACGTTGACCACCGAACCCTCCTCGAAGAGGTCGAGGGGGTAGGCGATGAAGGCGTAGAACGCCGTGTCATCACCGGGCACCGGCTCGATGCGGTACGCGCGGCCCTTGTAGTGGTCGAGGTCGGTGAGCAGATCGGTCCAGACCGTGGTCCAGGTGCCCGTTGAACTCTCCGCCGCGACAGCCGCGGCTGCCTCCTCGCGCGGCACACCCTCCTGCGCGACCACCTTGAAGCAGGCGAGCAGGTCGGTGTCAGCCGGCTCATAGTCCGGGTCCCAGTAGGTGACGGCGTAATCCTTCACCCCGGCGTCGAATGTGGCCATGTGATGTCTCCTGTCCGGTGGTGCCAGTGATCAGGCGGCGCGCCGCGAGTTTTCGATGATGCGATGGATGAACGGCGTAAGGATGAGTTGCATCGCGAGGTCGAGCTTGCCGCCCGGGATCACGATGGAGTTGGCCCGCGACATGAAGCTGTCGTGGATCATGCTGATGAGGTAGGGGAAGTCGATAGCGTGCGGATCGCGGAAGCGGATGATGACCATCGATTCATCCGGTGACGGGATCGTGCGCGCGATGAAGGGGTTCGACGTATCCACCATCGGCACCCGCTGGAAGTTGAGGTCGGTGCGCGAGAACTGCGGCGTGATGGTGTGGATGTAGTCGGGCATGCGTCGCAGGATGGTCTCGGTGATGGCTTCAGCCGAGTGGTGCCGGGCGTTCTTGTCCCGGTGCAACTTCTGGATCCACTCCAGGTTGATGACCGGAACGACACCGATCTTCAGGTCGCCGTACTCCGACAGGTCCACGGTCTCGGTCTTGGCCGCGCCGTGCAAACCCTCGTAGAACAGCACATCGGCATCCGCGGGTAGCGGCTCCCAGTCGGTGAAGGTTCCGGGCGGCGCACCGAACCGTTCGGCCTCGTCGTCGTCATGGACGTAGTGACGCGTGCGACCCGTGCCATCCTCACCGAACTGCTTGAAGACAGCACCGAGTTCATCGAGAAGGTTGGCATCGGGGCTGAAATGACTGAAGTGGTTGTTACCCGCCGCCTCCGCCTCGGCGATCGCGACCTTCATGCCCGCGCGGTCATAGCGGTGGAAGGCATCGCCCTCGATGGTCGCGGCCGTGACTCCCTCGCGACGGAAGATCTGTTCGAAGGTGTTCTTCACCGTGGTCGTGCCTGCGCCGGAGGAGCCGGTGACGACGATGACGGGGTGACGGGTCGACATCGCTAGCTCCTCAGCAATCCGCGGGACTTGAACAGGGGTGCGCCCTCGTGCTGCACGGGTGGGTCATCGAGATAGCGGCACACGCGTTCGACCTTGGCAGCGGACCCGAAGATGAAGGGCGTCTTCTCGTGCAGGTCCACCGGCTGGCGGTCCAGGATCGGGGTGGTGCCATCTGTGCCACGGCCCCCGGCCTGCTCGATCAGGTAGGTCATGGGGATGGCTTCATAGACCAGGCGCAGGCGGCCCTGCGCGTAGTTGGGTCGACTGTCCGCCGGGTAGAGGTAGATGCCACCGCGCAGCAGGATGCGGTAGGCCTCCGCAACAAGCGAGGCGAGCCACCGCATGTTGAAGTCGCGTCCGCGCGGGCCGATCTCGCCAGCCACGAGATCGGCGACATACGCGGCCACGCCCGGACCCCAGTGTCGTGCGTTCGATGCGTTGACGGCGTACTCGTCGGCCTCGTCGGGGATGGTGATGGCGCGGTGAGTGCGGACATAGTCACCATCGGCGTAGGCATAGATGTCGGTGCCGTCACCGGTGCTCAACACCAAGATGGTGCTTGGGCCGAAGAGCACAAAGCCGGCTGCGACGACATGGCGACCGCTCTGCAGGAGCGCCTGCTCGTTGGTGAGGTTGCCGCGCGGCAGGATGGAGAAGATCGTGCCGATCGGGGCGTTGATGTCGATGTTGCTCGAACCGTCGATCGGATCCATCGCCATGACGTAGTCACCGGGGCCGAGGTCGATGACATCCTCCGCTTCTTCGGAGGCGAGCCCGGAGATGCCCGAGCCTCGCAGGGCAGCGACGTAGAGATCCTCCGCGCGCAGGTCGAGAGCCTTCGGCGCGTCCCCGCTCGCGTTGGCGCCCGCATCGGCAATCTCAGCGCCACCGGTGATCGGCGACCGTGCGATCAGCCCGGCCACCTTGACCGAGGTCTTCGCCAGGATTCGCAGCGGCTCGGCCACCGGGTGGCCCGCGAGCACGGTGGCGAGGGTGTCGGGCATGCAGCGAGTCTGGGCGCGAGCCCCCAAGAAGTAAAGGCAATGTTTCCTCGTCTAATCCATAGCAACACTATGCTTCGGACATGCTGGATGTGACGCTGCGCCAGTTGGAGATGCTTGCGGCCACCGTGCAGAGCGGGTCCCTCGCCGGAGCGGCCGCAGCCCTGCATGTCACCGGTCCGGCGGTCGCCCAACAACTGCGACTGCTGGAGAAGCGGGCCGGCGTACCCCTGCTTGAGCGGCGCGCGGAGGGGTTGGTCCCGACCGAGGCCGGGCGTCTGCTGGTCGACTGCGCACACCACGTCGCCGCCGAGATCGACAACGCGGCCGAGTCCCTGGATGCCCTGGCCACCGCGCGCACCGGGCGCGTGCGCCTCGGCGCAGTGAGCACCGCGAAGTACTTCGTCCCCCGCATCATCGCCGCCTATCGCACGGAGCATCCGGGGGTCACCGTCGAACTCGTGGTCGGCAACCGCGCGGAGGTGCTGGCCGCACTGGAGGACTACGACGTCGACATCGTCATTATGGGCCGCGCGCCAGCGCGCCTCGATGTGGTGGATGAAGTGTTCGGTGACCATCCCTACGTCGTGATCGCGGCACCGGACCACCCGCTCGTGGGCGAGCGCGGGATCTCCGTAGATCGGCTCGCGACCGAGACGATCCTGGTGCGAGAGCCAGGATCGGGCACGCGCCTCCATGTCGAGGCGCTCCTTGAAGGTCACGTCGTACACATCGGGATGGAGATGACCTCCAACGAGACCATCAAGCAGGCCGTCATGGCCGGCCTCGGCGTCGCGCTGATCTCGGCGCACACGATCGCCGCGGAGATCGCGGACGGCCGTCTTGCCGTGCTGGACGTCGCGGGTCTCCCGATCAGGCGGCAGTGGCGGGTGGCGCGCTTGGCTCATCGGGAGCCCAGCCCCGCGCAGAACTCACTGTGGGAGTTCATCGCCCGCGAAGGCGGTTCACTGCTGCCCGCCTAGGCTGGAGCCATGTCCGCACCGGAGCAGTTCACGCACGAGCAGGTCGTCCACGGCCACGATCCCAAGACCGGGCTGCGCGCGATCGTGGCCATTCACTCCACTGCGCTCGGGCCGTCCCTCGGCGGTTGTCGGATGCGCGCCTACGCGAACGCCGACGAGATGCTCGCCGACGCACTGCGCCTGTCCGAGGCGATGAGCTACAAGAACGCGCTCGCCGGTCTCGCGCACGGCGGCGGCAAAGCGGTGATCTGGGGTGATCCCGCGACGGACAAGTCCCCCGAACTCTTTCATGCGATGGGTGACTTCATCGCCACGCTGGGCGGCCGCTACATCACCGCCGGTGACGTCGGCACGACCGTCGCCGACCTCGACCTCATCTACGAGACCAATCCGTGGACGACCGGTCGCTCGCCGGAGCGCGGCGGGTCCGGTGACACCGGCATCCTCACGGCGTACGGCATCCAGCAGGCGATGCGCGCCGTCGCCGAACATGTGTGGGGGAGCGACTCGTTGCAGGGCAAGACCGTCGGCATCTCCGGCGCCGGCAAGGTCGGACGCCGCCTTGCTCAGCACCTAGTCGAGGAGGAGGGTGCCCGCGTCATCATCACCGACCCCTCCGCGGCCGCCATCGACTCGATCGAGGTGCCGGTCACCGTCGTCGGCTCGACCGAGGAACTCATCGACACCGAGATGGACATCTACTCCCCCAATGCCCTCGGGCATGCCCTGACCGCCGACGTCGCGGAGCGGCTGCGTGTCGCAGCCATCTGCGGGGCGGCCAACAACCAGCTCGCCACCCCCGAGGTGGGTGAGCGGCTGGCCGAGCGGGGCATCCTCTACGCCCCCGACTATCTGGTGAACTGCGGTGGGGTCGTCCAGGCCGCCGAGGAGATCGACGGCTTCGATATGGAGCGGGCCCGTGAGCGGGTGGCCCAGGTCCACGGCACCACCCTGCGGGTCCTCGCTCGGGCAGTGTCCGAGGGAGTGCGTCCGGAGCAGGCGGCCGCCCGTGAGGCGGAGGATCTGATCAACGCCGGCGGCCCGGCGTTCCGACGATTCAGCGTGAGGCAACCAGAACCCTCGTGATGCCGGCGCGACCCCCCAGGGGGTACTCTTGCCCGCAGATCGCCGGCCCTGAGCCGGCCACCGTTGTCGGTTATGAGGGAGTCGCCCCATGGGTCGCGGCCGCGCAAAGGCAAAGCAGACGAAGGTCGCCCGTGCCTTGAAGTACGGAGGGCCGGACACCGATCTGGACCGCCTGCAGGCGGAACTGTCCTCCGGTGAGCAGCACCATGTCGATGGTGCTGACGAGGTCGAGATTGACGAGCCCGTCGAGGACCCGTACGCCACCGATCCCTACGCCAAGTACTACGACGACGAGGACGACGAGGACCAGTAGTCCTCGGGGGGTGCTAGCACCCCTTTTCGCCGCTCACCTGGCTTCGCCCCACCCTCGATCGGCATAGTGCTCCGCACGCGCCGATCCGCCTCAACCATCCTCGCCACCGTTTCCGCCGCTGCCGTGGCCGCCTCCGGCTTGATCGCCCCGGCGGTCGCCCTCGCCGCCGACCCCGAGTACCGGTGGAGCGAACCGCAGACCGTGGTGAGCGACCCAACACCCGCGGTCGTGACCGACACCGACGTTGTCGGCGCACTATCCGTGGCCGCCGTCACGCGCATCACCGCGATCGGCGTCGAAATCGACGTCTGGTACGCGCGTGCTGGCGAAGACTGGGCTCGCGACATTAACTGGTCCCCCGGCTTCGTCGGTACCGACCCAGGCACGCCGAGCATCGCGACGGATGGCCGAGGCTGGGCGCTGGTATGGCAGCGACCCACCGGGAACGGTACCTACGAGGTGGTCCAGGCTGTTGACACATTCGCGGGATTTGGCCCCCCTGGCTTGCCGCAACGAGTCGGCGAGGAATCGCTCGTGGCCCCCATGCCGACGATCGACGGCACCAGCACTGCGGCCGGCCTGCGCTACACCGCCGCCTGGATTTCAGCCCCGACGAGCGCCACCTCCACCGAGGTCATGACCGCTGACTTCACCAACGGCGACTGGCAGGCGGCGGAGACAAGGGCGTCGTACTCGGCGGCCGTCAACGGCATCGCGGGAGCCCCGCAGGTCGCGGTATCAGACAACGCATCTGCCATCGTCGCCTTCGAACTCGAGAAGGATGGCGCATCCACTCTGCAGACGGTGACGCGCGGCCCGGAACGCTCCGGATCCCAGTGGGCCGTCCTGCCCACGCCGGCCAGTGGCCTGGCCGCTGCCGCCGTCATCGATGGTCCGTGGTCCATTGATGTCGCTCAGGTCGACGCCTCATCCGCCGCGATCGGGTGGACTCGCAACGTTCGTGATGACGCAGCGATCGTTCGCTACTCACGCATCAGCCTGTTCTCCGACACTGTGGCGCAGAACAAGGCACTCACCACCGATGCGCGAGTGCGCTCCCTCGAGGTGGCGGCAGCCCGATTCGGCAATGACGTCGTCACGTGGCTGCAGCAGGAGACGACATCCCCCGGCACCGGGCAGCCGTACGCGGTCAAGTCCCTCGCGGTCAACATCAGCTCGAGCGAGACCGCCGAGTTCACCATTCAGTCTTCGACCGCGCTCGGCACTCCCCTACTGTCGATGGGCATGAACGGCCAGGATCAGGCGTGGGTGGGCATCTACCGCACCGCCGACACCAACTTCAGTCTTGCTGGTTCCTATGCCACCACCGGCACCGCCACGGCCACTCTGTGGAATGACCCGATCGCCGAGACCATCGTCAGCGGAACGCCGAATGTCTATCCCTTCGGCATGTCGCTCCTGGTAAGCAGTGACTCGACCGTGCAGCCACGCGCCCTGTGGTACGCATTGGACTCGGCAAGCGGCAGCCCGGTCTACCAGGTCCGGGCAAGCCAGCGCGAGATCGTGCCCCAGAATCCGCCCGGTCCGCCCACGGATGTGAGCGCTACCGCCGGCAACGCCAGCGCCATGGTGAATTGGGCCGCGCCCGCCGATCCTGGCTCATCGGCCATCACCGGTTACACCGTGACCGCCAACCCCGGGGGGCAGACCTGCTCATCCCCGCGGCTGCCCTTCTGCACCGTGGACGGCCTCACCAATGAGACGTCGTACACCTTCACGGTCGTGGCGACCAACGAGTTCGGTGACAGCGTTGCCTCTGCGCCGAGTGCGCCAGTCACTCCCAGCGCTCAGCGGGCACCCGGTGCACCCATCAGGCCAACGGCAGTCCCGGGTGATGGCGCAGTAACGATCACGTGGGGAGCGCCGCTCGATCCGGGCACCTCACCGATCACCGCCTACGACGTCACGTCGTTGCCCGCGGGGCACACCTGCGCGACCGATCCCGACACGCTGACCTGCACGATTGAGGGGCTGACCAACGGCACCGAGTACGTCTTCAACGTCGTCGCCCGGAACGCGGTCGGGGATGGCCTCGCGAGCCGCAGCAATGCGGTCACGCCATCCCCCGAGGCGGCCAGGCCGGCAGCGCCGACGCGCATCACGGTCAAGGCCAAGAAGAAGGGCACCATTCGCATTCGCTGGACGGCCTCGGCCTCGCCCAATGTCACCGGATACATCCTGGGCATCAAGAAGGGTGCCGGTGCGTGGAAGAAGAAGAACGTCGGCAACGTGTTGACGAAGACCTACCGGAAGGTCAAGGCGGGCAAGCAGGCCTGCTACCGCGTCGCCGCTGTCAATGATGCTGGAGCGAAGAGCGTGTGGACTCCCAAGAAGTGCGTGGTGGCCAAGCGCTAATCGCCCCGGCGATCCGGATGGGGCACTAGTACCCCACTTCGCCGATTCAGGAGCCTTCAAGGACGCCGTCCGGGCATGCTCGGGCCATGCGCCGATCGTCATACGCCGTTGTCCCGGCCACCGCTGCCCTGGGCATCCTCGCTGCCACGCTCACGGTGCCGCCCGCCACTGCGGCGGACAGCGTTCGCTGGACCGAGCCAGCCGTCCTGGCCGGCCCCAACGACCTCACTGTCCTGGACGCCACGTCGCACGATGGTCAACAGGCTGCCGCCCTAGTCCGCACGCCGACCGGTTACGAGGTCCTGACATCGACCGAGGCCGCTGATGCCCCCGGTTGGCGCTCCACCGCGACACTCTCCCGCACCGAGATCGGAACTCCCGAGGCCATCGACATAGCGAACGCGGCAGACACGGTCGCGGTGGCCTGGTGCATCCGGCAGGCCGGCGCCCCCTCCAGCGAGATCCTCCTGTGGACCTCCGCCTCGGGTGTCGAGGTCACGCAGAAGGTGGCGGATGTCAGCCGGTGTTGGGCGGGTGTGTCCATCGACGGCGCGGTGGTGACCGACGGCGGCTTCCCCACCTTCACCGTCGCCTGGGGCGATCGCCCGGCAGCCGACGGCGAGACCCTGCTCAGCCGAACACTCTGGGGCGATCAATGGCTCGACGTCGACACCCTGTGGACCGAGGATCCGGCAGTACCGGCGACGCTCGGAAGACAGAAGGTTGGTGTCGCCGCCAATGGCGCTGGCGCGGTGGGCTTCACGGTCGGCTACGAGGTCGCCGGTGGGCTGGACTACGAATTGCGCATTGCCACCCGCGGAGCAACCCGCGTCAACGCCCAACACCGATGGTCCAACTCCTTCGCGGCCAACAACGCCTTCCGGGTCTCATCGGACTGGAGCATCTCCATTGATCCCGTCGACCCCACGAGCGTGTCGGCGGCGTGGACCTCCGACTCCGGTCTCCTCCCCTCGGTGCAATTCGTCCGGCGCACCCTGGCCTTCGGGGCGCTGCTGACCGCGCGGCAATTCCTCGGCGGTGCCTCGCGAACCCCCCAACAGGTCACCCTCGACACCACGCGAGCTCGCGACCTCCTCGTGTGGACCGAGCAATCGAACTCCGACAGGAGTTTTCTCGTCCGATCCGCTGCGCTGACCGCGGACGGCGGCTTCGCAACGAAGACCGTGATGAGCGGGGTCGCCGACGGCCGAAACCCCGATGTGGACTTCTACGCCTCGTCGGACAATCGCATGGCGATCGCGGTCAGTGCGCAGGCCACCCGAGGCGCCGGCACGGGGATCGAGGTCATCCAGGACTCCTACACCGGACCCGACACCCTGTGGGCACAGGCGACAACGACGACCCTGGCGTCGCCGGTGGCAAACACCTACACCCAGAAGATGGGACTCTTCATCCCGGCGAATGCACCCGCGAGCCTGCTGTGGTCCACCTACAACCTCGCCGTCGATCCCCGCGTGACGGAGTTGCTGGCCGCCAAGGAGGTGACACCTGAGGCACCGGATCGACCCACGGACGTCACCGCGGTGGCGGGAGACGCTTCGGCCGTCGTCCGGTGGCGGGCCCCGGTGAATACGGGGACGTCCCCCATCACCGGCTATCTCGTCACCTCCACTCCGGACGGCCTGACCTGTGCGACAGCTGGCGAACGCACGTGCACTGTGGCGGGGCTGACGAACGGCACCCGATACATCTTCACCGTCACCGCCCTCAGCGACGATGGCGCGAGCCCGCCGTCGGCACCGAGCAGCCCGGTAACGCCGGCCTCCGCCGACGCACCGGGTGCGCCGCGCGATGTGGTCGCGGTGGGTGGCAATGCCTCGGCCGCGGTGAGTTGGCGTGCACCGGCAAGCCAGGGCACCTCACCCATTACGTCGTATCTGGTGACCTCAACGCCGGAGGACAAGACGTGCACCACCGCCGGTGCCCTTACCTGCACGGTGACCGGACTGACGAACGGTCGCGAGTACGTCTTCACCGTGGTGGCTTCGAATGCGAGCGGCCCTGGCGTCACATCCGGCTTCAGCAATATCGCCATCCCCACGGCGGGACGTGCCCCAAGCTCCCCCACCGACGTCCGGGCGAGTGCCGGCGACTCTTCAGCAACAGTCACCTGGTCTGCGCCAAACGATCCGGGGACCGCGCCCATCGTCGAGTACGTCGTCTCCTCGACACCCGACGGGCGGATCTGCTCCACCGCGGGGGAGCTGACCTGCACGGTGGATGGCCTGACCAACGGCGAGACTTACACCTTCGCCGTCATCGCACGCAGTGCCGACGGCATCAGTCTCCCCTCAACGTCCAGCAATGCCGTGACGCCGAGTTCACGGCCGGAGGCGCCTGCGCGCCTCACCGTCAAGGCCAAGAAGAAGGGCACCATCGTCATTCGCTGGACGGCGTCGGCATCGCCCGATATCTCCGGATACATCCTCGGCATCAAGAAGGGCACCGGGGCGTGGAAGAAGAAGGACGTCGGCAATGTGTTGACGAAGACCTACCGGAAGGTCAAGGCGGGCAAGCAGGCCTGCTACCGCGTCGCCGCTGTCAATGATGCTGGAGCGAAGAGCGTGTGGACTCCGAAGAAGTGTGTGGTGGCTAAGCGCTAGGGGTGCTCCCCGACCACGAGGGCGGCACCGCCCGCGCCGCCCTTGGCCTCCGCGTCGCCCGCCTCACCCGCAGCACGGTCGCGGACGACTCCGCACACCCAGGCATCGAGGTCACGATCACGTAGACGGGCCAGCGCATTGCCCGCGTCGCCGGAGTTGACGATGGCCACCATGCCCATGCCCATGTTGAACGTGCGCTCCATCTCGGCCCGCTCGACTCCGCCGGCCGCGATGACCTCGAAGATCGCCTGCGGACTCCAGGTCGCCCGATCGATCTCGATTGCCAGATGTGCGGGGAGCACGCGAGCCAAGTTGGCAGCGATACCGCCGCCGGTGATGTGGCTGAA
>CAYGMM010000085.1:0-3274 GCA_964351035.1 uncultured Actinomyces sp.
CGCGACGCAGAACCCGATCGAGATGGACGGCACCTTCCCGCTGCCGGAGGCGCAACTCGATCGCTTCCTCATGTCGGTGTCCATCGGATATCCCGATCTCGCCTCCGAGGTTCAGGTGCTCGCCAACAACCACGCCGGACTGCGCATCGAGGAGTTGCAGCCGGTCGCCGATGCCGAGGCCGCCCGTCGCATGATTGCGATGGCGCGCAGCGTCCACGTCGAGCGGTCCGTCATGGAGTACGTCGTTCGACTCGTCGCCGCGACGCGCACGGCCCCGGGTATTCGGCTCGGTGCCAGCCCGCGCGGCAGTGTGGGCCTGCTACGCGCGGCACAGGTCGCCGCCGCGCTCGCCGGCCGCACCTATGTCGCACCCGCCGACGTGCAACGGCTCGCCGTACCGGTTCTCGCGCACCGCATCGTGCTCGCGGACGTCGAAGCCGATGCGGCCGCGCGGAGCGCCGTCGTCCAACAGGTCGTCTCCACCGTCCCCGTGGGGTGACCATGCGGCTCACCGGCGCAGGGCTCGGGGTCCTGATCGGGATCGTCGCCAGTGCGGCACTGGCGTTCCTCCTCGGCTACCCCGAACTGCTTGGGTTGGCCGCAGGTGGCCTGGTCCTGCTCGCCGTCGCGGCCTTTCTCGTCTCCGGTGGTGGCCCGATCGAAGCCAACTCCGCGGTGCCTCCCCGCGTCGAGCGGCTCGGCACCGCAGCGGTCGCGGTCGTCTTGCACGCCCACCGTGCCCATCGCCGGGGCCTTCGCCTACGCGGAGCCGACCGAACCGATCGCCATCCGGTGGTCTGGCGCGACGGCGTGGTCAGCGCTCGGATCCCCATCCCCACGCGCCGTCGCGGCCCGCTCATCCTGGGACCCTGGACATTGGAACGCGTCGATCCCTGGGGTCTGCTGCGACGCAGCGTCGGCGAGGTTGAGGGCGGTGCGGTGCTCATTACGCCCCGCGTTCGACCGGTCTCCCTGGCCAGCCTGCCCGCGGCGATGGCTGAATACGGCGGCTCGGCCGACATGGGATCCACGACGTTCGCGATGCTGCGCGAATATGTCATCGGCGACGAGCTCCGCCATGTGCACTGGAAGTCCTCCGCCAAAGTCGGCACGCTGATGATGCGTCAGTACGTCGACGTGACGCGCCCGCGCCTCACCCTCGTCTTGGCGGTGGATGAACGTGCCTATCGCGACGCCGACGAGTTCGAGGACGCGGTGGATCTCGCCGCGTCCCTCGCCTCCGTTGCCGGTGCCTCCGGTCTTGACGTCGAACTGGTCACCACGGCAGGTGAGCGCACGGTGCACAAGGGCGCACGTTCCGCGGCCACCTTCGACCTGCTCTCCGTGGTCGGCCTCACGACGACGTCGCCAGATCTGCGGCTGCTGCGCCTCGGTCGATCGACCAGCATTCTGATCCGCGGCAACGGGCCCGCGGGCTGGTGGGACCGCATCCCGGCCGCGGGCGTGGTCAAGCCATGAGCACCGCCACGCACGCGCGCGAAGGACGCACCATCGAGGATCGTCCCACCGGGCAGCGCTGGGGCCTGGCTGTCGTTGCCGGACTGCCCGCTCTCCTGGTCACCCTCGCCCTCCCACTGGCAATCGAGGGCAGTCTCGCGGGCTTCATCCTGCTGCCGTTCGTCCTCCTCGTCATCGCCATCACCACCGGTGTCGGGGGAGTGGCCGGCATCGCCGTCGTCATGGTCGGTGCGGTCACCGGAGCCGTCCTCGGCACCGGTTCCGTCGTGACCACGCCCCTGCTCGGCGGTGGGCTTGCCGGCGTACTCCTGCTCGGCACCTGGATGGGGCAGGTGCTCGCCCGCGGTCGTTGGCCGGTCGCGGCGGGCATTCCCTCCGTGGGCTTGATGATGGGCATCCTGGCGCTCGGTGTGACCGGCCGTCTCGAGGCCGGCGTGCTTGCTGCCTTCACCGGGCTCTCCCTGTCGCTGCTCCTCGTGCTCGTCGGCCCGTGGAACGGCCCGTTCGCGGTCCGTCCCGCGCGGTGGGCGGAGGTTCTCGCGGTGGTGGCGATGGCGGTCAGCGCGCTAGCGACGTACGCCGTTTCGGTGTCCTCGGCTCCGCTCGTAGGAGAGGCGAAGACACTTGACATCTTTCACGAGGAACGGCCCACCAGCCGCACCGACGGGGGCATCCCCGATCCCTTCCTGACCGCGGCCCGGTGGCAATTGGAGCCCGGCTACGAAAACCTCACGCTCTTCGCCATCGCCGGTCCGCTGGCCTTGGAGCAGCGACCGACCTGGGCGAGCTTCTCGACGTACAACGGCATCGCGTGGATCGAGCCGCCGACGTACGGTGTGCCGGGCAACGAGATTCCGCCGGAGGTCGTCGGGGCCCCGCGGCGCACCTTCGATACCGGCGCGCGCGTCACCGTGGCCGTGGGATTGCCCGGTCAGTGGGTGCCTTCGCCGCAGCGGGTCAACAACGTGACGTCGCGCATTGAGACGCGCGTCGACCCGGCGAGCGGCATCGTCGCCGCCACCACGTCACCCATCGACAACACCTTCGATCTCGGCTACTCACTGGCGGTCGCCGATCGTGCAGAGCTCGATGCGACGTTCCCCGCGCAGTCCGGACCGGCCGACCCGGCGCTCGCCCTTCCCGCGCCGTTGAGTGGACGCCTCCTTGACCTCGCGAATCAGGTGTCGGCCACATCCCCCGACACGTGGACGCGCCTGGTAACACTCGCACAGGAGTTGCGTGCGGACGTGTTCACGGCCGCACCTCCGTCGGCCCTCGGTGCCGGGGCGCCGGACCGCACGTATGCCGGGCTCGACCGAGTGCTCGCCGAGGGTGTTGGATTCCAGGAGCAGTACGCCGCCATCTGGGCGGTGATCGCGCGGTCTTGGGATGTGCCGACGCGGCTGGTGATCGGCTTCCCACTCGAGGCCGAGGGACCGCCGGTGCGCACCGTCAATGCCGATCAGGTGAGCATCTGGGCGGAAGCGCGCCTAGACGGCCTGGGCTGGGTGGCCTTCCAGCCCAGCCCGCAGGATCGCGACCTGAAGCGGCGCGCGGTGGTGCGTCCGCTGACCCCGGACGAGGTGCCCACCTTGCCCGACGGTGGGTCCGGTGGTGCGTCGGGCGGCGGACAGGGTGCCGATGACGCCTCCCGCGAGGACACCGACACCGCATCCGGTGACGGTGCCGTCGGTGGACTCGCGGTGCCGTGGCCACTGGTGGGTGCCATCGTGCTGATCGTCGCCGTCGTCGTGTGGCTGCTCGCGGTGGCCATGCGGCGACGCAGGATCCGCGC
>CAYGMM010000085.1:3374-4941 GCA_964351035.1 uncultured Actinomyces sp.
TCGTCGTACCCATGGAGAGGCCGGAGGATTCGGCCATCGTGACACCGGATGGTCGGACAGCGGCCTAGTCTTCGCGCATGACTGACTTCGTCCCCGTCTTCGATTTCGCGGCGCACGAGAGTGTCGACGAACGGCGAGCGCGCGGTCGCGCGGCCCGCAAGCGAGTCACCCGTCGCGGGCAGTCAGCGTGGACGGTGTCGGCGGACCGCCCCGACCCGGTGCAGTTACTCGCGCAACAGGAGACCTCGCGCGTGCCCGCGCTGCTACCGCTGCGTCACGAGCGCATGGGGGTGAGCGCCTTCACGTTCTATCGCGGCAGCGCCGTGGTCATGGCCTCTGATCTGGGCTCCCAGCCCAACTCGGGTCTGCGGGTGCAACTGTGTGGTGACGCACATCTGAGCAACTTCGGCTTGTTCGCGGCACCGGATCGAACCCCGGTCTTTGACCTCAATGACTTCGATGAGACCAATCCGGGCCCCTTCGAGTGGGACGTCAAGCGGTTGGCGGTCTCCTTCCTCCTTGCCGCCAAGGACAACGGATACCCACCGGCGGCTGGCCGACGGGCGGCTCGGACGGCAGCGCGCCAGTACCGCCTGTCGATCGCGGCCAATGCGCAGCGACCGGAGATCGATAACTGGTACGAGCGTGTCGGGACGGTGCAACTCGAAACCTGGGCGCGCGAGACAGACGGCGCGGCGGGCGCCAAGCGCATCGCCAAGGTCGAGAAGCGCGCGCAGGCGCGCACCATGTGGACCGCGGTGCAGAAGTTGACCGAGGTCGTCGACGGTCACCGTCGCTTCCTCGACACGCCACCGCTTCTCGTGCGGGTCCCCGGCGACACGATCTCCGACGGAGCCCTCGCGCACGCCATTGATGCCTACCAGGAGTCACTGGCTGACGATCGGCGGGCACTGCTCGAGCGATACGAGGTGATCGACGTCGGACACAAGGTGGTCGGTGTCGGCAGCGTGGGCCTGCTGGCGTGGGTGCTGCTGCTCGAAGGCCGCGACGCCAACGACGTGCTCGTGCTGCAGGCCAAGCAGGCGCAGCAGTCCGTGCTGGAGCCGTACACCGCTCCGAGCGTCTATCCCAATAGCGGCCAGCGGGTCGTGGAGGGTCAACGCCTCATCCAGGCCGCGAGCGATTCCTTCCTCGGCTGGGCCGAGGGGCCGCTGGGCCGGCAGTACTACCTTCGGCAACTACGCGACATGAAGTGGTCGCCGAACCCGTCGGCCATGAGCGCCGATGATCTCAATCGATACGCCGGCCTCTGCGGTCACGTGCTGGCGCGAGCCCACGCTCGATCCGGGGATGCCATCGCCATTGATGCGTACCTGGGTACATCCGACACGTTTGACGGTGCCATCGAGGATTTCTCCCGCGCCTACGCGGACACCGTTGCTGCCGACTACGCGGCGTTCACACAAGCCGTGGCGTCGGGGACGTACGGGGGAGCCGGGGACGGCGACTCGGTCTCGGACTACCTCGAAGGTTTGCGGCAGGGTGCCGGCGCCACTAGCACGGCCGAGACCACGAACTGAGGTCCAGACGCTTCTTCTGCGCGATG
>CAYGMM010000085.1:5041-10168 GCA_964351035.1 uncultured Actinomyces sp.
GACGGATCGGCGCACGCCTTCACTGTACGTCGGTGAGTCGACCGCTACTGTCACTCCATGCGAGCGATCGTCATTGGCACCGGAGCAGCGGGGGCCTCCGCCACCGCCGAATTGTCTCGACGCGGACATGAGGTGACGGCCCTCGAACGCTTCAGTCGCGGACATGTCATGGGGTCGTCCCATGGCGCGACCCGCGTCTTTCGGGTTTCGTATCGCAATCGGCCCTACACCGAGTGGGCGGGCGCGGCGATTCCGCTGTGGCGTGAACTCGAGGAGCGTTCCGGTGAGCTGCTCCTTGAGCAGACCGGGCAGATCGATCACGGCTTCGACGGGGCCCTCGCCGAGATCACCGCCAACTATGAGGCCGGTGGCTGGAGTTTCGAGCGGATGAGTGCCGATGCGGCGATGGAGCGCTGGCCCGGCATGCGCTTCGAGACCGACGTGCTCTTCAGCCCAGACGGTGGGCGGGTCTTTGCTGATCGGACCATCGAGGCGCTGCTGCGCTTGGCCGAGACCGACGGCGCGGACCTGCACTTCGATGAGCCCGCACTCGCGATCGCCCGTGATGGTGCCGGCGTTGTCGTGGCAACGAACCAGGGTCACTACGCCGCTGACGTCGTCGTCGTCGCGGCCGGTTCATGGGTCGCGCAACTGCAGGGCTGGACTGACTTCGATATCACGCTACCGCCGCTCGCGGTCACCGAGCAGTTCCCGATCCACTTCCCGATTCGTCCCGGCTTCTCATTTCCGTCCTGGATCAACCACAACGACGCGCAGGCGAGCGACTATCACTTCCACTACGGCGCGTATGGCCTGGAGACTCCCGGTGAGGGACTCAAGGTCGGCGTCGATGCGCTCGAGAACTTCTTGGATCTGGACGCGCGGACCCTGGAGGTGCCGGCCGAAGCCATCGCGATCGCCGCCGCGTACGCCGAGAAGTGGCTGCCCGGTGTCGATACCTCCGTCGGGACAGGCGTGTCCTGCCTGTTCACGATGACCGAGGACAGCGACTTCGTCCTCGATCGCCGCGGACCGATCGTCGTGGCCTCGCCCTGCTCGGGACACGGCTTCAAGTTCACGCCGATCCTTGGTCGGATCCTCACCGATCTCGCCGAGGAGAAGGATCACGGCGTAGAGCAGTGGCGACTTCCGGTCTGAGGATCACCGTGCGAGTGCGGTAGACACCCATCGGGCCAGCGAGCACTATGGCGGCATGCCGCGCTGGGTAGTCGCCGTCGGATCGGTGGTTGTCGTCAGTCTTCTCATCGTCGCCGCCATCTGGGCCAGCCGTGCCGAGAGCGAGCCCGAAGCGGTCGCCGCCACGGCGACATCGAGCACCGCACCGCAACCGGGCACACCATCTACGCCGCCGACGCCGACTCCCGAGCCCACCCCGGAGATCGTGCTGTGGGCCGGGGATGTCTGCGAGGCGCGTGACGCCTTCCTCGCCAGCATTCTCGACGTGGCCGCCAACCTCGAGTTCGACACCAGCGACCCGTCGTCCCTCGGTGATCAATTCCAGGAGCAACTGCCCGGGCAACTCGGTGGTGTCGAGGCGGCAGCGGCCGATCTCGGCGCCGCTCTCGGCGGCGTGCCGCTGGACTACATCGAGGCGGCGGCAACCTTGTCGACCTTGAACGACCAGGTCACGGTCCTGAACGACGCCAAGGATGAGGCCCTCGGTCACGTCGATGCCGCACGCAATGCGGGCAACCCCGTGTCCGCCGGAGCCGAGTGGCTGCAGGCTGCGATTGCGGCCAAGGCCACCTACGACGCCGGCATCGCCGTCAAGGACTCCCTGTCCGACCTCACCGACTCCGCCGACGGCGATATCGGCGAGGCCTTCGGTGCCGCGCCGCAGTGTCAGGGTCTGTCCCTGGGCTGAACAACAGCCCATAGGCTGAGGGTGTGCCCCTCGCCACGACGAACGACGTCGGCGCGATCCGCGTCGTCACGATGACCAACCCGGACAAGCGCAATGCGCTCAGTCACGCCATGGCTGACGCACTCTCGGAGGCGATTGAGTCGTCGTCGGCCCGCTGTCTCATCCTGCGCGCCGAACCCGGGGTCACCACCTGGTCCGCCGGCCATGACATCAACGATCTCCCGACCGATGGCAGCGACCCGCTCGCGTGGACCTCACCGGTCGAGCATCTGGTCCGCGCCGTTCGCGCGGCACCGTTCCCGATCATTGCGGCGGTGGAGGGTGGCGCCTGGGGTGCCGCGTGCAATCTCACGTTCGCCTGCGACCTCATCATCGCCACTCGCTCGGCTACCTTCGCCATCACCCCGGCCAAGCTCGGGGTGCCTTACCACACTGACGGTGTCGCCCAATTCCTCGGCGCCGTACCCCTCAACGTCGCCAAGGAGATGTTCTTCACGGCCGCGCCGCTGCCCGCTGACTCTGCGCACCTGACCGGCACGGTCAACCGCATCGTCGACAACGCCGAGCAACTCGAAGCGGAGGCGATGAATGTCGCACGCCGCATCGCCTCGTTGGCCCCGCTGTCCATTCGGGCGATCAAGGCGGAGATGAACGCCCTGACGGATGCGCGCCCCATGGCCAGCGGCACCTTCGAGCAACTCACCTCACTGCGCAGGGCCGCCTGGCGGAGTCAGGACTATGCCGAAGGCCTGGCCGCGTTCCACGAGCGTCGCGAGGCGCAGTTCACCGGCGAATAGCGGGACTGGTTGAATAGCGGCCCCATGAGCAGCAGTCAGCCGGTGCACTTCGCATCCACCAGCCGAAGCCTCTACCCGGTCATCGTCGGGGTCTTCGTCGGTCTGCTGCTCATCTCCAATATCGGCGCGGTCAAACTCATATCCTTCGGTCCGATCATCACCGACGGCGGAGCGTTCCTGTTCCCACTCGTCTACATCGTCGGTGACATCCTGAGCGAGGTCTACGGATTCCGCGCCGCGCGCAAGGCGATCTTCACCGGCTTCGCCATGTCGGTCCTCGCGGCACTCACCTTCTGGATTGTGCAGATCTCCCCGGCCGCGGACGGGTGGGAAAACCAGGAGGCCTTCGAGGCCGTCCTGGGATTCGTGCCCCGTATCGTGCTGGCGAGCATCGCCGGCTATTTGGTCGGTCAGCTCCTCAACGCATGGGTGCTCGTGAAGATCAAGGAGCGCACCAAGGAAAAGGCACTGTGGCTGCGTCTCATCGGTTCCACAGCCGTGGGCGAACTGGCCGACACCATCGTCTTTTGCACGATCGCGTTCTACGGCGTGATCACGGGCGCCGAGTTCCTCATCTACGTCGCCTTCGGCTACGCCTACAAGACTCTGCTCGAGGTGATCCTGCTGCCGGTGACCTATCCGGTGATCGGTTGGGTCAAGCGCCGCGAGCCGACGTACGAACTCGCGGCCTAGTCCCGCACGGCGGCGCGGCTGCCGGCGGAATAGCGGCCGGTGAACTCCGCGCGATACGCAGCGAAGGCATCATCGAGGATCGACTGCCGGATCGACTCGACGAGGCGGACGGTGAATCGAATGTTGTGGATCGTGGCGAGGGTGGAGGCGACCATCTCCTTGGCCTTGAAGGCATGGTGCAGATAGGCGCGCGTGTAGTGACTGCACGTGTAGCAGTCGCACGCGGGGTCGATGGGTTCGAAGGCACGCCGGTGGGCGCTCGCGAGCAGATTGAAGCGGCCATCGGGGGAGTAGACGGCCGAATTGCGGGCCTCTCGTGATGGCGACACGCAATCGAAGGTGTCGGCTCCCGCGGCCACCCCAGCAAACAGATCACCGGGCTCGCCGATCCCGAGCAGGTGACGTGGTCGATCATCGGGAAGCTCATCGGTCACCCACCCCACGATGTCGCTGAGGTTGCGCTTCTCGATCGCTCCACCGATGCCGTAGCCATCGAAGGGCATTCGACCCAGGTCGCGGGCCGCCGTTCGACGTAGGTCCTCGTACTGCGCTCCCTGGATCACGCCGAAGAGTGCCTGGTACGGCCGGTTCGCCTGGCGAAGGCGATCGTGTTCCGCGAGACACCGCTCGGCCCACAGGCGTGTGCGCTCCAGGGAGGCGACCTGGTAGTCGAAGGTGTTGTTCAGCGTGGTGAGTTCATCGAAGGCGAAGATGATGTCGGCGCCGATGGCGTTCTGCACACGCATCGACACCTCGGGGGTGAACCGATGCTCCGAACCGTCGAGGTGTGATCGGAAGGTGACGCCGTCATCATCGACGCGAGCGAGGCGCTCCTTGCCCTCGGCGATGACGTCGTCGTCGCGATGCCCCGAATCCATCGCCAGGACCTTCTTGAAGCCGGCCCCGAGCGACATGACTTGGAAGCCGCCGCTGTCAGTGAAGGTGGGCCCGGGCCAGTTCATGAACGCACCGAGGCCACCGGCCTCGGCCACGATGTCCGCCCCGGGCTGCAGATAGAGGTGGTAAGCGTTCGCCAGGATCGCCTGTGCGCCGAGATCGCGCATGGACTCTGGGAGGACGGCCTTGACCGTCGCCTTGGTGCCGACCGGGATGAAGGCCGGAGTGCTGATCGAACCGTGCGGCGTACGGATCTCGCCCGCCCTCGCCCGACCTCCATGATGTGCCTGGACGGCGAACGAGAACCCGGTATCGGTCACGCGGGACAGCATGCCAGGATGCGCGCGTGGCGACGCCTCGGGCTGCGGTCCTCATGACCCTCGGTGCCGGTGCCCTCTTTGGCACCGCCGGCACCGCTCAGGCGCTCGGCCCGACCGGTTCGAGCCCCCTCGCGGTAGCGGCACTCCGCCTTGGACTCGGCGGCCTGATCATGGCCAGTTTCCTTCCCCTGCTTGGTCACCGGCTCTCCCAACTCAAGCCCTGCCTGCGCCTTCCGCTGGTGTGGCTCGCGGCCGTGGGCAGCCTGTTCTTCCAGGTCCTGTACTTCACCGGCGTGGATCGCGCTGGCGTGGCCCTGGGATCGCTCCTGGCCATGGGATCGGTTCCGGTCTTTGCCGGTCTGCTGGGCGCTTTGCTCGGCCATCGAGTGACGGCGGCCTGGTCGGTGGCCACGGTGGTCGCGGTGACCGGGCTCATCCTGCTGTCCCTTGATGGGATCGGCGGCGGCGATGCGCTCGGCGTCCTCGCTGCCTTGGGCAGCGGATTGTCCGGCGCGATCTTCGTGCTCGCGACCAA
>CAYGMM010000086.1:0-10123 GCA_964351035.1 uncultured Actinomyces sp.
CGACACAACCGGGGGCATCACCATCCTGTCCGGCTCCCTCGCTCCCGAGGGCGCGGTGGTCAAGACGGCCGGCGTACCGGTGGAGGTCTTCGAGGGTGCCGCTCGAGTCTTCAATCGGGAGGAGGCCGCGATGGCGGCCCTTGCCGACGACACGATCCAGTCCGGCGACGTGGTCATCGTGCGCTACGAGGGCCCGAAGGGTGGGCCCGGTATGCGCGAGATGCTCGCCATCACCGGAGCGATCAAGGGGGCGGGCCTCGGCAAGGAAACCTTGCTCATCACCGATGGCCGCTTCTCCGGTGGGAGCACAGGGCTGTGCGTCGGTCACGTGTCACCCGAGGCCACCGACGGCGGGCCCATCGGACTGGTGCGTGACGGGGATCTCATCCGGATCGACATCGGTGCCCGGACCCTTGATCTGCTCGTGGACGAGGGGGAGTTGGCCCGTCGTCGGGCTGAGTTCGGACCCCTGCCACCCCGCTACGACCGGGGGGTTCTGGCCAAGTACGCCCGGCTCGTCGGCTCGGCCAGTCGCGGCGCCGTCTGCGACTAGGTTCACAGACGGCGTTCTGCGGTCCAGAAGTGCCACCCGGTGGCACATTCCGACCGTAGAAGCGGTTAGGCCGCGCGTTGGGCGACAGCAGCGCGCACGGCGGCGATGACCTCCTGAGGACGCCTCGTGATCTGCTCCCAGGTGAACCGCAGCACCAACCAGCCCTGCAGCATGAGCATGTTCTGTCGTTCGCGGTCGCGCTCGAACGCCGTACGCCCACTGTGGTGAGCGCGCCCGTCGACCTCGATGGCGATACGCAGGCCTACGTGCGCGAAGTCGATCTCGGCTACGACGCGATCCGCAGAGTCTCGGATGGGCAAGTTCCGCACCCACGGTCCAGTCCCACTGCGGTCCAGGAGAGCGCCCATACGTTGCTCCGCCTCGGACCGCGACCCCGACGACACTCGCTCCAGCATGGCCCGGAGTACGGCGGCACCGGTGCGGCCGGATCCGAGGCGCGGCTGCACCGCCGCAGCGAAGGCGTCTGCGGTGATGAGCCGCTTCTGCAGGGCGAGGTCAACGACGTCGGTGGAACGCCGTTCACCGAGTGCGATGAGGGAGTCGACGAGGGCGTCGATCGGTTGCATGAACCGGAAACCGTGGCGCGTGCGTATCGCGTGGCCGTCGGCCCTGCGCATGATTCGCACGGACGGCAGCGCCGATGTCGTCTTGTGCGGGACGACGACCAGTCGTGGCGTCCCCGTCAGGTGCCAGCCGGCGTGGCGCAGGGCGAGATCGCCGCTGATCCTTGCCCGAGGTCCGTACGTGATGGTGAGGACCGCGGCCCACTGAAGGTCCGTCAGGTGAACCGCCGCATCAAAGGCCGCCGGTGCGAGCAGGATCGCGCTGCCTAGGCGCTGCCAGGTGCCGTCGGCGATGCGCCGAGCGATGGCCTTGGAGCTATAGCCGCATTCGCGAAGGTCCGCGATCGATACGACGCCGTTCCGCGCGACTGACAGGGCGCGCAGTTGGTCGTGGTCGTGCGGAGCGTGGGGCATGGGGTTACCTTGCCCCAGCGCGGCCCGCGGCCGCGGAACTCGTCCACAGGCGGCCTTCTGCGGTCGAGAAGTGCCACCCGGTGGCGCATCTGGACCGCAGAACATCGGGAAGAGACAGGCCCGGGGGTAGCGCGGTCACCCGGAACGGTCTACCCTCGACTCCATGCAGCAGATTCTCGTAGTAGGCAGGCGCGCGGGCTAACCCCGACACCTGTCGCTACGGCGACCCGCGCGCACCCTCCGAGCCCTCCGGGCCGGGGGGTTTCGTGTTGAAGGGGACCCATGCGAGAGCATGGTCCCCGCGACTGAAGTGGAGTGAGGCAGCAATGAGCACTAGCCCCGAGCAAATGACGGGCGCGCAGAGCCTGATCCGTTCCCTGGAGCACGCGGGTGCGGACGTGGTCTTCGGCATCCCCGGAGGGGCCATCCTCCCGGCGTACGACCCCCTCATGGACTCCACCAAGGTCCGGCACATTCTCGTCCGGCACGAGCAGGCCGCCGGTCACGCCGCCGAGGGCTACGCCGCCGCTACGGGTCGGGTCGGTGTCTGCATGGCGACCTCGGGCCCGGGCGCTACCAACCTCGTCACCCCCATCGCCGACGCGCACATGGACTCGGTGCCCATGGTCGCCATCACCGGTCAGGTGCCCGCCTCGGCGATCGGCACGGACGCCTTCCAAGAGGCGGACATCCGCGGCATCACGATGCCGATCACCAAGCACAACTACCTGGTGACCAACCCCGATGACATTCCGCGGGCGGTCGCGGAGGCCTTCCACGTCGCATCCACGGGCCGCCCCGGCCCGGTCCTGGTCGACGTCTCCAAGGACGCGCTTCAGGCGATGACGACGTTCGAGTGGCCCTCGGACGTTTCGCTGCCCGGCTATCACCCGGTCACGAAGCCGCACGCCAAGCAGATCCGCGAGGCGGCCCGGCTGATCAGCGAGTCCAAGCGGCCGGTCCTCTATGTCGGCGGCGGTGTGATTCGCGCCAACGCCTCACCTGAACTCATGGAACTTGCCGCCCTCACCGGCATCCCGGTCGTCACGACCCTGATGGCGCGCGGTGTCTTCCCCGACAGCCACCCGCAGAACCTCGGTATGCCCGGCATGCACGGCACCGTCGCGGCCGTCGGCGCACTGCAGAAGTCGGACCTCATCATCGCGATCGGTGCCCGCTTCGACGATCGCGTGACCGGCAAGCTGTCGAGCTTCGCCCCCGGCGCCACCGTCGTGCACGCCGACATCGACCCCGCCGAGATCTCCAAGAACCGCACCGCCGATGTCCCGATCGTGGGTGATGCTGGCGAGGTCATGCGCGAACTCGTGGCCGCCGTGCGCGAGGAGCAGGAGGCCGGGCACGTGGGTGACTACGGCGCCTGGTGGTCGACGATCGATCGGTGGCGCGGCACCTACCCGCTGGGCTACGACGCTCCCGCGGACGGCACGTTGTCGCCGCAGTACGTCATCGAGCGGCTTGGTGCGCTCAACACCCCCGACACCGTCTACGCCGCGGGCGTGGGCCAGCACCAGATGTGGGGCGCGCAGTTCATCTCCTACGAGCAACCGCGCACCTGGCTGAACTCCGGTGGCCTCGGCACGATGGGCTACGCCGTACCCGCGGCCATGGGCGCCAAGGTCGGCCTGCCCGACACGACCGTGTGGGCGATCGACGGTGACGGGTGCTTCCAGATGACCAATCAGGAACTCGTCACCTGTGCGATCAACGAGATCCCGATCAAGGTGGCGCTGATTAACAACTCCAGCCTCGGCATGGTGCGGCAGTGGCAGACGCTGTTCTACAACCAGCGCTACTCCCAGACCGACCTGCACAGTCACCGCATTCCCGACTTCGTGAAGTTGGCCGATGCCTATGGTTGCCACGGCCTTCGGTGCGAGACACCGGAGGAGGTTGACGCGACGATCGAGAAGGCGATGTCGATGAATGACGCGCCCGTGGTCATCGACTTCGTCGTACACCGCGACGCCATGGTGTGGCCGATGGTCGCTGCGGGTACGAGCAATGACGACATCATGGTCGCCCGCGAGATGGCGCCGACCTGGGACTCGGAGGACTGATCATGAGCCGTCACACCCTGTCGGTCCTCGTTGAGGACAAGCCCGGCGTGCTCGCGCGGGTGGCCAGCCTGTTTTCCCGCCGCGGGTTCAACATCGAGTCACTCGCGGTCGGTCCCACCGAGATCCCCGAGGTCTCCCGCATGACCATCGTTGTCAGCGTCGAGGGTCTGCCGCTCGAGCAGGTCACCAAGCAACTCAACAAGTTGATCAACGTGCTGAAGATCGTCGAACTCGACGAGGCGACCTCGGTGCAGCGGGCGATCGCGCTCATCAAGGTGCGGGCCGATGCGGAGACGCGGTCGAGCATCCTGGAGATCGTGCAGCTCTTCCGCGCCAAGGTCGTCGACGTCGCTCTTGATGCCGTCACCGTCGAGGTGACCGGCAACGAGGACAAGATCGAGGCCCTGCTGCGTCTCCTTGAGCCCTTTGGGATCAAGGAGCTGGTGAAGTCCGGCGCTGTCGCGGTGGGGCGTGGGGGCCGCTCGATCAGCGATCGCGCCCTGCGCTCGATCGACCGCACCGCCTGAGCCCAGGCACTCCCCGCTAGTCTCTGCCCTGCCCAACGACAAAGGAGTTCTCCCGTGGCCGAGTTGTTCTACGACGCTGATGCCGACCTGTCCATCATTCAGAACCGGGTGGTGGCCATCCTCGGATACGGCAGCCAAGGCCACGCTCACTCCCTGAGCCTGCGCGACAGCGGCGTCGACGTACGCGTCGGCCTGCCCGAGGGCTCCAAGAGCCGCGCCAAGGCCGAGGAGGAGGGCCTGCGGGTCGTCGATCCGGCCACGGCGGCGGCCGAGGCCGACCTCATCATGATGACGGTCCCGGACCCCGTCCAGAAGAAGCTCTACGCCGACGCCGTCGCCCCGAACCTGCAGGAGGGCGACGCGCTCTTCTTCGCGCACGGCTTCAACATCCGCTTCGGCTACGTCACCCCGCCGGATTTCGTTGACGTCTGCATGGTCGCCCCCAAGGGCCCCGGCCACCTCGTGCGCCGTGAATACGTCGCCGGCCGTGGTGTGCCGGCGATCGTTGCGGTCGAGCAGGACGCCACCGGCGAGGCCTGGCCGCTGGCCTTGTCCTACGCCAAGGCGATCGGCTCGCTGCGCGCCGGCGGCATCAAGACCACGTTCACCGAGGAGACCGAGACCGACCTCTTCGGCGAGCAGGCGGTGCTGTGCGGCGGTGCGTCGCAGTTGGTGATGTACGGCTTCGAGACGCTCATCGAGGCTGGCTACCAGCCTGAGGTCGCCTACTTCGAGTGCCTGCACGAGCTCAAGCTCATCGTTGACCTCATGTACGAGGGTGGCATCGCCAAGCAGCGCTGGAGCGTCTCGGACACCGCCGAGTACGGCGACTACGTATCCGGCCCGCGGGTCATCGATCCCAGCGTCAAGGACAACATGCGCGCGGTCCTCGCGGACATCCAGAACGGCACTTTCGCCGAGCGCTTCATGAACGACCAGGAGGCTGGCGCTCCGGAGTTCAAGGAGATGCGTGCCAAGGCCGAGCAGCACCCGATCGAGGAGACCGGTCGCAAGCTGCGCGGTCTGATGAGCTGGATCGACTCCGGCGACGACGACTACATCGAGGGAACGGCCGCCCGCTAAGGCCAACGTGGCTAGCCTGGGCTGATGCCGACGACGCCGCCGTCCATCTACACCAAGCCCAGTGATGTAAGTCCGGACACCCTCGCCAACCTCGGGCCACTACGTGCGCTGGCGGGCGTGTGGCAGGGGACGATCGGGGCCGATGATCATCCCAACAGGTCGGGCGGCAAGGACGACGTCTACGTGGAGCACTACGAGGCGCAGCCGATCGACCCCCAGACCAACGGACCGCAGTTGTTCTACGGGCTGCGGTATCACACGCACATCACCAAGCCTGGGCAGGTGGCGACCTTCCACGACCAGGTCGGCTACTGGCTCTGGGAGCCGGCAACCGCCACGGTGATGCTGACCGTAGGTATTCCGCGAGGAGAAGTGCTCCTCGCGGGTGGCCAGTGTGATGCCGATGCCAAGACCTTCACGGTCAAAGCTGCACTCGGAGCCCCGGACTACGGCATTTGCTCCAACCCCTTCTTGACTTCACACTTCAAGACGACCGCGTTCTCCATGGCGATCACCGCGCATCCCGATGGCACCTGGTCCTATGTCGAGGACACGACCATGTCCATCACGGGTCGCTCGGAGCCGTTCCAGCACACCGATGGCAACACCCTCCACCTGATAGCGCCGCCGACACCGAATCCCTTGGCGCAGGTGCCGCCGGAGCAGTCCCCGCCCACATCGTGAGGATGCGCTCACGACGGCGCGCGTCCAAGATGGAGTCGTGCCGCCCGAGCCAAAGATCTGTCAGCGCTGCGGGCGCACCATGGCCTGGCGCAAGTCCTGGGCCCGCAACTGGGATGGTGTGCGCTACTGCTCGGACGCCTGCCGGCGACGCAAACTCAACGGGGTCGATCGCGACCTCGAGGCCGCCATCCTCGACCTGCTCGACGCACGCAACGGCACGATCTGTCCGAGTGAGGCGGCCCGCCACGTGGCCGGCACACATGTGACCGCGGGGAAGGTTGGACCCGCCGACGACGAGGCCTGGCGTGAGCTCATGGAGCCTGCCCGCCAAGCCGCCCGCCGACTCGTTGCACGCGACGAGGTCGAGATCACCCAGGGTGGTCACGTGGTTGATCCCAGTACGGCGAAGGGTCCGATCCGCATTCGCCGAGTGCGCCGTGGCTGAAATCCCCACTCCCGAGGTCGGGAGCGAACGCGAATGGGTAGCGACGCATCTGGCCGGGTTGCTCCGCCCAGGCGAGCCGGTGACCGCCAGCAGCTCCCACCGCGGCGGTCAGACGGCCGCCGATGCTGCCCTCGCGGCCTACGACGTCCGCGGCTACGCCGCCCGCCGCAATGAGGTGTGGCCGGTCAATCGCCGTGGGGCCTCGGCTCTGTCGCCGTACATCCGGCACGGACTGCTCACCCTGCCGCGCGTCTGGGATCACGTCGGCGGAGGCCCCGCGAAAGATGTCTCGACCTTCCGTGACGAACTTTTGTGGCAGGAGTACGCGCGGCATCTCTACGCCCGGCTGGGGGAGTCCACCCGCCGCAGCCTGCGCTTCGCCGTCGAGGAACGTGGCCCGGCGTACCACTGGCCGACCGAGATGGCCTGCATCGACCTCGCGGTCACCGAACTCCAGCGCGATGGCTGGCTGCCCAATCAAATGCGCATGTGGTTGGCGAGCCAGTGGACCGTCCGGGACGGGGCCGGCTGGCGCGACGGTGAGGATGAGTTCTTCCGGCACCTACTGGACGGCTCCAGAGCGGCCAACCGCGTCGGCTGGCAGTGGACCGTCGGCGCATTGACCGGCAAGCCGTACGGCTTCAGCCGGTGGCAGGTGCGCAAGCGGGCACCCGGATTGTGCGACGGATGTGCGCTCAACCGGCGATGCCCCATTGAGGACTGGCCGCCAGAGGAACCGCCCGAGCCTCGCGCCTACGTCGACCCGCGGATGCGGCGCGATGAGCCTGTGCCGGGGCCGACCGGTTCCGGCGACCAGCCACAGGCGGTGTGGCTCACGGCTGAGTCCCTCGGCGATGACGACCCCGCGCTGGTGGCGCATCCGGATCTGCCCGTGCATTTCGTCTTCGATCAGCCCCTGCTGCAGCGACTACGACTGGCCCCCATCCGCCTGGTCTTTCTCACCGAGACGCTCGCTGATCTGGCGCGGCGACGGACCGTTCACCTCCACCTGGGCGATCCCAGAACCGAGCTGGCGGGCGTCCCTCTCGCGGCCACGCAGGCCCCGGTCCCCGGCTGGGCAGTACGCGCGGCGGCTCTGGATCTGGGCGTGACCCATGCCTGGCCGTGGCTCGTTCCGCCCCACGATGGCCCTGTGACCTCGTTCACCGCCTGGCGCCGCCGCGCAAAGGTCTGAAGGCCCCCAACTAGACTCCAGCACGCCGAGGCCTTCGCCGACGCCGACTCCTAGGTCGCCCCACCGCACGAACGAGGTACTCCTGTGAGCAAGCCCGTTGTCCTCATCGCCGAGGAACTCTCACCGGCTACTGTCGAGGCCCTTGGCCCCGATTTCGAGATCCGCAGCTGTGACGGTGCCGACCGAGGTCAGCTTCTTGAGGCGATCGCCGACGCGGACGCCATCCTCGTCCGGTCGGCCACCAAGGTCGACGCTGAAGCCATTGCCGCCGCTAAGAAGCTGCGCGTTGTCGCGCGCGCCGGTGTGGGTCTGGACAACGTCGACGTCAAGGCCGCGACCCAGGCGGGCGTCATGGTCGTCAATGCCCCGACCTCCAATATCGTCAGCGCCGCCGAGCTCGCGGTCGCCCTGCTCCTGTCGGTGGCCCGCAACGTCGTGCCCGCCAACATCGCGCTGAAGAACGGCGAGTGGAAGCGCTCGAAGTACAACGGTGTCGAGCTCTCCGAGAAGACGGTCGGCATCGTCGGCCTCGGCCGCATCGGAGTCCTCGTCGCGCAGCGCCTGTCGGCGTTCGGCGTCAAGCTCATCGCCTACGACCCCTACGTGCAGCCGGCCCGCGCTGCCCAGATCGGCGTACGCATGGTGCCGCTCGAGGAGCTGATGGCCGAGTCGGACTTCATCACCGTCCACCTGCCCAAGACGCCCGAGACGCAGGGACTTATCGGCGACGAACAACTCGCGCTGGCCAAGCCGACGATGTACCTCATCAACGCCGCCCGCGGAGGCATCGTCGACGAGGACGCTCTCTTTCGGGCTATCTCCGAGGGCCGTGTCGCGGGTGCCGGTCTCGACGTCTACGCCAAGGAGCCCTGCACTGACTCGCCGCTCTTCGGACTCGAGACAGTGGTGGCCACGCCGCACCTCGGGGCCTCGACCGACGAGGCCCAGGAGAAGGCCGGTATCGCCGTCGCCAAGTCCGTGCGCCTTGCCCTCGCCGGTGAACTCGTGCCCGACGCGGTCAACGTGCAGGGCGGCGTACTCGCTGAGGCCATTCGCCCGTTCGTGCCCCTGGCGGAGCAGCTCGGGGCCATCGCCAGTCCGCTCTTCGACGGTGCACTCCAGCGCGTTGATGTCGAGGTTCGCGGTGAGGTCGCCGATCTCGACGTGCGCGTCCTCGAACTCGCTGCCCTCAAGGGTGTCCTGCAGGGCTTGGTCCACGACCCGGTCTCCTACGTCAACGCACCCGTGCTCGCCCAGCAGCGCGGGGTAGAGGTGGCCCTCATCACCGATCGCGAGAGCGACGATCACCGCACGCTCGTGCGCGTCCGCCTGACCAGCAGTGACGGTGAGACGGTCAGTGTTGCCGGCACGGTCACCGGTCCGCGCGATGCCCAGAAGCTCGTCGAGATCGACGCCTACGACATCGATGTGCCGCTGAGCGATCACATGGTCTTCTTCCGCTACCACGACCGCCCCGGCATCGTCGGCTCCGTCGGTCGCATCCTCGGCGACCACTCGATCAACATCGGCGGCATGCAGGTCAGCCGCGAGGAGTCCGGCGAACACGCGATGATCGTGCTGACGGTGGACAGCGTGGTGCCGACGACGGTGCTCGATCAGATCGTGGCCGAGATCGGTGCGCACACCGGTCGCGCCGTCGATCTCATCGTGTGATCACACTCACCCCGTCGCGCACGCGCGATTAGCCACGCACGGCGCGGTTGACCGCGCTGATGATCGCCTTCAGCGAGGACGTCGTAATCGACGGGTCGATTCCGACACCCCAGAGGATCTGGCCGTCGACGGCGCACTCGACGTAGCTCGCCGCTTTGGCATCACCTCCGGCGCTCATCGCGTGCTCGGCGTAGTCCAGGACGCGTACGTCGACGCCGTGCTGGCCCAGGGCGTTGCAGAAGGCGGCGACCGGTCCGTTGCCTCGTCCGGTCAGTTCGACGTCGGTGCCGTTGTCGGTAAGGACCACCTCGACGACCGTGTCGCCGTCAACCTCGGAGTCCTGGCGAACCGACTTCAAGGCGAAGCGACCCCACGGCGCATCGGGATCGGGGAGGTACTCGGCGGAGAAGACGCGCCACATCTCCTCGGGAGAGACCTCGCCACCTTCCTCGTCGGTCACCTGCTGGATCACCTGGCTGAACTCGATCTGGTGCCGGCGCGGCAGTTCGAGTTTGTACTCCGTGCGCAGGATGTAGGCGACGCCGCCCTTGCCCGACTGCGAGTTGACGCGGATGACCGCCTCGTACGTGCGACCGACGTCCTTGGGATCGATCGGCAGGTAGGGCACCTCCCAGCGGAAGTCGTCCACCTCGACGCCAGCCTCGGCCGCATCGGCCTCCATCGCCTTCAGACCCTTGTTGATGGCGTCCTGATGGGAGCCGGAGAACGCCGTGTAGACCAGGTCGCCGCCATACGGATGGCGCTCGTGGACGGGAATCTGATTGCAGTATTCGACCGTGCGGCGGATGTCGTCGATGTCACGCATGTCCAACTGCGGATCGATGCCCTGGCTGAAGAGGTTCATGCCCAAGGTGACCAGGCAGAC
>CAYGMM010000087.1:0-10075 GCA_964351035.1 uncultured Actinomyces sp.
GCTCGCTGACGAGTGGGGTGGACTGGGGCTTGACGTGCTTGCCGCGGCCAAGCGGGCGCTTGACCCACATGGCGTTCTCAACCCCGGCATCCTGCTTCCCGAAGACCGGCCGTGATCGCAGCGATTCCCGCGCCGGTGGCAGGTACCGCGTCGGCCTACGTGCAGCGCGGGCTAGTGATCTTTGCCGTCCTTTGGCAGGCGGCCTGGACGGCCACCGACATCCTGCCGCGCAGCATCGCGGTGGGTCATGGCGTCCTCCTTGTGTCTTCCGGGACCGCTGTCACCTGGGTCTTGCTGGTCGCGACGGTTTGGGGGCCCCGCGCGTGGCGTCGGCATCGCAACGTCGCGATCTCGCTGGACCTGCTGACCCTTGGTCTGAGTGCGATTGCCCTATCGATCTTGGCTACCGATCCCGAGGGTTGGCCCCTGGGCACGATCGCGACGGTGCGGGTGGCCGTATTCGCGGCGATTGTGCTCACCACTCGACCAGGGCTGGTCGTTGCCGGAGTGGTGTCAGTCGCGTCCGCCCTCGCGCTCGTTCTTGGCCCCGCTGGCATTTCCCTTGAGAACGCGATTCTGGAGACGCTGTACGCCGTCGTCCTGGCGATCGGCGCAGCGGCTTTGGCCCGTGGCGTGCGTCGGCTGGCGGCCAAGATCGATGACGCACATCAACGGCTGACGGCTGTCGAGACCGAGCGGCTGGTGCGAGAAGAGGTCGCTCGCTCAACCGTCGAGCATGAGCGACGTATTCACGACCAGGTCCTCAACACCCTCGCGGCGATCGGCCGTGGGGCACTCACGGACGCGGCATCGATCCGGTCGCGCTGTCGGGAGGCGGCCACGTCTTTGCGCACGTTGGTGTCTGAGGCACACCTCACACGCGTCGACGCTCTGCTGGGAGTCGAGGAGGCCATCGAATCCTTGCCGGGACAATGGCTGGTGCGTCGAAACGGCGATGCGGATGCGTTCGCGTCGCTGCCCGAGGATGTCTACGCGGCGTTCAGCACCGCGTCGGCTGAAGCGATTCGCAATGCGGCCCGCCATTCGTCGGGATCTCAACTGGTGATCACTGCAGAACGTGAAGGTGACACGTGGCGCATTGTCATTGACGACAACGGCGTAGGTCTCCCACAGGAAGTTGCCCCCGGGATCGGCATGACGCGTTCCATCCGCGGTGCCATGGTCGAGTGCGGTGGCGAAGCGGAGTGGAGCGTGTCGCCGCAGCGTGGCACGCGCGTCATCTTGACGTGGACCCGAACATCACGCGGCACCGTCTCCGACTCCGCGGCCGAACTTGCGGCCGATGCGGTTGGCGTCCTGCCCGCGATTGGACCGCCCTTCCTCGCGTCGTTCCTTGTCTACGGGGCGATTGTGGTCGCGGCTGGTTGGCCCTACTACCCCGAGCCCGTGTGGGCGGGCCTCTGGTTGCTCCTTGCGGTTGTTGCCGCGCCCTTTGCCGGCGGTGTGCCACGCCTGGCGCGCACGGTCGGACTCACGGGCGGTCCGACGTGGTCCTGGCGTGTCGTTGTCGGCATCTCACTCGCATCGGCCGCGGCCTTCGGCATCGTTCGTCTAGAGGAACTTGCCGTTGGTTCAGCAACCATGCCGGTGTGGGTCACCTGGTCCTCCGAGGTGGCCGTGTCCCTGCTGTTCATGGCGGTCGTGCTCGGTCCACCCTGGGTCATTGTGCCGGCGCTCGCAGTATGGGTAGTGGCGCAGGGCGGCGCGCTCAGCGAACTGCTCCAACCCGGCTCGATCATGCTGATCATCGCGGCGCTCTTCGCTGCGAGTATGCGACGGCGCGCAAGGGACTACGCGCATGCGATCGCGCAACTCGTCGGCGAGCGAGCCCGCAATCAGGCCGTCGTGCTCGACGAGCGTCGTCGGCGGCAGCGCTTCCAGCTGCTGGCGACCCACACCGCTGACCTGCTGAATGCGATCAGCGACGGCACACTCGATCCGCAGGATCCGTCGGTGCGCGAGCGCTGTCTGCTCGAGGAGCGTGTCGCGCGGTCGCTTGTCCGGGTTGACCGGGAGAGCGGCCTGATTGAGTCCACGCTGCACGACGTTGTGGTCGCAGGCCGTGACCGAGGGGTCTATATCGATGCCGATGTCGTCGGCCTTGCGGAGACTCCGGATCGGGTCGAGGGGCTCGACGACCTGCGCGTCGAGGTGCTCAACCTGGTGGCCACCGACCTACCGCCTGGGACTCAGGCGCGCGTGACCGGAGGTTGGGAAGAAGGCCGCGCGGTCGTGAGGCTCCTGGCAGAGTTGGATGGTCACGAAACCCTGTGGGAGTGGGAGAGCGCGCATGTCCGTTGACTCGCGGCCGATTCGGGTCGCCGTGCTCGACGATCACCCACTTGTCCGAGAGGGACTTGCTGCGCTCCTGGCCGTTCCGGTCGCAGGCGCCTCCGCGACTGAGGTGGAGGTCGTCACCGTGGGTGAGGACCTCCAGGGAGCGCTGGACAGTCGGCCGGATGTCGTGCTGCTCGACATCATGATGGAGGACGACACTCCGATCGCCCAGAAGGTGCGGCAGTGCCTCGATCGTGGGGCGGAGGTCCTGCTTATCAGCGCCACGGCGTCGTCGTCGAAGATCCTGTCCGGACTTCGGGCCGGTGCGCTGGGATTTCTGCCGAAGACCGCGACCGTCGATGAGGTGCGTACGGCCGTTGCGGATGTGGCCCGCGGCGAGGTGCATCTCACGGTGGATCTCGCAGCCGTGCTCACCGCCGATCCTGAGCGCCCCAACCTCAGTCCGCAGGAACTCAAGGCGCTGCGCCTGTACGCCGCTGGCGGCAAGATCGCGACCATCGCCCGCTCGATGGAGGTGTCGCCGTACACGGTGAAGGAGTACCTCGATCGAGTGCGGTCGAAGTATGCGGCGATCGGCCGCCAGGCCCGCACGCGCACCGAGCTCTACGTGGCGGCTGACCGCGACGGCTTCCTCGAGGGCATCAATCCCCTCGGCCAATAGCGGCAGAGTGCGTCTGCGGTTGGCCCCTTCACCCGCGAGAGCGCCCCAACCCAACCCGCGCGATTCTGCGGGTCTGTCACCAAAAAACTTGGCAGCCCCCCCGCGGCTGCCAAGCGGTTCCACTTGACCAGACGCGTTCGATTGCGGGCAACGCCTCCAATGTCCCCCAGGTGGGGGACACCTCCTCGCACCCTTGTGGGAAATGGTCGCTAAATCGGCCAGTTAACGACCACAACCCACAAGGGTGCGGACAGGGTCAGGGGGTGATGTCGGCGACGAGGCGAACTTCGCGGAGCGGGCCGTCACCGGTCTCGCGGTCCCGGTGCGCGGAGTCGGGACCGAACCCGGCCGAGGTGAGGAAAGCGCGCATCGGCTCATCGGCCAGCGGGATCCACATCGCCACGGCGTCGCACCCGGCGTCCCGCAGGTGGTCGACGGCGGCGGTGAGCAGTCGGGAACCGTGGCCCTGGCCGCGCCTGGTCGGGTCGACGACGAGCAGGCTGATCTCGCCCCATCGCGGCCGCTGGCCCTCGGTGAGGTCGGGGTCCGTGGCCGGGCCGATGGCGCTGGCCCCCACGAGTACGCCGTCCGCGTCGATCGCCGCCAGGAGGCGATGGTCGGTGGCGGTGAGCAGCGCTCGGCCCCACTCGAAGGCGATCTCGTCAGCGTCGAGGGCGTCGAGCACCGCCTTCGGCAATAGGTCGGCGTACGCCTCCCGCCAGGCGGCCACTTGCACTCGCGCCACGTCATCAACGTCGGAGGTGCGGGCAAGACGTACCTGGTCGGTGGCCATGCCCCCTGCCTATCACCCCACCGGGTCCGCGGCGACACGTGGCGCTGGGCCGGTTCGGGCGCGTGCGCGGATAGGGTCCTGTCAGGAGGTGGTCCGGTGACCGATGAGGTGCAGTTCCGCAGCGACGTGACCGTGGAGTTGGTGAAGGCATCCGCTCAGGATTCCGACGTCATCTGGGCGGCCCGTGTCTCCACCAAGGGTGAGTCATCGCTCGACGATGTCGACTCTGATCCGGCAGCGGCGCAGGGGCTCATCAACTACCTCATGCGCGACCGGCATGGCACGCCGTTCGAACACACGTCGCTCACGTATTTCGTCTCGGCACCGATCTTCGTCTTCCGCGAATTCATGCGACATCGCATTGCGTCGTACAACGAAGAGAGCGGCCGCTACCGCGAGTTGCGCCCGGTTTTCTACGTGCCCGGGCCGGAGCGTCGACTGGTGCAGCAGGGCAAGCCGGGGGCCTACGACTTCGTCGAGGGCACCAGTGAGCAGTACGACGTCGTCGTCGAACAGACCAAAACTGCCTGCCGCGCCGCGTACGACGCCTACCAGCAGATGCTTGATGCCGGCGTCGCACGTGAGGTGGCGCGCATCGTGCTTCCGGTCGGCACGTACTCCTCCATGTACGTCACCATGAACGCGCGGGCACTGATGAACTTCCTGTCCCTACGCACCAAGCACCCCGACAGCCATTTCCCGTCGTTCCCGCAACGCGAGATCGAAATGGTGGCCGATCTCATGGAAGAGGAGTGGGCCAAACTCATGCCCCTGACCCACGCCTCCTTCGTCGGCAACGGCCGCGTCGCGCCCTAGCCGCCCGCTGCGCCAAGCGTGTGAGAGTGTCGGCTGCGCAGACCGCGGCGAGGGATGGCCATCGGATTTCGGTGCGCGTCAGAAGACGTGGGATAACGTCCGCGCATGACCTCTTCCCTCCGGACTCTCGCACTTCCCGCCAGCCTCCTGCTTGCCACCGGGCTCACGCTGACCGCATGTGGCGGCTCCAGTGATGCCGACGCGAACGGCGCCTCCTCCGAAGCGACCTCCTCGGAGGCTGCCCCCAATCCCAACCCCGAGGGAGACTGCTCGCAGGATGCCCTGAATTCCGCAGCGGCGAACGCCACCGGTGGATCGTTCGGCGGTGTCGAGGAGTTCACGTGTGACGGGGGTTGGGCCGTCGTCTCCGGCAAGATGAACGATCAGTACCTGAACCTGCTCTTCCAGGCCCAGGACGGTTCCTGGATGCCCATGGAAATCCAGGAGACTTGCCAGGCAGGCGAACTGCCCGCGAAGATTTCCGACATCGCCTGCTAGAGGAACCGAGCTGGCTCGCGCGCCGTCGCGGGCGGCCAACACCGGGTGGCGTCCCCGTCGCATCTCAGCGAATCGGCGCTGCGCCCTCGCGGTAGCCTGGCACTCATGTCCATGACGCACGGCCCCGTCGGCACCATGCTGACGGCGATGGTGACCCCCTTCCATGCCGACGGCTCACTCGATCTCGACGGCGCTCAGGAGTTGGCCCGTCATCTCGTGGACAAGCAGGCGAACGACGGCCTGATCCTCAATGGCACCACGGGGGAGTCGCCGACGACCTCGGATCAGGAGAAGGCCAATCTCGTGCGTGCGGTGCGCGAGGCGGTGGGGGACGACGTGCGCCTTGTCGCGGGCGTCGGCACCTACGACACGGCCCACTCGATTCATCTCGCGCGTGAGGCTGCAGCGGTGGGAGCGGATGCCCTGCTTGTGGTCTCCCCGTACTACAGCCGGCCACCGCAGGAGGGCCTGCTCGCGCACTTCCGGGCCGTGGCCGACGCCACCGAACTCCCCGTGATCACCTACGACATCCCCAAGCGCACCGGCGTGGCGATCGAGGTAGAGACCCTCGTGCGCCTCGCCGAACACCCGCGCATCGTCGCCAACAAGGACGCCAAGGGCGACCTGGACGCGGCTCAGTGGGCGATGCGGCGTACCGACCTCGCGTGGTACTCCGGCGACGACATCTTGAACCTGCCCTTGCTCTCCGTAGGCGCCAACGGATTCATCTCCGTCGTCGGGCACGTGGTCGGTGACCGTCTGGCGGCGATGGCGCAGGCCTACTGGGATGGCCGGGTCCAGGAAGCGCTCGAGATGAACCGCGCGATGTTGCCGGTCTACGCCGGGATTTTCCGGACCCAGGGTGTCATCCTCACCAAGGCGGCTCTGGCTCTGCAGGGTCTGCCCGGTGGTCCGCTGCGGCTGCCGCTCGTTGACGCGACGCCGGAGCAGATCGCACGACTGATCGACGACCTGTCCGAGGCCGGCGTACGGACCGAGGCCCTCGCGTGAGCCATCCGCATCCCGAACTCCCAGCACCACCCCCCTTGCCCGCGGGTGCCCTGCGCGTCGTGGCGCTCGGTGGCCTCGGCGAGATCGGGCGCAACATGACGGTTTTCGAGTACGCCGGGCGGCTGCTCATCGTCGACTGCGGCGTCCTCTTCCCCGAGGAGTCCCAGCCCGGGATCGACCTGATCCTGCCGGACTTCTCCTACATCGAGGATCGGCTCGATGAGGTCGACGCGATCGTCCTCACGCACGGGCACGAGGATCACATCGGCGCGCTTCCCTTCCTGCTGCGACGTCGCGCAGACATCCCCCTTTACGGATCCAAGCTCACGATGGCGCTCGTTGAAGCCAAGCTCCGCGAGGCCCGCATCACTCCCGACGCGCACGTCGTCCGTGAAGGCGAGCGCCTCGTCCTCGGCGACTTCGATCTGGAGTTCCTTGCCGTCAACCACTCCATTCCCGATGCGCTCGCCGTGGCCATCCGTACGCCGGCCGGACTGGTGGTGCATACCGGCGACTTCAAGATGGACCAGCTCCCGCTCGACGGGCGCGTGACCGACCTCAACACATTTGCGCGTCTGGGAGACGAGGGGGTTGATCTCTTCCTCGTCGACTCCACCAATGCGGAGGTGCCGGGCTTCATCCCGTCGGAGCGAGAGATCACTCCGGTGCTGGACTCGGTCTTCGCGCGGGCTCGGGGCCGCATCATCGTGGCGTCGTTCGCCTCCCATGTCCACCGCATCCAGCAGATCATCGACGCAGCGGCCGAGCACGGCCGCAAGATCGCGTTCGTGGGGCGGTCCATGGTGCGCAACATGGGGGTCGCGCGCGATCTCGGCTATCTGTCGATCCCACCAGGGGTCCTGGTTTCGGCCGACGAGCTCACCGAACTGCCGGATGACGAGATCGTCCTGATCTGCACCGGCTCACAGGGTGAGCCCATGGCCGTGTTGTCGCGCATTGCCAACAACGACCACCAGATCAAGGCGGGGGCCGATGACACGATCGTGCTCGCGTCGTCCCTCATCCCCGGCAACGAAAACGCCGTCAACCGCGTGATCAATGGCCTCGCGCGCAGTGGGGCTGCCGTCGTGCACAAGGGCAATGCGCTCGTGCACGTCTCCGGTCACTGTTCGGCGGGGGAGTTGCTCTACGCCTACAACATCGTCAAGCCGCGCAACGTCATGCCGGTCCACGGCGAGTGGCGACACCTGCGCGCCAACGCGGCGCTTGCCGAGAAGACCGGGGTGCCGCGGGACAACATCGTGCTCGCCGAGGATGGCGTCGTCGTTGATCTGCAGGACGGCGTCGCACGCGTCGTCGGCGCCGTACCGGTGGGCTACGTCTTCGTCGACGGGGCCAGCGTGGGAGACATCACCGAGGCCGCGCTCACCGATCGCCGGGTGCTGGGGGATGAAGGCTTCATCTCGATCTTTGCCGCCGTCGACATCGTGGAGGGCAAGATCGTCGCCGGCCCGGAGGTCGAGGCTCGCGGCTTCCACGAGGACCCCGAGGTCCTCGATCCGGTGCGCGAAGAGGTCCGCGACGAACTCGAGCGGGCGCTCGCGGACGGCGTGGTTGATCCGCACCAACTGCAGCAGCGCACCCGCCGGGTGGTGGGCCGCTGGGTCTCCAAGACCCACCGGCGGCGGCCGATGATCATCCCCGTCGTCGTCGAGGCCTGATTCGGGCCCGCTGAGGGCCTTGGAAATCGGCATTCTGAGCGCACAATGTGCGCCGGGAGTGGGGTTGTGCGCTGAGAGTGCGGGAAATCGGCGTTCTGAGCGCACAATGTGCCCGCGGAGTGGGGTTGTGCGCTGAGAGTGCGGGAAATCGGCATTCTGAGCGCACAATGTGCCCGCGGAGTGGGGTTGTGCGCTGAGAGTGCGGGAAATCGGCATTCTGAGCGCACAATGCGCCAATAGCGCCCTGCAACGGGACGGTTCACGTGCGACACGCGTGGCACGTGTGACACCCGGGATTCCTGGTGCACGCGGGTAGTCTCGGGGCATGGCGAGCCGTACCAGTGCGCCCTCGCGCGCATCGCGCAGCACGGGCACCTCCTCCTCGCGGAGTGGAGGTACCCGACGCTCGTCGTCTAGTAGCACCTCCGGCACCACCAAGCCCGCGTCCTCGCGGTCCTCCGCCTCGGCAAAGTCGACCTCGGCAAAGGCTGCCCCAGCACGCTCGTCATCAACCTCGCGCTCAGCCAAGCCTGCGGCATCGCGGTCGGCCTCCCGCACCAAGACCACCAAGGCGACCACCAAGCCTCGTACGACGTCACGCCCTGCCAAGCCCCGCACCGGCCCCGGTCCGATCGCTCGAGGCTTTGCCGCCATCGGCCGTGGGATCCGCGCCGTCTGGCTCGCCATCGCCGCCGCCCTCGGTGGTGCCGCTCGCAAGGTCGGCCATGAGGCCCGCGACCTCGATGATGTGCACCGCCGGGATGGGCTCGGTCTGCTGTTCGTTGCCCTCGCCGTGATCGTGGGTGCGGCCGTCTGGTTCGGGGTCGACGGCTGGTTCACCGCTGGCCTCGGCACCGTCACCGGCTTCCTCGTGGGTGCGTTCGCCGTTGCCGTCCCCGTGCTCCTCGTAGTTGTGGCGTGGCGGACGCTGCGTCATCCCGAGGATCACGTGACCAACGGCCGCCTGCTCGTTGGCGGTCTCGCCGTCATCCTGTCGGCGGCTGGCCTGTGGCACCTCTATCGCGGTCTGCCGACACCCAGCGATGGCTACGACGCGCTCGTCGATGGCACCGGCATCACCGGATGGGTCGTCACCGCGCCGATTGCCGCGGCCCTTGGTCCCGTTGTCGCCGCCGTCCTGCTCGCACTCCTTGGCATCTTCGGCATCCTCGTCATCACGGCAACGCCGCTCATGGCGGTGCCACAGACCATCGGTCGCTTCTTCGGTCACGCCTTGCGTCCGGGGTCTGGGCGCGACGATGAGGAACCCGTGGTCCTCGACTCGTACGCCGACGACATTCCCGATGGCTTCATCGTGGCGGAGGACGGCGGCCACGACATCGACTTCCTCGCCTCGGCAGGTTCGACGGCCGAGGAGGAAGAGATCGACGAACCCCTCGGTGTCGCGGGGGCAGCCCGGCAGATCGTGGACTCCGCGCGTTTTGAACCGCGCGACGAGACCGCCGAGATTCCCGCGGTGATCGTCGAGGCTGACGCGCCCGCGGAGACGTCTGACGCCGCCCCGGCCACCGCGGATGCACCAGTCATCCCGGCGGCATCAAGCGCACCGGCTGGCCCACCCGAGCAACTCCCGCTGGAGCGCGCGCTGCCTTACACGCTGCCGGATAAGAAGCTGCTCAAGACCGGTCCGGCCCCGCGTGCCCGCACCAAGGCCAATGATGCCGTGGTCAATTCACTGACCGAGGTGCTGGAGCAATTCAACATCGACGCATCGGTCACCGGGTTCACGCGAGGTCCGACCGTCACGCGCTATGAGATCGAACTCGGCCCGAGCGTCAAGGTCGAGCGGGTGACGGCGCTGAGTCGCAACATCGCGTACGCCGTGGCGAGCCCCGAGGTGCGCATCCTGAGCCCGATCCCGGGCAAGAGTGCGATCGGTATCGAGATCCCCAACACCGACCGCGAACTCGTCAGCCTGGGTGATGTCATGCGGTCCAACGTCGCCACGGATGAGTCGCACCCCATGATCGTGGGCCTCGGCAAGGACGTTGAGGGCGGATTTGTCGTTGCGAACCTTGCCAAGATGCCGCACCTCTTGGTCGCGGGTGCGACCGGCGCGGGCAAGTCCAGCTGCATCAATTCGCTCATCACCTCGATCCTGTTGCGGTCGACACCGGATGAGGTCCGGATGATCCTGGTCGACCCCAAGCGTGTGGAGTTGACGGCTTACGAGGGCATCCCGCACCTCACCACCCCGATCATCACCAGTCCCAAGCAGGCTGCGGCGGCACGGCCGCGGGCCTCACCTTCGAGACCTTCTGCTGCGAAGACGTT
>CAYGMM010000088.1:0-10056 GCA_964351035.1 uncultured Actinomyces sp.
TGCGAGCGCCTTGTCATCGGCCAGCGCCTGCCGCCAGCCCTTGTCGGCGAGCGCGACGGCGTAGGGGAGCGTGACGTTGGTGAGCGCCTTTGTCGAGGTGTTGGCCACCGCTCCGGGCATATTGGCCACGCAGTAGAAGACCGAGTCGTGCACGCGGTACGTCGGATCGTCGTGCGTGGTGGCACGCGAATCCTCGAAGCAGCCGCCCTGATCGATGGCGATGTCGACCAGCACCGAGCCCGGCTTCATCCGCGAGACGAGTTCATTGGAGACGAGCTTGGGTGCCTTGGCGCCGTGGATCAGCACCGCGCCGATGACGAGGTCGGCCTCGAGCACCGCGGCCTCCACCTCGTAGAGGTTCGACGTGATCGTCTGCACGTGACCCTCGTAGAGATCATCGAGGACGCGCAGTCGGGCGACGTTGATGTCCATGACGGTGACGTCGGCCTGCATGCCCGCGGCGATGGTGACGGCGTTCTGGCCGGCGACACCGGCACCGAGGACGACGACCTTCGCGGCTTGCACACCGGGGACGCCGCCGAGGAGCACACCGCGACCGCCGTTCGCGCGCATGAGTGCTGCGGCGCCTACCTGTGGCGCGAGGCGCCCGGCGACCTCGGACATCGGAGCAAGCAGCGGCAGGCTGCGATCGGGAAGTTCGACGGTCTCGTAGGCGATGCCGGTGACCTTGCGTTCGAGTAGCGCCTCGGTGCATTCGCGTGACGCGGCGAGATGGAGGTAGGTGAAGAGCACCTGACCTTCGCGCATGCGGTGGTACTCCGCGGCGATCGGCTCCTTGACCTTGAGGATCAACTCGCCGGTCGCCCACACGTCATCGGCGGTGGGCAAGATGGTGGCGCCCGCGCGCACGAACTCCTCGTCGGTGATCGAGGAGCCAAGACCGGCACCGGCCTCGATGAACACCTGATGACCGTGGCGAACGAACTCAAAGACCCCCGCGGGGGTGATGGCCACGCGGTACTCGTGGTTCTTCAACTCGCTGGGTACGCCGACCTTCATGACTGCCGCCTCCTCGTCACGGCCGAGCGGCCGATGTGGCGGAAGAATGACGCAAATTCGTCAGAAGTGGAATACACCGAGAATCAGATTCGATAGAACTGCCTTATGAATGAGACAGATTCGGTATCGGGCTCGAGGAAATCGCGTACATCGAATCCGGTTCGAAGCCGAGTTGAGGCTCCCCTGGACGCCCTCGATCGACGGATCGTCGCCGAACTCGTCCGGGATGGCCGACTCCCCAACAATGTGCTGGCCGAACGACTCGGCATCGCCCCGTCGACCTGCCTGACGCGGACCCGGGGACTGGTCGAGCGCGGCGTCATCCGCGGCTTCCGCGCGGACGTCGACCACGCCAAGTTGGGTGCAGACCTGCAGGCACTGATCTCGGTGCGCATCCGCGCCAACTCACGTGGGGATCTGCCCGAACTCGCCCGCCGCCTCTCCCGCGAGCCGGGCGTACAGAGCGTCTACTTCATCACCGGTGCCTTCGACTTCCTCATCCACGTGGTGGCCGCGGACACGGAGGGCCTGCGGGTCTTCGTCGCCGACCGACTGTCGGCGAGTCCGGAGATCGAGACCACGCAGACCAGTCTGGTGTTCGATCACCTCGCGGGTCAGTCTCCGTGACCGGCGTTCGGCCCGCGAAGACCGGTGCTACGCCCAGCGCCAACCGTGGACCTCGTGGCCGGCGAGCAGCACGCTGACGATCTCCCACCGATCGGGGAACCAACCGAAGACAGCGTTCTGCTCCCATCGCTCCGCGAGCGCGATGACGACATCCTGGGCGGCGCCCGGAATCGTGTAGCCCGGCTCACTCCAGGCGGGGTCGGTCGGGTCGTACCCGACATTGGGTGTGGCATCGAGGCCAGCGGCTCGCAACTCCTCACCGAGCGCGAGGTGTCGAGTGACGTTGTCGGACTCGCTCAGTGGTTCGCTTCGCGGATTGCAGGCAGTCATGATCCAGACGTGATCGACGGCGAACGGCCACTCATCGCCACCGCGATCCACCTGGCGGACCCGTCGGACCGATCCGTCAGGCACGGTGACGTCGACCACCGTCCCGCGGTACGCCGCCCAAAGTTGGCTGGATGGGCTGAGTGCATCGGACACCGCTCAATCCTCCCGCGTCCGGCATCGCCCAACGGTGTCGGCCTACAGTGATGCGATTGCCTGGCGGCCGTGATGTGGGAGGTGCGATGCGGTCATTGACCCGTGTGCGTCGTTCCACCGCGCTCGTCGGTGCCCTGATGGCGACGCTCAGCACGGCCCTGGTGCTCGGGCTCCTCACTGCACCGGCGGCGAATGCACTCCTGCGCTGGACGACGTACGACGCGGGCCGTACCGCGCAGATCGGCGTACCGGACTCGCAGGTGCTTCTGGACCGTGATGGTCAGCAGACGCTCGCGTGGGTGGCGGAGGGCGAGATCCTGTCGCGCCGATCGACGCCTGATGGCTGGGGCGAGGCGACGCGCGTGGCCCGCATCGATGGCGATGCTCGCCTCGTCGGGGCCGTCGACGCTGCCGGAGTCGTGACGTTGGCGTGGGTGGAGATCCGCGGACGCACGACGGCCATCAGCTCAGCGCAGTTCATCGGTGACTGGCGCGCACCGGTCGACGTCGTCGCCGATGCGGGCTCGACGCAGGTTGCCGCGGTGGGTCTGTCGTTGGCGATCGTCGACGGTGTGCCGTGCATCGTGGCGAGCACAGGCAGTCTGCTCGATGGGTCACGCCAGATCGAGGCGCATGTCTTCGATGGATCGTCCTGGACGATCGCGCCGACAGTGCCGGGCGTCACCGCCAACCCGGGGACCGGTCAGGCGTTTGCGAGCGGCCGCCGCCTCGGGGTCACGTGGACGCAGGATCCGGGTGGACAGGCGCTCGTGGCCTTCCTCGACCCGACATCGGGTGGGTGGTCGGCGCCCACCGTTGTCGAGACGCGCATGCCGGTCTCGTCGCCTCCGCTGCTCGCTGTCACTGCTGATGACACGGGTACGACGGCCGCCCTCGTCTGGGGCCGGTTCGATGCTGATGGGTCGCGCACCTGGCGCTATGCGTTGGTGTCGGAGACCGCCGTGGCCGCGGCCGTGGATCTGCAGTCAGGCATTCCGAATTCGGTGCGACCCGTGGGCATCTGGCAGGCCGGCACACTGTGGATGGCGGGTGTGACCGCGTCCGACATGCTGTCCGTCTGGGGCCGCGGCGTCGTTACCGTCGATGACACCGTGGGTGCGTCGGGTGCGATGCCCAACACCACGTCACTTGCCGTCGATGCCGATGGCCGGTTGCTCATGAGCTGGCTGTCCAATGACCCTGGGACGTCGGTCGAGTTGCGTGTGGCGCAGCGCAATGGTGAGGAATGGCAACCTGGGCCGGAGCTCCCCGGCGCCCGCGCGGGAGGTGTCTTGTCGGCGGTTCGCCCGACGGTGCTGTGGCAGCGCGCGGTCGGTGGTTCTGGTCGCGGTGATGTCGTCGTGACGTCGTACAGGGATGTGCCGCTCGGTGTTCCCGAGGTGCAGAAACTTCGCGTCAAGGACGGGCCGTCGGTGACAGTGCGTTGGCGGCCTCCCGCCGACGCTGCGGGGATCACGGGCTACGTCGTACAGGTGCGCAAGGGCAAGCAGGCGTGGCGAACGCGGACGAGCACCGGGGCGGGGGAACGGACGTACACCTTCCGCGTGACCGAGGGAACCACCTATCGGGTGCGCGTGGCCGCGACCGGTGCGACCGAACGCAGTGCCTGGTCTGCGGTGGAGTCTGTCACCGTGCCGAAGCCGCCGAAGCCGCCTCGGCGGTGAGTGCGGCGGACTGCCCGCTGGTCAGTCACGCCTCGTCGCTGGTGTCGGCTGATTCTGCGGCCGGTGGTGTTGCGGCCTCCACGTGTCCGCAGGTGATGCAGACCCGCTGGCTGCCCTGAGCCTGGAAGAGATGGCCGAGCGCCGAGCAGCCGGGGTTTCCCTCAAGTGATACCGACATGACGCCATCGTGACATAGCGTGCTGCTGAGCGGAGGAGGCGTTATGTCGATCGATGGGGGCCACTACGAGCCCACCTGGGAATCAGTGAGTACCCACGCTCTGCCGGATTGGTACGACGACGCCAAACTCGGTGTCTTCCTGCACTGGGGCGTGTACTCCGTGCCGGGATGGGCCCCGCAGGTGGGCGACATCCAGGAGTTGCTGCGCACCGAGGGTCCGGAGGGCATGCTCCGCAACAACCCCTATGCGGAGTGGTACCGCAACACCATGCAGATCGACGGCAGTCCCACCCAGGAGCACCATCGCCAGACGTACGGTCCGGACTTCGACTACGACGACTTCATTCCGGCGTTCAATGCCGGGTCATCCTCGGCTGATGTGGATGCCGTGGCCGACCTGTGCCGTAGCGCGGGGGCGAGGTACGTCGTCCTGACCACGAAGCACCACGAAGGGTTCACCCTGTGGCCGTCGTCCATTCCCCACCCGCACAAGGGGTACTACCACGCTGAGCGTGACCTGGTCGGAGACATGACGGCCGCCGTACGCGCGCACGGCATGCGGATGGGGCTGTACTACTCGGGCGGTTATGACTGGCCGTTCAACGATGCGGTCCTGCGCAGGGCGGCTGACGCCATGCTCGCCGTACCGGCTTCCCCGGAGTACCAGGACTACGCGACCGCGCACGTGCACGAGATCATCGACCGCTACCGACCCGATGTGCTGTGGAATGACGTCGCCTGGCCACCCGGCGGCGACCTGGCGGCACTTTTTGCCTACTACTACAACGCGGTACCCGACGGCGTGATCAATGATCGATGGATCCAGCCGAGTGGTCGGCGCAATATCGTCACCGACTCGCTCGCCCGTGCGGCTGGCGATCTCATCCAGGTGCTGTGGAAGCACATCCCCGACAAGGACAAGCAACTCACCTTCCCTGGGGCGAACTGGTACGACTTCCGCACGCCGGAGTACGCCGTCTTCGATGAGATTCAGGACAAGAAGTGGGAGGCCACCCGCGGTGTCGGCCACTCCTTCGGCGCCAATCGGAATGAGCGTCCGCAGGACATCGTGACGACGACGGAATTGGTGCGGATGCTCGTGGATGTCGTGTCGAAGAACGGCAATCTACTCATCGGCATCGGGCCGGATGAGCACGGGCGCATCCCGGCGCAACAGCAGGTGCCGTTGCACGGACTCGGTGAGTGGATGGGCGTGAACTCAGCGGCGATCTACGGCACCCGGCCGTGGACGGTTGCCGCGACGACGACATCAGAGGGGACCGACGTGCGCTTCACCGTCGGTGAAGGCCACGCCTACGCGACCCTGCTTGACCTGCCCGGATCGCGCGAGTTCACGCTGCGGGGTGTCGATGGTCGCAGCGTGTCATCGGTCCGCTTGCTCGGTTCGGACGCTGCTGTGGGTCTGGGTGAACGTGATGGGGACGTGCTCATCACCCTGCCCGATGAGGTGCCGGTGTCGGCGGCGTACGTGCTGGACCTCGGTGCGGGAGCGACCTGGCGGGGCTAGCACCTTTTGCCACTCAACGTGTGTGGGTTAGACCGCTTGGGCGAGTTCGGCCATCGCCGCGTCGTCGAGATGCATCTCCGCCGCTGCGCAGTTCTCCCGCAGATGCTCGGGTGATCCGGTTCCCGGGATCGGGAGCACCACCGGTGAGCGCTGCAGCAGCCAGGCCAGGGCGACCTGCGACGGCGTACACCCGTGCCGCTGCGCAATCGCCGCCAGCGGACCGTCAGTCGCCGTCAGATCACCCCGCCCGAGCGGGAACCAGGGAATGAAGCCGACGTTGTGCTCAGTGCAGTGATTGAGCAGCTCTTCACTCTGGCGCTCGCCCGCATGGAAGAGGTTCTGCACGCTGACGATCTCCATCACCTGCTGGGCGCGCTGCAATTCGGCAACCGAAACCTCGGAGAGACCCACGTGCCGGATGAGTCCTTCATCCTGCATTTCCTTGATGACGCCGAACTGCTCGTCCTCGGGTACGGCGGGATCGATGCGATGCAACTGCCACAGGTCGATGCGCTCGACGCCGAGGCGGCGCAGCGACATCAGCACGCATTGACGCAGGTATTCCGGTCGGCCAACAACGCGCCATTCGTCGGGGCCGTGCCGCGTGAGACCGCCCTTGGTGGCCACGATGACATCGCCGTACGGATTGCTGGAGTTGCCCGTGTGCAGCGCCTCACGGATGAGGTCCTCGCTGACGAATGGTCCGTAGGAGTCGGCGGTATCGATGAAGTCCACGCCGAGGTCGACGGCCTCGCGGAGGACGGCAATCGCGCGGTCGCGGTCCGGCGGGTCACCCCAGATGCCCGCTCCGGTGATACGCATCGCCCCGAAGCCGAGGCGATAGATCGTCATCGGATCGGACTTACCGAGGGTGAACTGGCCGGATGCGTGCACGGGTTTCGTCATGGAGCCATCACACCATCTCGTCAGTGATCACGCGAGGTCCTGGTCGACTGCGGCAGGATGGCGGCGTGATCGACTGGGGTCTTATCTCCTGCGGCCTGCGCGGCCACATCACCTATCGTCCGGACGAGGCCGAGTACGCCGAACGGCTACGCGCGACGGCTGCCGCCGGAGAGGTGTGGCGCTGCCTGAGGTGCGGCGACTACATCCCGGGGGAGCCGGCGGCTTCGGGCCCGGCCGACCTCGCGCCGACGCCCACGCGCGGACGTGCCTTGCGGCAGTTGATCATCCTGCGGCTGCTCGCCGTACTTCGGGGCGTCGAAGGCACGGCCTGGTTGGTCGTCGGAGTCACGGCGATCATCGTGCGCGCCCGGGTGCCCGAGTTCATGGCCGCGCTGAAGCAGGCCTTTCCCGCCTTGGAGCCGGTGACACAGACCATCGGGTGGAACATCGAGAGGTCGTGGTTGGCCCGATCGGTCGACCGCTGGGGTGAGATCAGTCCAGACACGATCGTGATGTTTGGTCTGGTCATCGCCACGCTTGGCGCGGTGAAGTGGTTGGAAGCGGTGGGCCTGTGGATGGCCAAGCGCTGGGGTGAGTACCTCTCGGTCGTCGCGACCGGTGCCTTCATCCCGTTGGAGATCTGGGAACTCATCGAACACGTCACCGTGTTCAAGGTGGTTCTGTTTGTCATCAACCTGGCCGCGGTCGTGTGGCTGATCGTCGCCAAGCGCCTGTTCGGCGTACGCGGCGGTCGCGCGGCGGAGGAAGCAGAGAACGAGGAAGTCTCGCTCCTGACGGTGGAGAAGGCGGCCGAGGTCGGCTAAGTGTCTGTACGGCGTCGGGGGCGCTGGGCGGACAGTTACGACGTCGACTAAGTGTCAGCGGGGGGTCGGTGGGATCGAGGCGGTCTGGGACCACCCCACTATGCGACTGGCAGACTTGAGCCATGGCTGACGTCTACGCACCGGACCCTGATCGCTACGACGGGCGCATGCCCTACCGCCGCTGCGGCCGCAGCGGTCTCAAACTGCCGGCGGTGACAATCGGCTGCTGGCACAACTTCGGTGACGACACCCCGCTGGAGACACAGCGCGACATCCTGCGCACGGCATTCGACCTCGGCATCACGCACTTCGACCTCGCCAACAACTACGGCCCGCCCTACGGCTCGGCCGAGATCAATGTCGGCCGCATCCTCGCCGAGGACTTCGCCGGCCTGCGCGATGAGCTCGTCATCTCCAGCAAGGCCGGCTGGGACATGTGGCCCGGCCCGTACGGCGACCTGGGCTCGCGCAAGTACATCCTGGCCTCGCTCGACCAGTCCCTTGACCGGCTCGGCCTGGACTACGTCGACATCTTCTATCACCACCGGCCCGACCCTGAGACGCCGCTGGAGGAGTCGATGGGTGCGCTCGCCACCGCCGTGCACTCGGGCAAGGCGCTGTACGCCGGCATCTCGTCGTACTCACCGAGCCGCACTCGCGAGGCCGCACGAATCCTGGGCGAGATGGGTGTGCCGCTGCTGATCCACCAGCCGTCGTACTCGATGTTCAACCGCTGGATCGAGGGTGACGGCCTGATCGACACCTGCGGCGACCTGGGCGTCGGCATGATCACCTTCAGCCCGCTGGCGCAGGGCATGCTGACCGATCGGTACGCGCAAGGCGTGCCCAAGGGTTCGCGCGCGGAGCAGGGCAAGTCCCTCGATCCAGTGATGGCCAATGAGGACAACCTCGCGCGTGTGCGCGGGCTCGCAGCGATCGCCGCCGAGCGCGGTCAGTCACTCGCGCAGATGGCGGTCGCATGGACGTTGCGCGATCCGCGCGTGACGTCGACGTTGCTGGGGGCGAGCAGTGCCCAGCAGTTGCGCGAGACGGCCGCCGCGGTGCACAACACCGAGTTCACTGACGCCGAGATTGCGGCGATCGATGAGTTCGCGGTGGAGGCTGGCATCGACCTGTGGCGCAGCCAGTCCCGCTTCGAGTAGCTCTCACTCGTTGACTGGCGAGTTGTTGACGGTATTTCGCGCAAAAACCGTCAACAACTCGCCACTCAACAGGGGGTGGTGAACTAGGCGCCGGTGATGACCCGTCGTACGACGTCGCCGGCAATCGGCGTCGAGATGAGTAGGCGACGGAACTCCTCGTCACGCAACTCCAAGATCACCCCGGGCAGGTTCTTGTACATCGCGGTGAAGTCGGTGCCGTAGCGGTAGCGCATCCGGCCGAGCAGGATCACATGTGGCAGTCCGGTCCCGGGCATGCGCCAACCGCGCACATGGGGCCACAGATCGGAGATGGCCCGAGCGTGCTCGATGTGGTCCCACGGCACCGAGAAACTGTCGTGGAACCCCCCGATCCGCTCCCATCGGTTGAGCTTCACCTCGAGCGCGTCCGGGGTGATCTCCAGCACGGCCATGTCCACAGCGTGCCACCACGTCCCCCGGACTGTCGCACCCACCTGACATGCTCGGGTCATGGCCTATCCGCCCCGCGCTCCGGTCCCCGTGGCGGTGCCGCCTGCGCCGCTGCCGGAGCGGCCCTGGTCGGCATCGGCGATCGAGGACTTCCTCGGTTGTCCGCTGCGCTACTGGTGGCGCAAGGTCGCCGGGTGGCAGACCCCCTCGACCGTGCCCATGGTTACCGGCCGCGCCGTGCACCTTGCGCTGGAGCACCTGCTTGAGCTTCCCCCCGACGAGCGGCTGCCCGAGCGCGCTGACGTCTTCCTTGCCGAGGCCATCGCCAGCGAGCTCGCCGAAGCCGGGCCGCATATCCCCGAAGCTGAGGTGACATCCGGCGCCCAGGCGGCGATGGCGGCCTACTGGCAGACCGAGGTCCCAGCGGACATCGAGGTCGCGCCCGACGGACTTGAGATGACCGTCGAGGTGCCCCTGCGCGGCTTGCCCTTCCTCGGCTACATCGACCGAGTGGCGGTCGTCGACACCGGCCTGCGCGTCACCGACTACAAGACCGGCGCCCCCAAGCCGCGCTACTGGTGGGGCTACTGGCGACAGCAGATGCTGTACGCCGCCGCGCTCGATGCGTTGGACTCCCCCGTCGCCGAGGTGGAGTTGCTCTATCTGAAGCAGCCGCGGGCCGTGACCCGTCCGGTCTATCCGGCCGCGGTGGGCCGAGCGCTCGCGGAGTTGGAGACCGCCCAGGAGCAACGCGCCACCATGGCGGAGGCCGACACCTGGGAGGCGCGACCGGGGCCCCTGTGCCGCTACTGCGACTTCGCCAGTGTCTGCCCGTCCCAGCGCGGCCGCGCTCCGGCGCCTGGCTCGGCGGAGAGCGATGCTCAGCTCATCGAGGTTGGACTCACCAGGCGGCAACACACGCCCACCGAGGGCGACCTGCTCGACATGCTCGATGACGAGGGCCGCACATGATGACGCCCCGCGTCGACATCCCCGCCTGGCGTCCGCCGTGGCCGGTAGACGTCAAAGAGCGCTTCATCCGGGTCAGTGCAGCACACCTGCGTGGTGATGAGCGGTGGGAATGCGCCGAGCAGGTGGCACTCAAAGCGCGACCGGGCATCTATGCCAAGAGCCCCGACGCGGTCCGTGTCGCCTATCCGCCCTATCGCTCCTTCCCCCTCGGCCTGGTGCGCCAGGCGGCGTACGCCGTCCT
>CAYGMM010000089.1:0-8931 GCA_964351035.1 uncultured Actinomyces sp.
CTTACGGCGTATGGCGAGGGACCGGATGAGCTCCCAACACGAGTACCCTTGGGCCGCGTGACCACCCCCAACCGCGTCTTCGTCGCTCGACTGGCGCGCGCCGAGGTCTTTGACCCGCGCGCGGACCAGGTCGGGCGCGTCCGCGACGTCGTGGTCGCCCTGCGGACCGATTCGCAGCCGCCGCGGGTCGTCGGACTCGTGGTGGAGGTCGTCGGCCGCCGCCGGATCTTCGTCCCCATGACGCGCGTGACCGCCATCGACAGCGGCCAGGTGGTCGTCAGCGGCGTGGTCAATCTCCGGCGCTTCGAGCAGCGCCCCATGGAGACACTGGCCATCGGCGAACTTCTCGATCGTCGTGTCACCCTCGTCGATCCGTCACGCTCCGCCGACCCCAAGACGGTCACCATCGTCGACCTGGGCATCGAGCAGCGGCCAAGCCGCGACTGGTACATCACCCAGCTCTTCATCCGCGAGGGCGGCGGCCTGCGTCGCAAGGGTCAGACCCGCATCGTCGACTGGGCCGCCGTCGACGGACTCACCCTCCCGCAGGAGCAGGGGGCGGAGAATTTCCTCGCGACCCTCGACGACATGCGCGCGCCCGACCTCGCCAACACCCTGCAGGACATGTCCGCCAAGCGGCGACTTGAGGTCGTTCAGGCGCTGGAGGACGAGCGCCTCGCCGACGTCCTCGAGGAGTTGCCCGAGGAGGACCAGCTCGAGATCGTGCAGGCCCTTGAGGCCGAGCGCGCGGCCGACGTCCTGGAGGAGATGGACCCCGACGACGCCGCCGACCTGATCTCCGAACTCCCGCCGGAGCAGGCCGCCGACCTGCTCGAGCGCATGGAGCCGGACGAAGCCGAAGACATTCGGCGTCTGCTCGTCTACGGCGACTACACCGCCGGCGGCATGATGACGACGGAGCCGATCGTGCTCGCACCGGACGCCACCGTGGCCGAGGCCCTCGCCCGAGTTCGGGCGCCCGAGCTCTCCCCTTCTCTCGCCGCACAGGTCTACGTCACGCGTCCTCCCACCGATACCCCGACCGGGCGCTACCTCGGCACATGCCACCTCCAGCGACTCCTGCGCGAGCCACCGTCGGCACTCGTGTCCGGCATCGTCGACACGGTCCTCGAGCCGATCGGCCCGGACACTGACGTGCCGACCGTCGCGCGCTACTTCGCGACGTACAACCTCGTGGCCCTGCCCGTGGTCGACGCCAACGATCACCTGCTGGGTGCGGTCACCGTCGACGACCTCATCGACCACATGCTGCCCAAGAACTGGCGCGACACTGCGGGGACGCCATGAAGACCCCCCGTCGCCGTGGCGAACTGCGCATGGACCAGCCGCTGGAGCGCGGCCGCCTGCGCGGTCCCTCCTACGACCCCGAGCAGTGGGGCCGGCTGAGCGAGCGCATTGCGCGCTTCATCGGATCGTGGCGCTTCATCGCCTGGATGACCGTCGTCATCGTGGCGTGGCTGGCGTGGAACATCTTCGCGCCCGAGGACCTCAAGCCCGATCCCTACCCCTTCATCTTCCTCACCCTGCTGCTGTCACTGCAGGCGTCGTACGCCGCGCCCCTCATCCTGCTGGCGCAGAACCGCCAGTCGGACCGCGACCGCGTGCAATACCTGGAGGATCTGGCCACGACCGAGCGTCTGGTCTCCGACACCGAGTACCTCGCGCGCGAGATCGCTTCGCTGCGGATGGCCCTCGGCGAGATGGCCACACGCGACTACCTCCGCAGCGAGTTGCGCGACCTCTTCGACGAGCTCGGCGACCGGCTGACGGAGCAGGAATCGCACGACGAGGACGACGGTCCTAGCATCGGAGCATGACCTCCATCGATCGTGCTCTCGTCGACGCTGCCCTCGCCCGGGTGGAAGACCCCGAAATTCACCGTCCCATCACCGATCTGGGCATGGTGAAGTCGGTCGACATCGACGGCGACCGCGTCAAGGTGGCGATCTACCTCACCGTCTCGGGCTGCCCCATGCGCGACACGATCACCCAGCGGGTCACCCTGTCGGTGGGTTCGGTCCCCGGTGTCCGCCACGTCGATGTCGAACTCGACGTCATGAACGACGAGCAGCGGGCCAACCTGCGCAAGACGCTGCGCGGCGATCAGGAGGAGCGCACGATCCCCTTCGCCGATCCGGGTTCGCGCACCCACGTCTACGCCATCACCTCGGGCAAGGGCGGCGTCGGCAAGTCGTCCGTGACCGTCAACCTCGGTGTTGCGATGGCGGCCCAGGGCTTCCGCGTCGGCATCGTCGACGCGGACATCTACGGCCACTCGGTGCCCGGCCTGCTCGGTCTCACGCAGGCACCGCACATGGTCGAGGGCATGATCATGCCGCCCGAGGCGTACGGCGTCAGCGCCATCTCGATGCTGCCCTTCAAGCCCGGTGGTAGCGCCGAGCCCGTCGCCTTCCGCGGTCCGATGCTGCACCGCGCCCTGCAGCAGTTCCTGTCCGACGTGTGGTGGGGCGATCTGGACGTGCTCCTGCTCGACCTCCCGCCCGGCACCGGGGACATCGCGATCTCGACGGCTCAACTGCTGCCTGGCTCGCAGGTGATCATCGTGACCACCCCGCAGACCGCGGCAGCGGAGGTCGCCGTACGTGCGGGCATGCTCGCCGGCCAGACCCATCAGAAGGTCGCCGGTGTCATCGAGAACATGAGCGGCTTCCCCTGCCCGCACTGCGGTGAGCCCATCGACCTGTTCGGCATCGGTGGCGGCACCGCGGTCGCCGAGCAACTCTCGGCCGGCCTGAGCACCAAGGTGCCGCTGCTCGGGCGTGTGCCGTTCGACGTACGACTGCGCGAGGGTGGCGACAGTGGCTCACCGCTGGTGCTGAGCGATCCCATGGCCCCGGCCGCGGCGAGCCTGATCGAGATCGCCGGGCAGTTGGCGCGCACCCCGCGCGGACTCGCCGGTCAGTCGCTGAACATCTCCCCCGCGGGCCGCTAGTCCGGCTGCGCGCCTAGGTCGCGTCCGGGTCGAAGCGGGCCGACGGCGCCTCGGTCGAGGTCGACTCGGCCGCCGACTCGCCGGACTTCTTGCGGCGGGGCGCTGACTCGATGTCGTCATCGTCATCGCCCTCAAGGAAGGACTTCGCGAGGCGCTTGGGGTGCAGGTCGCGAAGTTCGTTGAGGGCGTCCGTGGCGTCCGACAGATCCACCCCGGCCGAGTCCGCGAGGTCCTTACGAGCGTTGCCGGCCATCGCCTTGACGTTGCGCAGGGTGCGGGCCGCGTCGGCGGCGGCGCGTGGCAGTCGCTCAGGCCCGAAGATGAGCAGCCCGATCACGGCAAGGATGAGGATCTCGCCCAGGCCGATGTCGAACACCCCGACAGGGTACGCCGATCTGCCCTTGGACGGGCGGTGCGGGACTAGGCTGCCCCCGTGACCGATGATGCGCTGCTGCCCCCGAGCCCGCTGACCTGGGCCTACGTCGACGGCTGGGCCGAGGAGGAGCCGGCCCTGGCCGAGGCTCGCGAACTCGCCGCCAGTCTCGGCGTCCCCGTCGTGAGCCGCGCGTCCGGGTCGGCCCTGCGCTTCCTCGCCGCAACCTCCGGGGCGAAGGCCGTCGTCGAGGTCGGCTCCGGCGTCGGCATCTCCGGCACCTGGCTGCTGCAGGGCATGGGCGATCGCGGTGTCTTGACCACGGTCGATGCGGACTCGGAGTTGCTCACCGCCACCAAGGACACCCTCGCGCGCATCGGCTACCCGCACACCCGAGTGCGAGCGATCGCCGGCGACCCTTATGCCGTACTCCCCCGCCTCAGCGATGCCGGCTACGACGCTGTCGTGATCGGCCCCGGCGTCCCCCTCACCCGAGGCGAGGAACACGACTTGCTGCGAGAGGCGCGCCGACTGCTGCGCCCAGGTGGCACCTTCATCGTGACGCACGCGCTCGGGGAGGACGGCGCCGACGCCGATCACCGCGACCTGGCCCAGCATCTGCGCGATGACCCGGACTGGATCCCCGCACTCCTCACGGTGGGCGAGGGCATGCTCGTCGCCGTACTCGCGGCCGCGCCCGCCGACGACGCCGAGTAGGCCGAGTAGCCCTAATCAGCCCGACCTCCCGTTTCCCGCACGTTGTTGGGGTTGTGAACGCACCAAAACCCCAACAACGGGCGGGAAACGACCGCGAACCGCCCCTGGGGCATGCGAAAGGCCCCGTCCCCGATGGGACGGAGCCTCGTCGCTGGATTGCTGAGGTGTCGGTCAGCTGAGGGCGCCGTGCAGGGCGTCGCCAAGCTCCTTGACCTCGGTGGCATTGAGTTCAACCACTAGGCGGCCACCACCTTCAAGGGGCACTCGCATCACATAGCCGCGACCCTCTTTGGTGACCTCCATGGGACCGTCACCTGTCCGTGGCTTCATCGCAGCCATGGTCTCCCCTTCCGTGGGCAAAACGAGGCTCCATTATCGCCTATGAGGGCCCACGAGGGCTCACCGGGTGTGATCGCGCACGTGGCAATCGGCCAAATGATCGTCGACGACGCCAACCGCCTGTAGGGCGGCGTAGGCCGTCGTCGGGCCCAGGAATCGCCACCCGCGCCGCTTCAGGTCGCGCGCGAGCTCCACCGATGCTGGCGAGGACGTCGGCAGGTCGCTGAGGGTCGCGGGTACGCCGGCCGCCGGCGTCGCGCAGGCCCACACGCGCTCATCGAGTACCCCCTCGCCCTCGGCTCGCTGCCAGTCCCGCAGGACCCGGGCATTGGCGATGACCGCCTCGATCTTGCCCCGATGCCGCACGATCCCCGCGTCAGCGAGGAGCCGCCGGACATCCGGCTCGGCGTACTCGGCGACGACCTCGGGATCGAAGTCGGCGAACGCCGCCCGGAAGTTGTCACGCTTGCGCAGGATCGTCAGCCAGGACAGTCCGGACTGGAAGCCCTCGAGGCTGAGCCGCTCGAAGATGAGTCGGTCGCCGTGGATCGGCCGACCCCACTCCTCGTCGTGGTAGCGGCGCATGTCCTCGGGGCCGTCGCCCCATGGGCAGCGGGCCAGACCGTCGTCACCGACGATCGGCTCGTTCACGCCACCTCGCGAGGCAGGACGCCGGACTCGACGAGTTCGGCAAAGGCCTGCAGCGAATGTCGGACGCCGACGGAGAATCCGGGACGCACGACCGGCCAGCCGAAGCGACCCAGCGCACCAAGCGGCATCTCGAAGTCCTCTGTCCACACCACGCGGGACATGCCATGCGGGAGTTCGAGGATTTCCGCGCTGCCACGACCCTTCACGAATCGGCCCACGTGCTCTACCTCTACGCGATGCGGTGGATCCCACACGGTGATGACCATGGCGTCGACGATGGCAAGGGGTCCGGCACCAGCTGTGGCCTCGATGCGCGATCCCACGCTGCGTCCGTCTCCTTCGACGACGCGGGCACGGGTGCCGACCATCCACAGGTCACGGCCGGACCAGTCGGTGATGGCGGCGAAAGCCGCTTCCGCGGGTGCGCGTACGACCGCGTCAAGGACGACGCCTTCGCTCACGGTTGCTCCGGAGCGGCGTCCCCTGCCTCGGGCGCTTCCGCGTCGGCAACGTCGATCTCGACGTCGGCGACAACAACGTCAGCGGGGGCCCCGCCATCCCCGCGCAACCGAGCGATCTCCGCATCGCGCACGGCGATCTCGGCACCGAGCCGCTCCACGAGGGCGTCGACCTCATCCATCCGATAGCCGCGCCACGCCTGGTCGATGCGTACGTCGTCCAGATCGCCCGGGGCCAGCTCACCGACGCCGGCGGCGGGGAGGCCCTGCAGGGCCTCGGGAGGCGGCGCATCGGGAAGTTCATCGCGCATGCGGCCCGTGGCCAGCAGCCAGATACCCGTGACCACGGCGACGCCTACCACGAGGAAGACGAACGCCGACCATGCCGCTCCCATGGGGCCCATCGTGGCATGCGAGGGGCCCGCATGCTTACGGGACCCGAACACTGCGCACATCGGTGTCGCACATCGGCGCCGCATGATGGATCTCGATCGGAAGGGATCCGACGGAAGGGGATACACCCGTGAAGACCTCACGCATTGTTGGCATCGTTGCCGCCGCCACCCTGGCGGCCGGTGCCGTAACTGGAACCACCGTTGCGCTGGCCGCCGATAACGGCAATGGCAATGGCTCGCAGCAGGAACAGCAGCAGGACGGCCTGCCCGCGGCCCCCGATCTGGGCATGGGCGCCCAGGGTCGTCCCGACGGCCAGGGACGCGGCCCCGGCGGGGACCACGGCCCCGGTCAGATGGGCGATCGTGGCCCCGGTGGCATGGGCGACAAGGGCGGCCCACGTGGCGAGATGGGCCGCATGCTGCACAGCGAGGGCGTCATCGAGGATGCCGACGGCAACTACGTGACCGTCCGCATGCAAACCGGTGAGGTGACGGCGGTCTCGGCCACCTCGATCTCGGTGAAGAGCGTCGACGGCTACACCTCGACCTACGTGATCACCGACACCACCGAGCAGGATCGCGACCGGACCGCTGACACGCAGGCGCAGGTCGGCGACACCGTGCACGTGCGCGCGACGGTCGATGGCAGCACCGCTACGGCGGATGACATCCATGCGATGTCTGCTGACTTCGCCGCGCAGATGGAGGAGCAGCGTGCGCAGCACGAGGACGGCATGGGTCGCGGCATAGGTCACGCCGATGATGACGCCGACGACGCCGCCACCCAGGGCTGACGCACTCCAGCAGCACGGGCAGGTGACGAGGCGGCTGCTGGGCGCACACACCTAGCCCAGCCCGCTCACAACGGCACCGAGAAGGTGGCCGCGACGACGACCTCGTCGCGGCCACCTTCAACTGTCCGGCGCGCCATTCACCCGGATGTGCCACGAAACCGCGGTTCTTTACGTAAGGAAGCGCGGTTTTCTGGCACATCTCACGTCGCCGGGCGGCGGAGTCGACCCCGACTGGCGCGTCGCCACCGCCTGAAGCCGAGGGAAAGCCGCGGATCGCCCGCCCCGAATCCGCGGTTTCGCTTCGCTGTCCACCGTTCCGGCCGAACCCCCAACTTGCGCGACCCGACCAGCGGGATATAGTTGAACCCTCAACTACCACCCGAAGGAGCACCGTGAGCACCGACCTGTCTGCCATCACCGGCACCTGGGAGTTCGACCCCTCGCACACCAACCTCGGCTTCAATGCCCGTCACGCCATGGTCGCCAAGGTCCGCGGCGGCTTCTCCGACGTCACCGGCACCCTCGTGCTCGATGGCGCCAACCCCGCCGCCTCCACGGCGACCGTCACGATCATGGCGGCCAGCCTCGACACCAAGAACGCCGATCGAGACGCTCACCTGAAGTCCGCGGACTTCCTCGACGTGGAGCAGTTCCCCACCATTACCTTCACCAGCACCTCCGCCAAGCAGGTCTCGGACGATGAGTTCGAGGTCATCGGCGACCTCACCATCCACGGCGTGACCAAGCCCGTCACGGTGAAGATGGAACTCACCGGTGTCGGCCAGGATCCTTGGGGTGGGACCCGCATCGGCTTCGAGGGCAAGGCCGAGATCAGCCGCAAGGACTTCGGCATGGTGTGGAACGTCGCGCTCGAGGCCGGCGGCGTCCTCGTCAGCGACACCATCAAGCTCGAGCTCGACGTCGAGGCCGTCAAGCAGTAGCGCTCTTTAGCCGTAGCCCCCGAAAGTAGAAGCAACGCACGCCCGGTCCGGTCACGCGGCCCCTTCGATAGCCTGCCCGTCATGCAGATCGAGCCCGTGACCGGACCGGCCAGTGCCCATGGACTGGCGACCTACTCAGGCGATGTCCTTCTGGACGCCTGGTACCCCACGCCGATCCTGGATCGCGATCCCCTGCCGGTCCTGGGCATCGATGCTGCCCAGCGGCACGATGAGATTCGCGGCGTCGAGGTCCGCACCGTCACGACCGTGATCGAGGACCTGCAGTCTCCCCCGGCCGATGCCGCCGATGCCTACCTGCGGCTGCATCTGCTGTCGCACCGGCTCGTCAAGCCGCGCACCATCAATCTCGACGGAGTCTTCGGCCTGCTCGCCAACGTCGCCTGGACGACGCGCGGCCCCGTCGCCATCGATCAGATCGACGCCGCCCGCATGCGGGCTCGCTCCCACGGCGAGTCGCTCAATGTCCTGGGCGTCGACCGCTTCCCGCGCATGGTCGATTACGTCGTCCCCTCCGGTGTGCGCATCGCCGACGCCGATCGAGTCCGCCTCGGCGCTCACTGTGCAGACGGCACGGTCGTCATGCACGAGGGCTTCATCAACTTCAACGCCGGCACGCTCGGACATTCGATGGTCGAGGGCCGCATCTCGGCCGGGGTCGTCGTCGGCGACGGCTCCGACATCGGTGGCGGCGCCTCGATCATGGGCACGCTCTCCGGCGGCGGCCAGGAAGTCATCAGCGTCGGCACCGGCTGCCTCATCGGGGCCAACGCCGGCATTGGCATCAGCCTCGGTGACGGTTCGGTCGTCGAGGCCGGCACCTACATCACGGCAGGCGCCCGCGTGGCCCTCCCCGATGGTGAGGTCGTCAAGGCGCGCGAGCTCTCCGGCGTGCCGAACCTGCTCTTCCGCCGCAACTCGATGACCGGTGCACTCGAGGTCGTCCCTCGGACGGGTTCATGGGGTGGCCTCAACGCCGCCCTCCACGCCAACGACTGAGCACTCACCTCACGTCGTCGGCAGGTAGGCCTCTCCGGCCTGCAGCGACCGCTCCATCAACCAGTAGTCGGTGGACGTCGTGGCTCGCTGGTCCGCGGGAGCTCCGAACGGGATCAACGAAAGAATCGTCCCGCCGCCGTAGTGCGTGGGCCACGACCTAGGGAAGTCATATGCCGGAACCATCGGTGGATCGCTCATCAGGATCGGCCCAGCCCGGGCCACGTCATGCTGCGGAGAGAACACCGAGGGCGAGTCATGGCATCGCTAGAAGG
>CAYGMM010000089.1:8941-9957 GCA_964351035.1 uncultured Actinomyces sp.
CGCTGCGGCGTCTTGACAGCTGCCTATGTAGACCATTCGATCCGATCCCGGCGGTTGCAGATGGAATGACGGGAGCAGATGAGTCTGTCGGTCCTCTGCTGACGCCCCGAAGATCGGCAATGACCGGCCGCCGACACGCAGGCTGATACACGTGCGAACCGGAGTCGGAGACGCACCTGATTGGAACTCAACACCATTGCACACGCGCAATGGCACGCCATTGAGCCACTTGTTGTTGTCCAGGTCACCGCAGTTGCCATTGCGGGTTGCCGCGACGCCTCACGTGACTGTCTGTAGCGCCGCACTGACGGCGACGGAATTGGACACCGATCCATTGACCAGCCTTCCGTCAGCCATGAAGTCCGTAAACGAGAAACTGCCGCATTCGCCCGCGCGCTTCTTCGGACCTGCGTAGTAGTCGGGGAATTCCTGCGTGCGCACCACTCCCTGCAGCGTCTTCGTCCGCATGTTGTAGACAGCCACCGAGCACGACGGGTCGATCGCCTTGCCGAAGTAGCGCCCCGTCGTGTCGGACTCCGCTGTCGCCGCGACCCGAGCGTCTGCCGTTGCCTGCTGGAGGACCGTGGCGGGCTGCTCGAAGTTGGGAAGAACCCCTGGCTGGTTGCTGGCGATCAGCCACGCCGAGATATCGATCGACCACTGACTCAACCAGTACTCCCCCACGCTGCGGATCGCACCCTGATTGGCGGTGGTGACGAGGCCATCACCCACGTGGCTGGCATAGGCCACCTGACCGAGCTGGACGAGTCCGGCCGAGGCGGCTCCCCCGCCGATGAGAGCGGTTTGAGCAACACTCTGCGCGTACGTCGAGGTGTACGCCGCCAATCCGTTGATCAGGTAGGCACACTGAATCAGCGCAGCCTTCTGCCACTCGTTCACCGCGCTATCCGTCGCTGCGCAATCGGTGGGACCGACACCGCTCGTGGGCCCGTCTTCGGCCAAGGGTGTCCCACACTCATCGGGGTTCGCGCTGCTCTTGGAGCAGTCCGTGTAGG
>CAYGMM010000090.1:0-9824 GCA_964351035.1 uncultured Actinomyces sp.
AGCCGCTCCCCAAGGGCGGCGCCGGCTACCTGTGCCTCGGCGAGTTCGTCCTCGACAAGGGCATCGATCTCGTCTTCGGGCCAGCCGGTGGTCGGGCCGCACACGGCGGCGAGGGCAATCGAGACGAAGGCCTCGAACCACGCTGCCTGTGCCTGGACGGCGCGCAGGAGACGCACCCGATCGTGGGCGTTGAGTTGCGCGAGGTCGATGCGCTCGAGTAGAGCCAGTGCGGCGCCGCCGATATCTGCGTCATCAACGAGATCGAGCAACTCCGCATCGCGCTGTGCCGACCGCTCCGGTGGCTTGCTGAGGGCAGCTGCGATGGCCCTCGCTGCGCGAGGGTCGACATTGCTATCAGTAGCGACATTGCTCCGGGTAGTGACATTGCTATCGGTAGCGACGCTGCTCCCGGTTGTGACGCTGCTCCAGGTAGTAGTTTTGTCATCGGAGCCATAGCCAGAGTCCATGACCTGACGCTACGTCCGAGGTCTGACACTCACTTCTCAGTCAGCATCGTGTTGTCAACGAACGACGCGATCAACCAACGACGCGCCCTCTCCGCCGAACCTGCCTACCAGATGACGTTTTCCGTGCACCCCTGCGGCAGAGCCGAGGGATTGTGGAACGCCGCGTCCATGAAGGTATGCAGCGGCGAGTCCGCGAAGTCCAGGTCCGGGTTCGGGACGTTGACGTCCGGGTTGCCACCCTTGAGTGCGGGGTTTGAGGCCACCTGCCCCGGCAGGGAAAGGTGCGTGGAGGGATGTTTCCAACCGTCGCTGGTGCGCACGGCAAACAGGTCGAGTTGCAGTGATCCCCTCGCTTGCCCTCGGGTAGGGCAGTAGGCGGGCCTATTGGACTGGAAGAACTGCCGAGCCAGGCATGAGGTCTTGTCCGGTGGCACCTCGGAGTTCGCCTCACCCATGCAGTAGATGATGTCGTCTCCCATGCCCTGCATCAGATACATCGGCACCGGCCCGTTCTCATTGCGCGGGATCTTGTCGAAGGGATTGGTGCCGTTCGGCCCGGGCATGTTGTAGCGCAGCCAGCGACACCAACTCTTGATGCCCGCATCACTTGTCGTCGCGCAGGTGTAGTCGAGATAGCCCTTCTTGTAGTCCTCACTGGCCCTGCCCCAGATCTCCTCAACGAAGAAGAAGTTCTTCACCGGGTTATTGATGTAGGGCCGCACGATCAGGTAGATCGTGCCCAGATCGCCACTCTTGCCCAGGCACTGCTTCGCCATCAGAGGGGCCGTGTCCATGCCAGCGTTGTTGAGCGCGGCGGTCTTGGTCGCGAGCATCCACGACATGTCGAGGGCCCCGCTTCCAGGCCTTGCCGGGAACTTTGCACCTGCCGCGGGCGTCTGGGTGCTGAGTTGCGCCCAGTTCGGTAGGACATAGGAGAACAGGGCCGGTCCGATCGCCAGATTGATGGCACCAAAGGGAACGGCGTTGTGCATGTCCAGATCACCGAGATGGGAACCCTGCCACTGCTGGGGTGCGGTTGTCGGAACGGTGAATTGAGTCGCCGGTGCCTCTGCAGCGACGCCGACCAGGCGGATGGGTGCGACCGGAGTCGTCGGAGTGGTCTGCGCGAAGTACTTGCGCGCCAACTGGGCTGACCAAAGCGCCGAACCCCCACCCTGGGAGTGGCCCCAGGTGAGCATGTCCCAGCGGCCCGCGGCACCGTCCGGATCGGCGAGCGCAATCGCGGCGCGCACGCTGTCGAGCACGTTGGCCCCGCTCGGGACACCGGCGGCGTAGTGCTGGTAAGCACCCTGCTTGCCACCACCGCCCGGGACGATGCCGGCGTAGTAGTCGGTCGCAGCGACCACGTAGCCCTCGTCAATGAGGGTCTGCAGGATGCCCTTGGATGCAAGGCCGGTGGTCTCGTACGCCGTCAACTCACTCCAGGCAACGGCCCCGATCCCGCCGGGCGTGGGTCCGAAGAACCCGGTGTCGGGACTCGCTGACGGCTGGCAACTTTGGATCAGGCCGGTGGTGCCGTGATCCCAGGCGATGATTCGCCCGCGCGCGTCGCCGGAGTCCGGGGTCCAGTCGTCCGGGGCGGAGACGAGGCCACACACCAACTCGGTCTGCGTTTCATCGATACCTGTGGAGACGTAGAGGATTCGCCAGCTTCGCGCGCCGGTGAGGAGTGGGTTCCCCTGCTTGTCCGTGCCGGGCGTGATCGATTCCGACCCCACGAGGTCACCCGGCCGGAACCCGGCAAGGCTGTCGGGGATAATGATGGACCCGCAGGTGGCCGTGTCACGATCAATGGCGTCTACGTCTGACGCCTCGACACCCACGGGGTTCGCGGCTCCGGCCGCATCGGTAGGTGGCTCCCCGGGAGCGGCCGTCGCTGCGGGAATTGCCGCCGCGAGGAGGAGGCCGCTCACCGCCGCCGCGACAACGGTGGTCCGGGCGAGTGTCGAACGCATCATCGGGTTGCTCCTGATCGCGAGGTGGGGGCAGTTCGCACGACGCCCTTGTCGGGTGATTTGCTGCGCACGTCGGTCGACGTCGCGGCAATCGAGACGCGCTTATTGGTGAGGTAGTTCGCGATTGCCTTGGCGCGTTGGCGAGCCAGTGACGACGTGGACGCGTACCCGACGACCGTGACATCGCCGGCACGCTTCAAGGAGGCGATCGCGCCGTTGAGAGTCGACTTGGCGGCCTTGCTTAACTTCGCACTTCCCTTGCTGAACGAGACCTGTGCCGCTGTGGTGAGCCTCGTGGCGGTACCGGGCTTGCTGCCACTGACCGAGGTCGTGATCCGCTGTGTTGGGAAGTCGGGTTGCTTGACGACGAGTTTGCACGTGCCCTTCGCAATGAAGAGCACGCGTCCACTGTCGACGACACAGGCCTGCTGCGTGGTTGACGTGATCGTGGCCGTGGGTGCGCCGCTGTCCCGCAGGACCTGCTGATAGCTCTGGAGTGCCACGGTTGACGAGACGTGCGCGATCGTGGCCGCTTCCGTGACGTAGATCGGCTCGGAATACGGCGAGGGGGGCGAGGTGCCCTGATCGTTCTCGGCCGTGACGAAGACTCGATACGTGGAGCCAGCGGTCAGCCCGGTGATGACACACGTGCGGGCCCCGTCGGTGGAACAGGTGCGCCAGTCATCACCCGTCGTGCTGTGAGCCACTGCTTCGTATCCGGTGATAGGGGAGTGGCCGTCGTTGTCCGGTGCGGACCAGGTAGCGGTGATAGTCCGCTCGCCGAGGGCAACTTGGAGGTCGCGCGGCGCGGAGGGCGCCCCGGGGTGAGCAAACGGGGTTACGGGTGCGCTTGGCTTCGACGGAACGCTGGTCCCGCTTGCGTTCACGGCAACCACCGTGAACGTCACGGGGATATCGGGGTTGAGATCGTCCACCAGACAGGTGGTTGAGTCTGCGGGAGTGCTGCACGTATCCCCGCCGGGCGAGCCGGTAACGACATAGCGCGAGATAGCGGATGAACCCGAGTCAGTGGGCGCTGTCCACGTCACCTCGGCCGATTCGATCCCGGCGACGGCGCTGACCGATGTCGGTGCCGCGGGAGGCAGCGGAGTCGGTCCAGGCCCTGGTCCCGGAGTTGGCGTGGGGGTGACGGTGTTCGACGGTGTCGACGGATCACTTGTGCCCACGGCGCTCGTCGCCGTAACGGTGAACGTTCGTGGGATGCCCGCGGGTAGTCCGGTGACCGTGCAGGTGAGTGCTTGGCCGGCCGGCACCGAACACGTGCCGTCTCCGGTCGTGGCTCGCACTGTGTACGAGGTGATCGGTGACGTGCCCGGGTCTGCCGGAGCCTGCCAGGAGACCGTGGCGGAGAGTTCACCGGCCATGGCCTTCGCGTCGGTGGGAGCGCCGGGTTCGCGTGGTTGCTCGGTCCACGTGATGCGGGTCAGCGAGTCTGCGCCAGAGTTGGCCACGTAGGCCGATTTGCCATCGTCCCCCACCGCTATGCCGCGCGGGGCGAGGCCCACAACGATCGTGCGGCTGAGCAGTTCGTAGGTATCGGGATCAGCGAGATAGACCTGCGAGGTCTGCAGGCCCGTGACATAGAGCGCATGTTCGTTGGCGGCCAGCGCCACCCCCATGGGAGCCGAGCCGGTCGGGAACTGGGTCCGCCCCACCACAGACGCCGAAGCGACGTCAATGGCCGAGACACTGTCGCCATCGGTGTTGGCGACGTAGACCGTGCGGCCGTCGTTGCTCACCACGATCCCCGTCGGGGTTTGGCCGACCGGGATTGCGGGCCCGTCAGTCAAGGTCCTGGTGTCAAGCAGACTGACCCATCCGAGTGCGGGACCACCGAGGCCATTGCTGTGCGAGATGGCGATGTACGACCCGTCCGGGGCGGCGGCCAGCCCCCACGGCTGGGAATCGGTGCCAACATCAACGACGGTTTGCTCACCCGCGATGTTGTCGGCGTCAAGGATGGAAAGCGATCCGGTGCCCAGGTTGGCGACGTAGATGCGAGAACCGTCCGGCGAGACCTCGACCCCGGTGGGGAAGTTGCCGACCTGCACCGTCGCACTGACAGTTCGAGCACCTCGGTCCACGACGGAGAGGGTTCCGTCGTAGTAGTTCGTGACGTAGAGCAGGTCGCGTGCCGGGTCCGCCGCGACGTCGAAGGGCCCGGCTCCCACGGGGATCGCGGGACCGGGGACCCCGTCGACCACGGGCGTGATCGAGTCACTCCCGAAATTCGCCGTCCAGACACTCTGGTCGGGTGCGATAGCGACCGCGTTCGGTCCGGCCCCCACGGTGATGGTTGTCGTCGCAGGGGTGTCGTCGGCGGAGATCGCGGGGAGCGCGCCGATGAGACCTGTCGCGGCGGCGAGGCCGAACGCGGTGAGGACGACGTTGGCACGACGGGCACGGGGGTGTCGGATCACGGGGCGAGCATGCCGCACCCCTTGCCCCTATCGCCCCCAAACGGGCGAAATCATCCAAAGGGTGGGTGAGATTGTCACACCGGCGCGGGTGCGGGGATCGGGGCTAGGACTGTGTCCACCGCGGCGAACCGCTCGACGACGTCGTTCGCCGTCGCACCCGCATCCACGTACGCCGCCCAGTCCGTCGCAGCCGTGGCGATCTCCTCGCGCGATCGGCCAACGAAGTTCCACCACATGGTGAGGGGTTCGCCCAGCGGAAGACCGCCGAGCAGTAGGAGCCGCGTCGGCTCAAGCGTCTCGATACGCAGTTCACTCGCGTGTGTGCGCAGATCGAGGAGCTGACCCTCGGTGAGGACCTCACCATCGACGCGGGCGCGCCCGCGCATGACATATACGGCGTACTCGAAATCCGATCGCAGCGCGTGGGTCGACGCGCCCGCCTGCAGATCGAAGTCGACACCGATCAGGGGAGTGTCCACGGCCGCGGCGGATACGGCGCCGGCATAGTCACCGATCATGACGGTGGCGTGGCCATGCCCGACGGGGACGACGGGCAGTTCGCCAAGGTGCGCGAACGCCGAGGCTCCGTGGCGCGTGTGTTCCGGCTGAGCGATCCACAGTTGTACGCCGTGAAGCGTGCCCCGGGCGCGGACGGACTCTTCGGCGTGGACGATGCCGTGTCCGGCCGTCATGAGGTTGAGTTGCCCGGGTCGGATGAGTTGATCGGAGCCGAGTGAGTCCGTGTGCCTGATCGATCCCTCGACCAGCCAGGTCACGGTCTGCAGGCCGATGTGCGGGTGCGGACCAACGTCGAGACCGGTGGCTTCCGTCACAACTTCCGGCCCCATGTGATCGGCGAAGCACCAGGCGCCGACCGTGCGCATCCCGACGCGGGGCAGTGCACGTCGAACCGCAAACCCGCCCACGTCTGCCGCGCGTGCATCGAGCACGCGCGCAGACGTGTCCTCAGGCGTCCGGGGTGCTGTCATTGACCGAGGAGTGAGCCGCGGGAATCGACCCGAGTCGACCGGCCTGGTAGTCCTCGAATGCCTGCATGAGTTCTTCCTTGGTGTTCATGACGAACGGGCCGTAGGCCGCGACGGGCTCGCGGATCGGCTGCCCGCCGAGGATGAACACGTCGAGTCCGTTCAGGCGCGACTCCTGGACCGGGTCCGCGGCGACAGTGATCGTGTCACCGGAGCCGAGCACAGCGAGCTGGCCGGACTTGAGCGCACGGCGGGCCTGCCCGCTGCCGACGGCACCGTTGCCGGACAGCGCGTAGACAAGTGCGTTGTAGTCCGGACGCCACGGCAGCGTGACCTCGGCACCGGGTGCGATGGTCGCGTGGATGAGCGTGATGGGCGTGTAGGTCATGCCCGGTCCACTCACGCCGGCCATCTCCCCGGCGATGATGCGCAGCAACGCGCCCCCGTCAGCGGAGGTCGCGAGGCCCACCTGCCCGGAGCGCAGGTCCTGGTAGCGCGGCTCGGCCATCTTCAACGTGCGCGGGAGATTGACCCACAGCTGCACGCCGTGGAAGAGACCACCGCTGACAACCAGGTGCTCCGGCGGCTTCTCGATATGCAGGATGCCGGCGCCGGCGGTCATCCACTGTGTGTCGCCGTTCGTGATCTCGCCGCCACCGCCGTGCGAGTCGGCGTGCTCGAAGATCCCGTCGATGATGTAGGTGACGGTCTCGAAGCCGCGGTGCGGGTGCCACGGGGTGCCCTTGGGCTCGCCGGGGGCGTATTCCACCTCACCCATCTGGTCCATGTGGATGAAGGGGTCGAGGGCACGCAGGTCGACACCGGCAAAGGCCCGGCGGACCGGGAAGCCTTCACCCTCGAAGCCCTGCGGCGCGGTCGTGAGGGAGACCACCGGACGGTCCACGAGGTGGGGGTCCGCCGCGGGTACGCGCGGCAGGGCGAGGGTGTTGTCGACGGTCACGGCGGGCATGGGGTCCTCCCGGGATGGGTCAAAAAGTAGTTGAGCGTTGAACTACATGATACCGTGGATGCCATGGATGTCCAATCGACGATGCCCGCGCTCTATCTCGGTCACGGCGCGCCGCCCCTACTCGACGATCCGACGTGGACCGGCGAACTGGCCGCCTGGGCCGCCGAGCTGCCCCGCCCCACCGGGATTCTCATCGTGAGCGCTCACTGGGAGGCCGCTCCGATCATGCTGTCGTCGCCGCAGGCGGGCACCCCGCTGGTCTACGACTTCAGCGGCTTCCCGATGCACTACTACGAGATGACCTACGCCACCCCGGACGCGAGTGCGCTCGCCGCATCGGTGCGCGGCGTCCTGCCCGATCACTACGCAGTACACGAGCACCCCTCGCGCGGCCTCGACCATGGCGCGTGGGTGCCCCTCAAGGTGATGTACCCGGCCGGTGACATCCCCGTCCTGCAGATGTCGATCCCCTCGCACTCGCCCGACACGCTCCTCGATCTCGGCCAGCGGCTGCGCCCGCTGCGCGAGCAGGGGGTGCTCATCATCGGCTCCGGCTTCCTCACCCACGGCCTGCCCTTCCTCACCGATTGGTCGACGAACGCTGCGCCGCCCGGGTGGTCGACCGACTTCGATGCGTGGGCCGCCGATGCACTCGCCCGCGGTGATGTCGACGAACTCGCGCGGTATCGCCAGGCACCCGGGATGCCCTACGCGCATCCGACGGTCGAGCACTTCACCCCGATCTTCATCGCCCTCGGGGCAGCCACCGATCCGTCGCGGTCGCCGAAGACCACCATCACCGGCAACTTCTACGGATTGAGCAAGCGCTCGTTCGAGGTCGCCTGATCACGGTTCCTGCGTGGCAGACTCGGCACATGGGGTTCCCGACGGTGGCCGGTCGGTCGCTCGCCGGTGACGCGCTGACCCTGCCCGACGACTTCCCGAGCGACCTCACCCTCGCCGTGGTGGCCTTCCGGCAGCCGCAACAGGCGTGCGTCGATCGGTGGATCGCGATGGCGGAAGCCGCCGGTATCCCCGGCTCGCCGCTGGACCTCACCGATGCTGATCGATCCTGCGTAGTGGAGATCCCGGTGATCTCCACCCGATTTCGACTGGGTCGATCGTTCATCGACGGCGGGATGGCATCGACGATCCGGGTGCCGCGGATCCTCGCCCGCACGATCACGGTCTACACCAATGTCCGTGCGTTCCAGGATGCGCTGGGCATCGCGAACTCCGACGAGGTGCAGGCGTGCGTGGTGCGCCGGACCGGTGACGTGTTGGCGCGGGTGGCGGGGGAACCGACGCCTGACAAGTGGGATCGCATTGCCGCAGTCCTGATGGCCTGAATTTGAGCCCGCGACTCCCGCGGGGGACGGTTACCTGCCTACGCCGCGGGCACGGACTCAACCGTCGGTGCCGCAGTCGCCGAGATCCGGTGCAGGCGTGATGTCAGCGCGGGCAGAACGACGTTCAGCGTCGCCGGCACCGCGAGCAAGATGACCACGGTCCCCACGCCCCACGAGCCACCGAGGGCGATGGCGCCGATGAGGATCACGGCGTCGACGATCAACCGGGACATGCCGAGGGACCGACCGGTGCGCAGGGCCACCGCGCGTGTCACCAGGTCGTAGGGACTGACGCCGCGCTCGGCACCGAAGATCCCGGCAACACCGGCACAGAAGATCACCAATCCCGCGATCCACCAGGCGATGAGCGCCGCGAGTGACCACTCGGTCACCCCGAGCAGGGAACCCACCTCGCGGGTGAGGTCGACGAAGACCGCGATGCCGAGGAAGGACACGAGCGTGCCCAGCGCCGGCCGGACGCCGAGGGCCCACGCCATCATCACCATGAGGACGCTGAGCAGAGCGAGAACGACACCGACGGACAGGCCGGTCGTGCGCGACAGCGCGGTGAAGAACGCATCGGCCGGTGCCACACCAAAGTCCGCATCGATCATCATCCCTAGCCCGATACCGACGAGCAGTACGCCGACCAGCAGTGTGGGCCACGCGACGACCGCGCGAAGGCGCGGCGGAGCGTCGGGAAATACGGCGGGGGTGATGGACACGCGCACACCGTAGTGGCTGAACGTCGCGGAACTGGCATGGAGCCCCCTGGGGATCCTCGACTCGGCGAGAAGGTGCCCGTGCCAGTAATGGACACTGGGAAGGTGACTGCCCTGCCCGCTCGCGTGACCGCTGCCCTGGCTTCGGTCGGGCTCGTGGCGGGCGCGCTCGTCGGTGCGGGAGTCGGTGGTGATGTGGCGCACGCAGATCCGGGTACGGCGAACGCCGACGAGGTCGCCTCGACGACGCGCGCGGCCAGCGCGGAAGAGGAGTCCAGCGAGGCATTGGCCCGGGGCCTCATCGTGAAGACCCGCAGTGCCGGAGTCAGCGTGCGCGCGCTGACGGCTGCTTCGTCGGCGGCGCTCGCGGATGACGGCGTCCCCGACGAGGTGTCGGCCGGTCCGGCGATCGAGGGCACCACGCGGCTGCTGGAGTTTGCGGAGCCGCTGTCGGAGAGTGAGGCCCGGGCTGCCGCTGCCGATCTTGAGCAGCGCATCGACGTGGAGTGGGCAGTCCCCGACCTGGCGCGTCGAGTAGCGCAGACTCCGGTGATCCCGAACGATCCGTCGTTCAGCCTGCAGACCGACCTGTGGGACACCAATCGGCCGAACGGCGGCTACAGCGTCAAGGCACCGCTGGTCTGGGGGACGACAACCGGGTCGGCCGACATCGTTGTCGCCATCATCGATACCGGCATCACGACCCACCCGGACCTCGATGCCAACGTCGTACCCGGCTATGACTTCGTGTCCGACAAGGCGATGGCCAACGATGGGGATGGGCGCGATCCCGACCCGGCCGATCCTGGTGACTGGGTCTCGCAGGCTGACATCAACTCTGGCAACTTCGGCTCTTATTGCGATTCCTCGTGGATCGGCAACTCAAGCTGGCATGGCACGCACGTGGCCGGCA
>CAYGMM010000091.1:0-5048 GCA_964351035.1 uncultured Actinomyces sp.
AACTCGCGGTGGAAGGCGTGCAGTTCCATCCTGAGTCGGTGCTGACCGAGGGTGGTCATCGCATGCTGGCCAACTGGTTGGTGGTCTGCGGTGACGCAGATGCTCCGGCGCGCGCCGAGGGCCTCGCCCCCGTCGTCGGCTCCTAGCCACCCCCACTTCCCGACCGTTTGCGCCACTAAGCCGCGGTTCCTTACGTAAGGAACCGCGGCTTACTGGCACATTCGACACAGGCACGGGCTGCTTAGGCGGCAGCCCGCGCCAGGGCGTGATGCACCCTGGCAAGCACACGCTCGGGATGTCGGATCAGTTCCTCCCAGGTGCATCGCACGACCCAGTACCCCGCGGCTTCAAGGTCCGACTGCCGCTGCTTTTCATGCCAGGGCGTTGTGTCGGTGTACTTGATCGCACCGTCGACTTCGACGATGACTCGGCCTGCGATGAGAAAGTCCGCTCGGTAGGCGCGCCCACTAAGGCCGTAGACGACGGCCTGTGGAATGGGTCGCGGAAGGTCAGCCACCGTGAGATGCGACCAGGCAAGGGTCTCTGCGGGTGACTCAAGTAGCGGCTCGACATCGTCGAGCACCTGTCGGATCCAGGTCGTGCCATACCGACCCGTACGGCTCACAATGTCCAACAGGTCACGGTGAAGGTGGTCTCGGAGTTTGTGGCCACGTAGCGCGTTAGTGATCTCATGCGACGTGGGCGATGACGTCGAATAGGAAGTGGCATCGGTCGCCGACATAGGACCTCGAATCGCCTCAGGCACCCAGTGGGGAAAGGCTCGCCGGATCCCCTCGACGCGGATTCCCCCACACAGGGGCACCAATGCTGAAGGACGATCGCGCCCCAACTCCCGTGCGATATCAACAGCCGTGCGCAGCGGCGTCGTGATCGGCAACCCGCTGAGGAGGGTGATGTCGTTGGGATGGAGGTCCATCGCGACCAGCCTCATCCCACTGCGACTACCTCGACGTACGTTGGTTTCCGCTGGGACCACAAGCGTTGCGGGAGCAGGAGCAAGAGTGCCTGACACGCCATACTCCGGCACCCCCCAGATCGGGCCCGCTGTTCGTCGTGCCACGGTGGCTGATATCCCGACGACCCCAAGGCGATCGATGCGGTCCTGTAGGTCGGCGCGCATGTCGTAGGTCAGCGCATAGACACCGCGTCGAATGCGCACCAGTGCGCCGGAGCGAACAGCTCGTTCGAGGCGGTCCTTACTCACTCCTGCCGCGGAGGCTTCAGCAGTGGTGAAGGGTCGGTGATCGAATCGCGATCGAAGGTGATCGCGCAACTGTCCGTGCTCGCGTCTCATGCAGCCAGCGTGGGCATCGCCGGCCCGCAACGAGCGCCGCGCGTGGCTTCTGTGGATGACGGAGGAACTCGATCCCGGTGGACAATTCCCTTTGGCTCAACCGGATGTGCCAGTTAGCGGCGCTTTCTTACGTAAAGAACCGCGGCTAACTGGCACATTCCAGTCGGAAACGGGACTAGGCCGGGGTGACGGTGGGGTCCGGTGCGGGCGGAGTCGGTGTCGGCTCCGGCGTTGGTGTCGGCTCCGGGGTCGGTGTCGGCTCCGGGGTCGGTGTCGGCTCCGGGGTCGGTGTCGGCTCGGGGTTGATGGCGACGACCAATGTCACCGTCGTGCCCTTCTCCGCCGGTGACCCGGCCGCGGGATCCTGCTCGAGTACGACGCCCTGGGGCACCGTCGAGGTCTCTTGATAGACGACGTAGACATCGAAGCCCGCGCTGGACAGAGCAGCCCGCGCATTCTCCTCCGGCTGCCCCACCACCGAGGGGATCACCTGCTTGCCCGACGACACGACGATGTTGACTGCAGCGCCGACATCAAGCGATGAACCCTCCACCGGATCCTGCGATAGCACGTAGCCAGCAGGCTCCAAGGCGTCCTGATCGGTAACGTCGCCGAGCCCGAGTTTGGCGTCGGTGGGCGCGGTCTCGGCGTCGGCGACGGACGTCAGGCCGATCAAGGGCGGGACGATCGTCTTCTCCTTGCCGGCACTCACGGTGACGTTGACGGCCTGACCCTCCTCGAGCTGCTCGCCAGCGATGGGCTGCTGCCCGATGATCGTGTCGACAGGCTTCTCCGACACTTCCGGCGTCTGCGAGCCGAGTACCAGTCCGGCACGGTCAAGCACCGAGGTCGCCTGCTTGATCGTGAGTCCACTCAGGTCGGGCACGGACACCGTGTTGGCCGCCGTGCGATTGAGGACCAGGGTGGCCGCCAGGATGCCGATACCGATGATCGCGAGTACGCCGATCGTCACGGCAGCGACAAAGCCCGCACCACGCTGAGCACGTCGACCATGCGCCGGTTCGGTGTCGATCGCATATGCGGCGGTGGCGGCGACAGGGGCAAGTTGCTGGGTTGGGTCGCTGACAATCGGCGGGATAGCGGCCGTCATCGCGGCCGTGACCGGCGCGCCCATGACGGCGCGCTCCACGTCGGCGCGGAAGTCAGCCGCCGTCTGGTAGCGCTCATCAGGGCTCTTGGCCAGCGACCGCATGACTACCGCGTCGACGTCGCGCGGCAGCGTCGGATCCAGAATCGACGGAGGCGTGGCCTGCTCGCTCACGTGCTGGTAGGCAATCGACACCGGTGAGTCACCGGTGAACGGCGGTTGACCGGTGAGCAACTCATAGAGCACGACACCCGCGGAGTACAGGTCCGAACGTGCATCGACAACCTCACCGCGCGCCTGCTCGGGTGAGAGGTACTGCGCTGTTCCCATCACCGTCTGCGCCGACGTCATCGTGTTGCCGGAGTCGTTGACCGCGCGCGCAATGCCGAAGTCCATCACCTTGACGTCGCCGGTGCGGGTCAGCATTACGTTGGCGGGCTTGATATCACGATGCACGATGCCGTGCCGGTGCGCGTAGTCGAGTGCGCTGAGTGTGCCGGCGGTGATCTCCAGCGACCGCTCCGGCAGCAGGCGTCGACCACTGGACAGGATCTGCCGCAGCGTCATGCCGTCGACGTACTCCATGACGATGTAGGGCACGACCGTCGACTCGGTGCCGTCGATGAAGATGTCTTCGCCGGTGTCATACGCCGCAACGATGTTGGGGTGGTTCAAGGAAGCCGCCGACTGGGCCTCGCGACGGAAGCGGGTCTGGAAGGCAGGATCGCGGGCGAGGTCTGGGCGCAGGATCTTGATTGCGACACGACGACCTAGGCGCGTGTCGCGCGCCTCCCACACCTCGGCCATGCCGCCACGGCCGATGACCGATACGAGTTCGTATCGGTCGCCCAGTGTCCGGCCTACGCCGGGGTCTGGTGTCACGCCTGCCTCCTGTGGTCCTTAGAACCTGACGCACCAGTGTCCCAGGACGTTCCCTGTGATGCCGGTCTCATTGCAGCGCCGCCTCGATAACCGCCCTGGCGATGGGGCCCGCGATTGCCCCGCCGCTGAGCTCGGCCTGGCCACCGTCTTCGACGACTACGGCCACGGCGATCTTGGGGTTGGTTGCGGGAGCCATGGCCACCATCCACGACACCGGCTGCTCGCCGTCGCGACCGGTTTGCGCCGTGCCGGTCTTGGCGCCGACGGGCACCAGATTGCCCTCCGCGTCGTAGATCCCTTGCAGGATGCCGGCGGTCCCGTCATCGACCACGGCCATCATCATCAACTGCATCTGGCGCGCATTCTCACTCGACAGTGCGGTCTGGTACTCCTGCGGCTCGAAGGTGCGCAGGATGGATAGGTCTGGTGCGCGGATCTCCTGCACCAGGTAGGGCTGCATGACGACGCCGTTGTTGCCGATGCCCGCGGCGACCATCGCCATCTGCATCGCCGTCGCGCGTACGTCGAACTGCCCGATCGCGCTCATCGCGGTCTGCGGCTCGTCGGGATCCTCCGGGAATCGTGAGGTCGAGGCACGCAACGGTGTCTCGAACTTGGTGTCGAACCCGAAGAGTTCGGCCTGGGCGCGCAGTGCATCGGCACCGAGTTCATTGCCCAGCCACGCGAACGCCGTATTGCAGGACACCGCCAGCGCCTGCTCCAACGTGATTTCGCCGCCCGGCGCGCAGTCCTCGCCCGTCCAGTTGCGCAAGGTGCGTGAGGACAGCGGGAGGTCGTACTCCGCCGGACCGGGCAGCACCGAGTCCATGGTGAAGCGTCCAGATGACAGCGCGGCCGCGGCGGTCACCAACTTGAACGTCGAGCCCGGTGGATTGAGGGCGACGATCGGGCGATTGATGAGCGGTTGCTCGGGATCGTTGAGCAACTCCTCGTAGTACTCGCGAATGGACTGCGGGTCATGCGAGGACAAGATGTTGGGATCGAACGACGGTGACTGCACCTGCACGAGGGTGCGACCGGTGGACGGTTCGATCGCATAGACCGCACCGCGGGTCCCGCGCAGGCCCTCCCAGGCAACCGCCTGCGCTGCGGTGTCGATCGTCGTCGTCACAGCTCCACCGCGTGGCTGACGACCGGCGACCAGTTGTTGGATGCGGTCGACGAAGAACAGGTCCGACGAGCCAGAGAGGACATCGTTCTCGGTGCGCTCGAGTCCGGTGGCGCCGTAGACCATGGAGTAGAACCCGGTGACCGCGGCATTTTGCTCGCCCTCGGGATAGACGCGCAGCCAGCGGTACTTGCCCTTCGTCTTCTCCGACACCGCGACGGCCTCGGGACCGGTGAGGATGGGCCCGCGCTCACGTTCGTATTCCTCGAGTAGGACACGCTGGTTGTCGGCGCGCCCGCGGTAGTTGTCGGCCTGGAAGACCTGAATGAAGGTGACATTGGCCAGCAGCGCGAGGAAGAGCACCATGAGCACGAGGCCGATGCGTCGGATTGATCGGGTCATCGCTTGACCACCTGGGTGGCGAACTCCGCGGACGACCCCGGAGTGCCAGACACGCCCGCGGGCCGTCGCGCCCGATGGGAGATGACCAGGAGCAACGCGATGATCACCCAGTTGGCGACGAGGGACGAGCCGCCGTAGGACAGGAACGGCGTGGTGAGGCCGGTGAGCGGGATGAGTCGCGTGACGCCGCCGATGATGACGAAGACCTGGAT
>CAYGMM010000091.1:5148-9633 GCA_964351035.1 uncultured Actinomyces sp.
TAGAGCGACTGCACGATCTGATAACCACCGGTGTCGGCGTACGCGAAGGGATCAAGCCAGATCTGCACGCGGGTACGCACGTGACCGAAGAGGAGGTAGGCGCCGATGGAGCCGACGGCGAAGAGCAGGGCGCCCAGCACCAGCCAGGACCAGCGTTGCGTCGCGATGTAGAGCATCCCGACGAAGAGGCCGAAGAACAGTAGTGAGGTACCGAGGTCACGCTGGAAAACAAGCACGCCCAGCGAGACGGCCCAGACGATGAGGATGGGGCCGAGATCACGGGCGCGGGGCAGGGGGATGCCGAGCACGCGGGTACGCACGAGGGCCAGGGAATCGCGGGTGACGACGAGATAGCCGGCGAAGAAGATGGTGAGCAGGATCTTCGCGGCCTCGGCCGGCTGGAAGGTGAAACCCGCGACGCGCACCCACAGCGTTGCGCCGTTGACGGTGGCACCGATCCCGGGCGCGAGCGGGAGCAGCAACAGGATCACACCGAGCAGTCCGGCGGTGTAGGTGTAGCGCTGCAGGATTCGATGGTCGCGAATAGTCAGCAGCACCAGGACGAAGAGCAGACTCGCAACGCCGTACCAGATCAACTGGTTGTAGACGTCTGGCGTCGGCGGTGGGTTGTCCAGCCGGGCGGCGCGCTGCAACGCGGCGACGTCGAGTCGGTAGATCATGACGAGACCGAGAATCGTGAGCAGCGTCGCGATCGGCAGCATGAACGGATCGGCGTAGGGCACGCGCCATCGCACGATGAAGTGGGTTACCAGAGCGAGCAGGCCCACAACGCCGGCAGTGATCCAAAACCGCGGGTGAATGCCCTCCTCGGTGGCCCACCCCACCTGCAGGGTCCCGAGTACGCCGATGCCCCAGGCGATGATGATGAGAACGAGTTCGAGGTTGCGCCGAGTGCGCTGCCGTGTCGGCTGCTCCGTGGCGCTCATGGGATCGCCCGGCACTCAGGCGGCTCCGGCACCGTCAGACATGCGCGCCCGAAGAGGTCGACCACGACGCGCTGGGCACTCTCCGGGCTCTCGGTGACGATGCCGTTGCGGACGAGATTGGCGTCGAAGTTCGGCAGCGACTCGACACGGACCTCCGACACGGAATACGTCGTCTGCAGGGGGAAGCCCAGAATCGATCCGGGCACGCCCTGATAGATCGCTACCCGGTCGTCCGCGACACCGACGTACCACTGGGACCGGACCCACAGAGCGCTCATCGTGCCGATGACGGCGAGGAGGACCACCACGGTGACCGCGATGATCCCGCCCCACACCAGGGTCTTGCGGGTGCGCGGTGACAGGCGCGGTTCAGTAGGTGTCTCGATGACGATGTCCGCGTCGATGGTCGGCATCTCCGACGTCGGTGGACCCTCGGTCTCCGGAGGCAGATCCGGGGCGTCGGGATCTCGCTGGGCGTCGTGGGGGAAGTGCACGCGCGGCAGTTGCGCCCGCACCCGGGGCTCGCCGGCAGCTCCCACGACGACTGGCTCAGCGTCCGGCTCGATCACACCCTCGACCACATGGGCAACCACGACCGTCACGTTGTCGGGCGCACCGCGGGAGAGCGCGAGTTCGACGAGTTCGATGACCGTGCCGGTCGGCTCGCCGCTGCCGAGCATCTCGGCGAGTTCGTCATTGCTCACCGTGCCGGTGAGGCCATCACTGCAGATGAGATAGCGATCGCCCGCTCGCGCTTCTCGGATGGACAGGTCTGGTTCGACGGGCTGTACGCCGTCCAGCGCGCGCATGAGCAGATTGCGCCGCGGATGAACGCTCGCTTCGTCCTCACTGATACGTCCGGCATCGACGAGCGTCTGCACGTAGGTGTGGTCGTGGGTGATCTGGCTCAGTTCGCCGTCGCGCAGGAGGTAGGCGCGCGAGTCACCGACGTGCACGATGGCGATCTTGGCGCCGGTCGCGTCGGGGAGCCAGTAAAGAGCGGTGGCGGTGGTGCCCATCCCGGCAAGTTCTGGACTGTCGGCGACAACCTCGCCGATGCTGGCGCCCGCGGCATCGACGGCCGCGGCGAGACGGGTGAGGGCCTCGCCCTGCGCGAGTTCGTCATCGGCCATCTCGGCCAGGGTGGCGACCGCGGTGGCGCTGGCGAGTTCACCGGCCGCATGTCCGCCCATGCCATCAGCCACGATCAGCAGGCGCGGACCGGCGTACCCGGAGTCCTCATTGCCCTTGCGGACCTGTCCGACATCGGAGCGCGCGGCGTAGCGCAGTGCGAGGGGCATGGGGCTACCTCTGCAACTGCAGGGTCGTGCGGCCGATCCGCAGCGGTACGCCGGGGGCGAGGATGGTCGGCGAGGTGATGCGCGTGCGGTCGATCCACGTGCCGTTGGTCGAGCCGAGGTCTTCGACGATCCAGCCGCCCTCGCTGGGATAGATGCGGGCGTGGCGACTCGAGGCGTAGTCGTCGTCAATGACGAGGGTCGAGTCCGGTGCGCGACCGATGGTGATCTGTGCGGTGCCCAGTGGGATGACGGTGTTTTGCAGTGGACCCTCGGTCACCACGAGCGTGGGGCCGGTGCGCTTGGGAGCCTTGGTCGCCTTGGCTTTCTTGGGCTTGGGTTGCTTGGCGGGTTTGGGTTGCTTGGCGGGTTTGGCCGCCACGGTGGCCGGCTTGGCCTCGCGCGGTTGCAGCAGATCGCGACGCAGGGCGATGACGGTGATGATGATGAAGAGCCAGAGCGCGCCGAGGAAGGCGAGCCGCAGCAGGGTGAGGGCGAACTCCGTCACCGGATCAGCCCGTCCGGTAGACCATCGAGGTCGTGCCGATGACGATGGTCGAACCATCAACGAGGGCGGCCTGGGTGACACGTGAGCCGTCGATCGTGGTGCCGTTGGTCGAGCCGAGGTCGCGCACGATGGCCGGGGTGCCGAGCACGATCTCGCAGTGGTTGCGTGAGACGCCAGGATCCTCGACGCGGATGTCGGCATCGGTACCGCGGCCGAGACGGCTGACGGCGCGGACCAGTGGGTACGCCGAACCACCGATCTCCAGATACGGCTGACCGGGGGCGACGTCACTGGTCTTGGCGCTGACGACCGCGGCGCGTGCCTCGGAGTGGACGCGGAAGATTCCGGTCTCGAGTGATTCATCGAGGTCAAGGCGGACCTCGGCGGGGCCGATGAGCGCGTAGGACTGCTCCTCGGCGTACTCGGTGACGACGGTGGCCAACTCGGACTGGAGGGTGTCGCGATAGACGCTGAGGCGTTCGTCATCGTGCGGGGAGAGGTCGAGGGTGAAGACGTTGGGAGTGACAGTGCGGCCGCGGGCCACGATGGCCGAGCGGTCGTCCATCTCCTTTTGGATGGCGGCGGCCAACTCGACCGGCTGCACCTCGGACTTGAACGCGCGCGCGAAGGCGCCGTTCACCATGCGGTCGAGACGGTCCTCGAAGCGATCCAACAGGCCCACCCCGTGATCCTACGGCCCAGACCCCCCATCTCCCCCGATGAGTGGCGCGTTGTTGACGGTTTCTGAGCGAAAAACCGTCAACAACGCGCCAGTCAGCGAGAAGGGGAGAGCGTTAGCGGTCGCGGCGGAAGCGGTGCCAGAAGCCCCCCACGTGGTCGGCGTAGTCGAACCAGGGGGCGCCATGCTTCTCGGCGAGCAGCCGGTCCTCCCACAGTGCCTTTCCGGCGAAGAAGGCGCCGAGAAGGATGAGGACGACGACCTGCCAGATGGACCCGACGGCGAGGGTGAAGCCGAGGGCGGCGATGAGGAGGCCGACGTAGATCGGGTGGCGAACGACCGAGTAGATGCCTCCGGTCCGCAGGGCGGCGGAGTGCAGCGGCACCGGAGTGGCGGTGAGTGCGCTGCCGAGGCCGAGGAAGGCGATCAGCACGATGGCGAGCCCGAGCGTCATCAGCACGAAGCCGAGGATGTCGAGGAGGTCCGGGGGCAGATCGAGGCCGCGGCGCTTGGGGAGCAGCACTAGGGCGATGAGCAGGATGAACTGGACGACGACCAGGCCCCAGCCCAGGCGAGACTGGAGCTCAATATCGGTCAGCCCGCGGTCGTCTTCCGGGCCATCGGTCTCGAGTCCGGAGGGCGGTGTAGCACCCTCGTCGCGCTCGCCAGCCGTGTCCATCCGAGCATTATTACCCGCCCCACGAGGGCGGGTACGTTTCGCGACTCGCCCACGAATGAACTATCCGGTGAACTCCGGGCGAATATGCACGTGCCGCGTGCACATTCGCCCTAAGTTCGCCGACCTCGACGACTTCAGTGGTCGAGCTAGGGGGCCGCGTGGCCCAAGACTGCCCATGGGTCATCGGTTGATGTCACTATGCACGGATGACCAGGTCATTCGCCCGCCTTGCTGCGGCAATCGGCTCAACGGCGCTCGTGCTGTCGGGTTTGTCTGTTGCGTCTGCCGCGCAGGCAACTCATCGGAGTCCCACTGCTGCCCCCGCACCCTTCTATGTGGGGTTTGACGGCCCCACCCTTGTGGTGCAGGCCAGC
>CAYGMM010000092.1:0-4152 GCA_964351035.1 uncultured Actinomyces sp.
AAGCCCGACATCGTTGGGATGTCCGCCTTCCTCACCACGACGATGCCGATGTTCAATGCCAACAGCAACGCGATGGAGAAGGCCGGCCTGCGCGATTCGGTCGTCATCATGGTCGGTGGTGCCCCCGTCACTCAGGAGTACGCCGACGTCTGCGGCGCTGACGGCTACGCGGCGGATGCCGCCACGGCCGTTCGCAAGGCCAAGGAATTCGTCGCCGCGAAGCGAGCCGGCTAGGGATGCGCAAGCTCCTCCCGGTCATCGAGCACACGGTCAAGCAGCCCGTGTGGGATTGCCGCATGTGTGGTCAATGTGTGCTGCATTCCACCGGAATGACCTGCCCGATGACCTGCCCGAAGACCCTGCGCAATGGACCGTGCGGCGGGGTGCGCGAGGACGGCAACTGTGAGGTCAAGCCGGAGATGCGCTGCGTGTGGGTCAAGGCAGAGGAGCGCAGTCGTTCTCGACTGAACCCCGGCATCTGGGAGCACGAGTTCAATGACCTTCGCCCGCCGGTGGACAACCGCCTCAAGGGCACGGCTTCGTGGACCAACCTCATCACCGGCCGCGATCGACGAACGCCACCGGGCTGGCGGGGCGTCTCGAGGCAAGCCTTCTCCGCGGTGCCGGGCGCGGCCATGGTGGAGATCGACGACCCATCACAACTGCCGGAGGGCTTCCACTCATGAGTCACCTTTCCGAACTCCTGTCCTCCGGCGCACGTCCGGTCGTCACCGCAGAGTTCCCCAGCATTGACGGAGGTGGCCTCGCCGCCGTCGAGCGTGCTGCCGACGCGCTGCGTCCGTACGTCGACGCCGTGAACGCGACCGACAATCCCGCCGCACACGCCCACGCATCGAACACCTCGATCGCCATCGCCATGAAGCAGTTCGGCCTCGAGCCCATCCTGCAGGTGGTGTGCCGGGACAAGAACCGCATTGCGATGCAGGCCGACATCATGGGGGCCGCGCTCTTCGGGGTCGAGAATGTCGCCCTCCTGACCGGGGACGACGTCACCGCGGGTGATGAACCCGAGGCCCGTCGTGTGTTCGATCTCGACAGCATCCAGATGGTGAAGGTCGCCAGTGGTCTCGGCGAGGGTCATTACCTGTCCGGCCGCGCGATCAAGGAGCCTCCGGTGCTGTTCGTCGGTGCCGTCGAGAACCCCTTCGCCCCGCCGCTGGACTACCGAGTTCAGCGCGCGTTGAAGAAGGCCCAGGCCGGCGCCCGATTCCTGCAATTGCAGATCGGCTACCGGCCCGAGCGCCTGGAGCGCTTCGTTCGCGGTTGCGTGGAAGCAGGCGTCACCCGCACGACAGCGATCATTCCCACCATCGTTCTCACCAAGACCGCCCGCGCCCTGACCTTCATGGACGAATCCGTACCCGGCATCTCCATCCCGGACGACATGATCGCGCGGGTCGCCAATGCCGGATCCAAAGAGGCCATGGCCGAGGCCGCCTACCAACTCACCCTTGAACTGAGCCAGCACGCGCTATCCCTGCCCGGGGTGGCTGGCCTACACATCACCGACTTCCGGCACGACGGATCGCTCCCCCGCCTGGTGGAGGACCTCAGCATCGGACCCTCACAAGCCAAGGAGCAGCATGCACACGACCCTCAGTTCGTCTAGTTCCTCCCTCACCATCGGCCCGGATCAACCGTTCTGCATCATCGGAGAGCGCATCAACCCGACGGGCCGCAAGAAGTTCCAGGAGCAACTTCGCGAGAACGACCTCTCCGCGGTTGAGGTGGACGTGGCGCAGCAGATCGCCGGTGGGGCGATGATGCTCGACGTCAACATGGGGGCGCCGCTGGTCGACGAGGCCAAGCTCCTTGGCGAGGCGGTCACGCTCGTGCAGTCCTTGACCGACGTTCCGCTGTGCATCGACTCCTCGGTCGTCGAGGCTCTCGAGGCCGGCCTGGCGGCGTACCAGGGCAAGGCACTGGTCAACTCGGTCACCATGGAGCGCGAGCGCATCGATCTGATCCTGCCGCTGGTCAAGCGGTATGGCGCCGCCGTGATCGCCCTGCCCAACGATGAGGAGGCGATCCCGGAGGATCCGCATCGTCGTCTCGAACTCGCCAAGCAACTCATCGGCATTGCGACCGACGAGTTCGGCATCCCGATTGAGGACATCGTGGTCGACCCGCTGGCCATGCCCGTCGGGGCCGACCACACCCTGGCGATGAAGACGATGGAGGCGATCCACCTCATCTCCAGCGAGATCGGCGTGAACACCACGTTGGGTGCCTCGAATGTTTCCTTCGGCATGCCCGATCGCCACACGCTGAACGCCGTCTTCCTCCCCATGGCCATGCAGGCCGGGCTGACCAGCGCCATCATGGATGCGCGCACCGACCAGATCGTCACCGCGGTCAAGGGCGCAGACCTGATGCGCGGCAATGACGAATGGGGTGCGAATTGGATCGGCCGACACCGAGCGAAGCAGGCGGCTGCTGACGCATGACAGCCTCGCACCACGATGACTTGCCCGCCCGGATCACGCTTCGCTATGAACCGGCGGGCAAGTCTGTTCGTGTTCCCAATGGGGTCAGTGTCTTCGACGCGGCGCTGTGGAACGGCGTAGCGGTTGACTCCACCTGCGGCGGCCACGGCACCTGCCGCAAATGCAAGGTGCGCATCGTCGACGCCGAGACACCGATCGCCGCGGCCGATGAGCGTGCCTTCACCGCTGAGCAGTTGGCCGACGGTTGGCGATTGGCCTGCCTGACCACGGCTCATCACGATCTCGTCATCGACGTGCCCGAGCTGACCACTCGACCCAAGGCAGCGACGGTTGGTGTCGGCCGGCAGGTCATCCTGCGACCCGCCGTACAAAAGCGCTTCCTTGAACTCGAGGAGCCCACACTCGCCGACCAACGCACCGATCTCCAACGCGTGCGCGACGCCATGGACGACCTTGAACTCGACGTGGATATCGAGGTGCTCCGCACGCTCGGCCGGGACCTGCGAGCGGCGAATTGGGCCGTGACCGCCGTCGTCGTCGGGACACACCTCGTGGCGCTCGAGCCCGGGGACACCAGCGACCGACGGTTCGGCGTCGCCATCGATCTTGGCACCACCACCGCTGTGGCGACCCTCATGGATCTGTCGACGGGGGCACCCGTGGCGGTCTCATCGATGCTCAACCGGCAGCAGCCGTTCGGCGCCGATGTCATCAGCCGCATCAGTGCCACCATGCTCGACCCCGAGGCCCTGGACCGCCTGCGCGACCTCGCACAGTCCACGCTGGCCGATCTCACCGTGGACGTTCTCGTCGAGGCAGGCGTCACCCCGGACGAGGTGTACGAGTTGGCGCTCGCGGGCAACGCGACCATGATGCAGCTGCTCCTCGGGATCGATCCCGAGCCGCTCGGAGTGGCCCCGTTCATCCTGGCCAGCGCCCACTTCGAAGGTCTGCGAGCAGCGGACCTCGGCGTACCGATTCATCCCCGGGCGCGCGCAACGGTCTTCCCCGCGCTGGGCGCCTACGTGGGTGGTGACATCGTCGCGGGTGCGCTGGCGGCCGGAATGGACCGCGACAAGCGGCTGCGCCTGTTCATCGACATCGGCACCAACTGCGAGATCATCCTCGCCGACGGCGAGCGACTCGTCTGTACGGCCGCTCCCGCCGGCCCGGCGTTCGAGGCAGCGTCCATCTCCAGCGGCATGCGCGCAGCCCCCGGGGCCATCGAGGTCGTGTCCATCGACGACGAGGGCCTGCACCTTGAGGTCATCGGTGGCGAGGCGCCGATCGGCCTGTGCGGATCGGGTCTGGTGGACGTGGTCGCCGAACTCGCGCGCGTGGGCTGCATCGATCCCTCCGGGCGCTTCCTCAGTGACGAACGGCTCGCCGAGGTGCACCCCGCTCTCGCTCCGCGCTTCATCGAGCGCGACGGCGAGCGTGTCTTCGTTCTCGCCACGGTGGAGGAGTCCGGCGACGGCAGTCAGGTGGTGCTCAGTCAGCGCGACGTGCGCGAACTGCAGTTCGCCAAGGCCGCGATTTCCACCGGTTGGCGTTTGCTCGCCGAGGAGATCGGTGTCGACGCCAATGACATCCAGCAGGTGCTGCTGGCGGGTTCCTTTGGCACCTACCTCTCGGCCAAGAGTGCGATCACCATCGGCCTGGTGCCCAAGATCCCGGCCGCGCG
>CAYGMM010000092.1:4252-9579 GCA_964351035.1 uncultured Actinomyces sp.
GGACGTGAGGCCATGGACTGGGCGGCGGATCACGACGTCGCGGTGTATCCGCTACCCCCGGTCATGCACAACCATCCCGAACGCATCGCGCCAGCTGTCGAGGCCGAGATCATCAGGCTGCGCGACGTGCATGACGAGATCGCTGTCGCATACGCGGACTGCGGAACCTACGGCGCCCTTGATGACGTGTGCGAGCGGCATGGCATCACGCGCCTGCCCGAGCGGCACTGCTACGACCTGCTCTCCACACCCGACGCTCTCGACGCACAGTGGGCGGCCGAACCAGGAACCTTCATCCTCATCGACTTCACGGTGGTGGCCTTTGACCGGATGATCTGGCGCGAACTCGGCCTCGATCGCTATCCCGATTTGCGCGACGACTACTTCGGCCACTTCACCAAGGTCATCTGGCTCGCCGGGCGACGTACGTCGGATATGGAGCGGGCGGCGCAGCGCGCAGCGGAGCGGCTCGGGCTGCCCCTCGAGATCTGGCCGGTCGGCACGGCGCTAGATGGGCACCTGACCGACCTATTCGATTGATCCGTTTCTCCCGCTAAGCGGGACAGATGGCGCATAAACGGACACGAAAGCCCCTTATCGACCGTTTCTCCCGCTAAGCGGGACAAACGGAGGAGAGGCATTGGGGGAATCTGATGTACAAAGCCTTGCGTAACTGATATATCTATCCCCGTGACCGCCGTTCCCCTCGTGCAACCCGACCTCGCTGAGGGGGCATCCCAGGCTGAGCGGGCCTACCACGAGATCCGCGCACTCATCGTCACCGGTGATCTCGGTCCCGGCTCGCTCATCAGCGAACCCGACCTCCAGGAGCGTCTCGGACTCGGCCGCACCCCCATCCGCGAAGCCCTGCGCACCCTCGCGCACGAACGCCTCGTCGAGGTCTACCCCCGGCGTGGGATGTTCGTCGCCGCACTCGATCCGCGAGACCTCTCAGCGCTGTCCGAGGTCCGTGAGGAGAGCGAGCCCTTCGCGGCGCGGCTGGCCGCCGAGCGGCGTACCGAGGAAGACTTGGCCGAGATCGACCAGCTCCTGCTGACCATCGACGTCATGGCGTCCGCACCCGACGCACGCGGCCTCATCGAACTCGACCAGCGCATCCACCACCAGGTCTACCGCTGGGCGCACAACGACTTCCTGCAAGCCGTATGCGATCAGCACTACATGCACGCACTGCGCATCTGGTTCCTCGCGCTCGACCGCGTGCCCAACCTCAACGAGGCGGTCACCGAGCATCGCGACCTCCTCCTCGCCATCCGCGACGGAGACCCCGAGGTCGCCGCCGAGGTCATGTCCCAACATGTGCGGGGCTTCGAAGCAGAAATCCGTCGCGCCATCTAGATCAACACAACCGCAACACCACCCTCCTGCCGCACAACCCAAGTGACAACGAAAGAGGAAGCAATGAGCAGTCTCCCGACCAAGGCCAAGTGCGTCGTCATCGGCGCCGGCATCGTGGGCAACTCGATGGTCTACCACCTGGCCCGACTGGGCTGGACCGACATCGTCCAGATCGACAAGGGACCGCTGCCTAACCCGGGCGGTTCAACCGGTCACGCGTCGAACTTCATCTTCCTCGTTGATCACAACAAGGAGATGGCGCAGCTCACGCTGGACAGCCTCCGCCAGTACATCGAACTCGACACCTTCTTCGAGTCCGGTGGCATCGAGGTGGCCCGCACCGCCGAGCGCATGCAGGAGCTCAACCGCCGCGTCACCTCCGGTAAGTCCTGGGGCGTCGACGGCATGGCCATCCTGACCCCCGATGAGGTCAAGGAGATGGTGCCCTTCATCGACGAGAGCGTCATCCTCGGTGGCTTCTTCACCAAGGGCGTCGGCGTCTGCGACTCGCTGCGCGCCGGCACGCTCATGCGCGAGAAGGCCATCGAGATGGGTGCGTTGCAGTCCTTCGCCAACGTCGAGGTCAAGGACCTCACCGTTGAGGACGGCCACATCAAGGCCGTCGTCACCGACCAGGGCACCATCGAGGCCGATTACGTCGTCATCGCCACCGGCTGCTGGAGCCGCCAGCTCGCCGCCATGGCGGGTGCGCAAATCCCGCTCACTCCGGCCGTCCACCAAATGAAGGACATCGGCCCCGTCGCGATGTTCGCCGACGCCAAGGGTGACCTGGAGTACCCGATCGTCCGCGACATGGACACCAACATGTACGAGCGTCAGCACGGCACCGGTCTGGAGATCGGCTCCTACGCCCACCGGCCGATCCTGTACGACGCCGAGGAGATCCCCTCGAACGCCGAGGCCGCCCTCTCCCCCACCGAATTCCCTTTCACCCCGGATGACTTCGCCGATCAGGACGAGCACGCACTCGAGCTCATGCCGGAGATCGGGGGCGATGAGGGCGCCCAGGAGAAGTACGCCATCAACGGCCTGCTCTCCCTCACTCCGGACGGCATGCCGATCCTCGGCGAGACCCCGGAGGTCAAGGGCCTGTGGTCCGCCGCCGCCGTGTGGGTCAAGGAGGGCCCCGGCGTGGGACGCGCCCTGGCCGAGTGGATGGTCCTCGGCGAGCCGGAGATCGACCTGCACGCCTCCGACATCGCGCGCTTCTACCCCGAGCAGACCACGACCAAGCACATCAAGGATCGTGCGAACGAGGGCTTCAACAAGACCTACGGCATCGTGCACCCGGCCGAGCAGTGGTCCTCCAATCGCGGCGTGCGCAAGTCGCCGTACTACGACCGCGAGGCCGACCTCGGCGCCGTCTTCTACGAGACCGTGCTGTGGGAGCGCCCCTTCTGGTACGAGTCCAATGCCGGCCTGGTGGAGAAGTACGGCGACGCCGTGATGCCGCGCACCGCCGAGTGGGAGTCCCGCTGGTGGTCGCCCATCATCAACGCCGAGCACCTGCAGATGCGCGAGACCGCAGGCCTGGTCGACCTCACCGCCTTCGCCCTCTTCGACATCACCGGCCCGGGTGCCCTGGCCACCGTGCAGGGCGTCTGCATGCGGCAGATGGATGTCGCCGTCGGCAAGGTCGTCTACACCCCCGTGCTGCTGCCCAGCGGCGGTTGGCGCTCGGACCTCACCGTCATGCGACTGGGCGAGGACCACTTCCGTGTGGTCACCGGTGGCGCGCACGGCATGTCGGACTTCAAGTGGTTCAAGGACCACGCGGCCGAGGGCGCGACGTTCACCAACCTCACCGATGACATCTCCACCCTCGGTGTCTGGGGCCCGAACGCCCGCGCCATCGTCTCCGCGGTGACCGACGCCGACATGAGCAACGAAGGATTCCCCTTCGGCACCTGCCGCGAGATCACCATCGCGGGCAAGACCGTCCTCGCCTCGCGTATCTCCTACGTCGGTGACCTCGGTTGGGAGCTCTACGTCTCCATGGCCGACGGTCCGGCGGTGTGGGACGCCATCTGGGCGGCGGGCCAGGAGCACGGCCTCATCCCCGTCGGCATCGGCGTGTACGGCACGACCGGTCGCCTCGAGAAGGCCTACCGCGCGTACGGACCCGAGCTCGAGGGCGACTTCAACGTCATCGAGGCCGGCATGGCCACCAAGAAGGTCAAGGACGCCGACTTCGTCGGCAAGGAGTCCTACCTGCGTCACCGCGAAGAGGAGCCCGCAGCGACGCTGTGCGTCCTCACCGTCGATGACCACACCTCCTCGACCGGCGAGAAGCGCTACATGATGGGCGGTGAGCCCATTCTCACGCTCGAGGGCGAGTCGATCGTCGACCCGCATGGCCGCATCTCCTACGTCACGTCCGCTGGCTCGGCCCCGTCGGTCGGCAAGCACATCCTGATGACGTACCTCCCCGCCGACTACTCCGCGCCCGGCACCAAGTTGTTGGTGGAGTACCTCGGCGAGCAGTACCCGGTGACCGTGACCGGCTCCGGCGCCCTCTTCGACCCGAACAACGAACGGATCCTGTCGTAATGGATATCGCTGTCTGCATCAAGCGCGTACCCCTATCGCCGGGGCGGTGGACCCTCACCGCCGACGGCACCGAGATCGACACCAGCAGCAGTGCGATGGGCTGGACCCTCAGCCCGCACGAGGAATGCGCCACGGAAGCCGCCGTCCAGCTCAAGGAGGCGGACGGTGGCACCGTGACGGCATTCACCCTCGGCACGCCGGAATCCACCGAGCAGATCCGCGAGCTCATGGCGGTCGGCGTGGACCGCGGCGTACTGCTCGAGACCGACGGCGCCGAGTGGGACGCCCAGGCCACGGCCGCGGCCCTGGCTGAGGCGATCCGCTCCGACGAGACCGACTTCTCGGCGGTCATCTTGGGCACCGAGTCGGCCGACGTCTCCGGCTACCAGGTGGGCGTGCGACTCGCCCACGCACTGGGCTGGCCCATCGTCACCAACGTGAAGGGCCTGTCGGTCGCGAACGGCGTCGCCCGCTGCGAGCGCGTCGTCGGCTCCGAGCGCGAGGTCTACGAGGTCACCCTGCCCGCGGTCATCGCGGTCAAGGACGGCGTCAACATCCCGCGCTACCCGTCGGTGCCGGGCCGTATCAAGGCCCGCAAGAAGCCCATCGACACTGCCAACCCGACCCGTCCCGAACCGCGCGTGGAGAAGGTGAGCCTGGCTCTCCCACCGCAGGAGGTGGGCACCGCCGAGGTCATCGGCAACGGTCCGGACGCGGCTCCCCGCGTCGTGGAAATCCTCAAGGAGATCGGAGTCCTCGCATGATCCTCGTTTACGTCGACCACGATCGAGGCACCCTCGACGAACTCTCCCTGCAGGCGATCACCGCGGCCCGCGGGCTGGACTCCGATGTCCAGGCCGTCATGGTCGGAGCGGATGCCGTGGCCCTGGCCCCCCGACTCGGCGAGTTCGGGGTGGGCACCGTGCACGTGGCCGTGGATCCGCGGATCACCGATTACACGCCGATGGCCTCCGGTCGTGCTTTGGCCAGCGCGGCCCAGCAGTTCAGCCCGGCGGCCGTGCTCGCCATCGGTTCCCCGCGCGGCAATGAGGTGCTCGCCCACGCGGCGGCCATCCTCGACGAGCCCTTCGCGGCTGAGTGCACTGAGATCGCCCTCGGTGGCGACGTCGCCACGGTGACGCGCAACCGCTGGGCCGGCAACGTTCTCGAGACCGCCCGAGTGCACGCTTCCATGCTCATCGCCTCGGTCACCGCACATGTGTTTGCCCCCGAGTCGATCGCGGGTGCGGCGCCGGCCGCGGTCGTGGAGTTCTCCCCCGAACTCACCGACGCCGACCTCGCCGTGCGTGTCGTCGATCGCGTCGGCAGCGGTGGCGGCGGTGTGAGCCTCGCCGAAGCCAAGGTGGTCGTCAGCGGCGGCCGCGGCGTCGGCGAGG
>CAYGMM010000093.1:0-9486 GCA_964351035.1 uncultured Actinomyces sp.
CTTCGTGGGGCGTCGTTTGCGCGAGGAGTTCGGTTTCGTCGGCAGCCCCATCCGACTGAACCTGCGCATCCGCGAAAAGCGCCGCCGCTAGCCTCCGCCACTCAGCAGTCTGTATGGATCGCCTACCACCTGCTGTCGGGTCGGCGTACCGGCTTGGATAGGATCACGCGGTTCCCGCAAGCCAGTTTCGACCCGTACGGGCCGGCGCTGGGACGGTGGGACGGCGGGCTGTAGCGCAGCTTGGTAGCGCACTTGACTGGGGGTCAAGGGGTCGCAGGTTCAAATCCTGTCAGCCCGACCACGAAAAGGACCTGGGGTTGATCCCCGGGTCTTTTTTGTTGTCTTGTGTGAATCGGCAGGGTTGGGGAGGAGTCTCGCTGGGGGCGGGGCGACGGTTCCGGTCAGCCCGACATCGTGAAGTCCCGGGACATCATTAACGGACGTCCAAGGATCTTCCCCTTCCTGTGTCCACCGATAGCCGGGCAATAGGGACCCCGGGCCGATCGCGCACCTGCTGCCGCATCTTCGGGCGGTGAAATCGCGGCGGAGGTGACCGATTCGGTTGTCATTCGCGCTTATGGGCGACGAGGCCGCGAAAATGGCGTATACGTGAACCATGGCTCAGATGCGGGCGACCTTCCCGACCGCGTCACCGGAAACGGTCCGGCAGGCTCTCGTCGACGAACTCCTCGGGCGCGGTTACGACGTCTCCTACCCGTCAACCTGGTCGATCCAGGCAACGCGGGGGAGTGTGGGGCGCAACATCTTGCTGGGCGGTTTCGGCCAGCGCATGGACTTGCGCTTCGACCTGTACGTCGACCCGGTGTCCGGGGTCATCGTGGACGCAGGTGTTAGCGAGCAGGTCAGTGCCCTCGTCATGGGCGGGGCGGTGGGGGCGATGAAGACGAGCAACGAAATCTCCGCCGTGATCGCCGCCGTTCACGCGCGGCTTGATCCTCCGGGCACGACGAACAACTGATGCTGGACAGCGACCGAGGCAGCAGTGGTCGTTTCGCTAAAGCGGTTACGGAGAGATAACCGTCCGCCGTCCTATGTCGCGCGGATGTCCCATTACCGTCGCAGAATCCGAGGCGCCCCTCATGCGACGGGACAGGCGTCCGGATAACCCGGATACGTTCATGGCTCAGGCGTGAATGCGAAAAGCGCACGTAAGAGTTGAGTAAGCACCTAAGCAAAGGGGATAGACAGTGGCACGACGTACGTGGACGTGGATGGCCGTCGCCGGCGCATCCGCAATGGTGCTCGCCGCATGTGGCGGTTCGAGCGACTCCGGTGATTCGAGTTCCTCCGGTTCCGCAGGGGGATCGACCGTCACCGACACCTACCGGCTCGAAGGCATCAATGTGGCCGTCGGCTCGAAGGACTTCGACGAGCAGCTGATCCTGGGCCAGATGATGGTGCAGGCCTTCGGCGCGGCCGGAGCAACCGTCGACGACAAGGTCAACCTCGGCGGCACGGCCGTCGCGCGTTCGGCCCTGGAGTCCGGTGAGATCGATGTCTACATGGAGTACAACGGCACGGGTTGGACCGTTCACCTCGGTCAGGAAGATCCGAGCTTCGACTCCGTGGAGTTGACCAACGGCGTTGCCGAGATGGATCTGGAGAAGAACAACATCATCTGGATCGGACGCTCGCCGTTCAACAACACCTACGGCTTCGCCTCAAGCCCCGCGGCGACCGAAGCCAACGGTGGTCCGTTCACCCTGCAGACGATGATGGAGTACGTCCGCGACAATCCGGACGCCGTGGTCTGCATGGAGTCGGAGTTCCCCGATCGCCCCGACGGTTTGATCCTTACCGAGGAAGCGACCGGCATCACGTTGCCGGACGGCCAGGCGAAGATCCTGGACACGGGCGTGATTTACACCGAGACCGCCAATGACAACTGCACCTTCGGCGAGGTCTTCACCACCGACGGCCGCATCCCGGCATTGGGCCTGGCCCTCGTCGAGGACCCGGGCGTCAACATCGTGTACAACGTCTCAGCGACATTCCGCAAGGAGAAGTTCGATGAGGCGCCGGAGTCCTTCCAGGGCATCGTCGACGCGATCCTGGCTCCGCTGAGCAACGAGAAGATGGCTCAGCTCAACGCTGAGGTGTCCGCGGACGGCCAGGAGCCGTCGGCGGTCGCCAAGAACTACCTGGTCGAGCAGGGCATCATCGCCGGCTAGCGCCTGCTGGGGGTGGCGTACTTCGGTACGCCGCCCCCAACGGCGCCGGCATCGGCCCTCTTGCCATGGAAGGCATCACTAGTTGGTTCGAGTACCTCAGTGAGCGGTGGGACCTGGTCTTCACCGCACTCGGAGAGACACTCGTCTACGTCGTCACTGTCACGCTTGCCGCAGGTTTGCTCGCGGTCGTCGTGGGCGTCGCAACCCGCCACCACGCGTTCGGCAAGGAACTCTCGTTGGCCATCGCCTCGGTGTTCCTCACGATCCCGTCGCTGGCCCTCTTCACCATCTTCATCCCGCTGGTGGGACTGGGCTTCGTGCCGTCTTTCATCGCGCTGTTCCTCTACGCGATCCTGCCGATCCTGCGCAATACGACCGCCGGCCTCGACGCGGTCGACCCCAGCGTCTTGGAGTCCGCGCGTGGGATGGGTCTGACACCGCGGCAAACCCTCCTGCAGGTGCAGTTGCCGCTGGCCTGGCCGGTCATGCTGGCCGGTATCCGGGTCTCCGCGCTGTTGACCGTGGGCATCTCCGCCATCGCCACGCTCGTCGCCGGCGGCGGACTTGGTGACTTCATCAAGAGTGGACTGGCTCGGCTGCCACTTCCCAACTCCCTCGAGGCCATCTGGACCGGTGTGATCCTGTCGGTCCTGCTGGCCCTTGCCATTGATGGCGCTCTGCTGATTCTCGGGCGATTCACGACTCCGTCCGGCATCCGTGGCAAGAGCAAGACCGCGTGACCGCGAAAGGACTTGACGTGTCTGAACCCCTGATCCGACTCGAGCACGTGACGAAGCAGTACCACGGTGTTGACGAGCCGGCCGTACGCGATCTCTCCATGGATGTGGAGCCCGGCGAGATCCTGGTCCTCGTCGGCCCATCCGGCTGCGGCAAGAGCACCACCCTGCGTCTGATCAATCGCATGATCGAGCCGACCGCCGGCCGCATCTTCTACGAGGGCGAAGACGTCACCAAGGTCGACCCCAACGCCCTGCGCCGCCGGATCGGCTACGTCATCCAACAGGTCGGGCTCTTCCCGCATCGCACGATCGCCGAGAACGTCGCCACCGTGCCCAAGCTTCTGCGGTGGCCGAAGAAGCGCGTCAAGGAACGCGTCGACGAGCTGCTTGAACTCGTGGGCATGGATCCGGCCGTCTATCGGGATCGGTATCCCAATGAGTTGTCCGGTGGGCAGGCGCAACGCGTGGGAGTCGCGCGCGCCCTGGGTGCCGATCCGGACGTGCTGTTGATGGACGAGCCGTTCGGCGCCATCGACCCCATTACCCGCGACCGGCTGCAAAACGAGTTCCTGCGGCTGCAGAGCGAATTGCGCAAGACGATCGTCTTCGTCACCCATGACATCGACGAGGCGGTCAAGATGGGCGACCGCATCGCCATCCTGCGGGAGGGCTCGGAGATCGCTCAACTGGAGCGCCCCGAGGTCATCCTCACCGAGCCTGCGGATGAGTTCGTGGAGAACTTCCTCGGCTCCGGGGCGGTGCTGAAGACCCTGACCCTGCGTCGAGTGCGCGATATCGATTTGGCCCCGATGGTGACACTGCACAAGCCGGTGCATCGTGGCCAGGCGTTGCAGGCGATGTCGGATGCCGGTGTCAGCACGGCCGTGCTCCTTGACGCCAACGAGCATCCGTTGCGCTGGATCGACGAGCGGGCGCTCAACTCCTCCGAGCGGGCGATCGAATCGGCCGGTCGGCCGATCACGGTCCAGGTGCAACCCGAGGACACCCTCCAGGACGCGTTGTCGGCCATGTTGACGACGTCAAGCGGCATGGCCGTCGTCGTGGACGCTCGCGGCCGCTACCTCGGTGGTTGCACCATCGAAAGCCTGGCGTCACTGCTCCTAACCGCGGGCAATGGAGCCTCCTCGTCATGACCTCCCTCGCGGTTTCTGCCAAGCCGAGCAAACGCAGCCGACTCACGTCGTGGGGGTCGGAGCAGCTCGACCTGATCGTGACGCCGCTGCTCGCGTTGGCACTGGCTGTGCTGCTGGCGACAGTCTGGTTCTACTCCGACTTCGATGAGACGACGGCGCGCATCTTGGAGCCGAGTCAATTGGCCAGGCAGGCCTATCAGCAGTTGTACCTGGCCTTCTTCTCCACGCTCCTGGTCATCATCGTCGCCGTGCCCGTCGGCATCTTGGTTACGCGAGAGAATTTCCCCCGAATCAAGGACGGCATGGTCACGGTCTTGGGGCTCGGGCAAGCGATCCCGGCGTATGGCCTGATCGTGCTCTTCTTCGTGTGGCTCGGTGCCGGTGCCTTCACGGTGATCGTGGCGCTCGCGACGTTTGCCCTACTGCCCGTCTTGCGCAACACCATCGTGGGCTTGGAACAGGTTGATCGCTCCGTCATCGAGGCCGGCAAGGGAATGGGCATGACCGGCTGGCAACGGCTCACCCGAGTGGAGTTGCCGCTCGCGGTGCCGGTCATCGTTGCCGGCATTCGTACCGCAGTGGTGATCAACGTAGGTATGGCGGCGCTGGCCTTCCTCATCGGCGGTGGTGGGCTTGGCGAGACGATCAACGCGGGTCTGAAGTTGAACCGGCCTACGGCGATCTTCGTCGGTGCCGCCCTGGTCGCGCTGATCGCGCTCATGTTCGACTTCATCGGTGGTCTGGCACAGCGCTATCTGCGCCCGAAGGGCGTGTGACCGCTGCGACTCGGGGCCCTGATTGCGCCGTCGATTGTGCCGTCGCGCCCTGGTCCAACCGGACCTACACTCGCGCCTGTGTATGACATCGCCCTCACTGTCGCTGCCTGCGTCCGCTCGGGAACACGGGCCGACGTGGCCTGGATGCTGTCGCCCACTCCCTCTGAGGAGGCTCTCGCGATCACGCCCGGAGGTGGCCGCATCGGGTCGTTGGCCGGCGGGGCTTTTGATGGCCTTCTCGCCGATATCGCCTCGCGGCAACTGAGCGAGGGCCGGCTCGTCCGCCACTCGGTGACGGAGTTCGAAGCTGCCGTGTGTGGTCTCTCGGCTGGAGTACAGGTGGAATTCCTCGTCGTGCCTGCGGATCTCTTCCCCGCCGACCTCTGGCCACGGCTGCTGCAGCGGGACGCCGTCGTTGTCACCTGCCATCTCGAAGGCGACGTGGTCACCGGGGTCGAGGTGAGCGAGACCGACACGGGCGGGGGAGTGTCGATCACCCAAGAGGCGGACAGCGTCGTGACATCGCTGTCGCCCACGCCTCGACTCGTGGTCGCCGGTCGGGGCCCCATGGCGGATGCGCTCATCCGGCAGGGCGAACTCCTCGGATGGAAAGTTGCCAGCGACGCGCGACCCGAGGTGGTGACAGGCCTGGCGGCCACGCTGAGCCATCTGGACGCGATTGTGGTGATGGGGCATGACGTGGAGGCCTCGAGTCGCTGTCTGATGGCAGCACTCGACAGCGATAGCGGGTACATCGGTGCGCTGGGCTCGCGAGACATGCAGCAGGCCCGGGCCGACTGGCTCGGGTATCGGGACGTGACGGACCTGAGCCGGGTGCACGGACCGGCCGGACTCGATATCGGTGGCCGGGCGCCGGCCGAGGTGGCCGTGGCGATCGCGGCCGAGATCATCGCCGTTCGCTCCCTTTAGCCCCGAGAGTCGCCTGTCATCGGGGACATCACCCGGTCCAACCCGGCGAATCCTGATCCGCCCGCGCTATGGCGCCGGAAAACCACGTTTTCGGTGCTGCAAAACGGGGTTTTCTGGCGGGATAGCGGCTACCGGGTGAAGCCACCGCCGGAATGTTCGGCCGACGGTGCCGGCCCGGCAAGGTTGCCAGCGTGAATCCACCGGGGGTTGTGGACGGTGCCGGCAGTGCACGGCCCTGTCCGAATAGGACGGGTTTGCGACATTCCTGAGTAAATGCGGATTTCAAGTTGCACAACCTTTGAACAGGAGTAGTTTTCGCGAATCGCTCCTAGTCCCCAAAGGGGGTTCGCATGGCAGTTGAGTCCAGTGGCCACGAAAGCGGCAATCCGCGGATGTACGCCCTGATCGAGAACTCGCCGAAGACCGGTTCGAGTCCCACCATCTGGGCTTGGCCCCAGATCATCGACTACCTGAAGGTCGCCGGGCAGCCGGTCCAGGGCCCCTGGCCCCCGCACCAGGAGCCACGTCCCGATCCCGACGCCGACTCGATGCCCGTCGCCGTACGCGACAGCCAGGGCTGAGACCGAGAGGACCACCATGTACCCATCCCGGTTTGCCTACGACTCGCCGACCACGGTCGCCGAGGCCATCGCCATCCTCGATCGCAGTGGTGGCGAGGCCAAGGTTCTCGCCGGTGGCCAGAGTCTGGTGCCGATGCTCAAGCTCCGCTTCGCTTCGCCCGAGCGCCTTGTCGACATCAACAACATCAAGGCCCTCGACTACCACCGCCTCGATCCCGACGGCACCTTGCGCATTGGCGCGCTGTGCCGGCATGAGGATCTGGAGTTCTCCGAGATCATCCGGCAGTCCCACCCCACGCTGGCCGATGCTGCCGGCCTCGTCGCGGATCCCATTGTGCGTACGCGCGGCACCTTCGTTGGCTCCGTCTGCCACGCCGATCCCCAGGGCGACTGGGCGGCGACGATGATCGCCCTCAATGGCCGCATCGTGGCCCAGGGCCCCAACGGCCGTCGTGAGATCGCGATGCGCGACTTCGTCTCCGGTCCCTTCACCAATGCCCTCGCCTACAACGAGCTGGCGGTCGAGGCGGTCATCCCGCCGGCCAAGGGCAAGGCGCGGGGTGGCTACCTCAAGCTCGAGCGACGTGTCGGGGACTTCGCGACCGCCTCGGTTGCGGTGGCGCTGGACATGGACGGCGACGTCGTGACCCGGGCCGGTTGCGCCCTTGCCGGTGTCGGCGGCAAGACCATCGACGCGAACGACGCGATTTCGGTCCTTGCCGGCAAGACCCTGACGGCCGAGAACATCGAGGCCGCCGCGGACGCGGTGGCCGAGGCCGCCGATCCCCGGACCGACCATCGCGGGTCGGCTGCCTACAAGCGCCACATCGTCAAGACCTTCGTCTCCCGCATCCTGACGGGCATCGCCCGCTCCGAGCAGAAAGCAGCGTGACCATGACGAGCCTGTACGAGGAAGTTCCCGCGGAGGTTCCCGCGAACGTGCCCACCCGGCGCGTCACCGTGACCGTCAACGGCGAGAAGCGCACCGTTGACGTCGAGCCCCGGCTCCTGCTCGCGCACATGCTGCGCCAGGCGCTCAAGCTCACCGGCACGCACACCGGATGCGACACCACGAACTGCGGTGCCTGCACGGTCCTGTTCGATGGCCGCCCGATCAAGAGCTGCACGATGCTCGCGGTCCAGGCCGATGGGCACGAGGTCGAGACAGTCGAAGGTCTCGCGACCGCCAGCGAACTCCACCCGATTCAGGAGGGGTTCAAGCAGGAGCATGGTCTGCAGTGTGGCTTTTGTACTCCGGGGATGATGATGGCGTCCAAGGCACTCTTGGAGCGCAACCCCAATCCCACCGAAGATGAGATCCGCTGGGCGCTGTCGGGCAACCTGTGCCGCTGCACCGGCTATCAGAACATCGTGAAGTCGGTCATGTGGGCCGCTGAGAAGATGCGCGCTGAGGAGGCCGAGTAATGGCACTCGATGAACTCAAGATCGGCGGCATGGGCGCGAGCCGCCGCCGTGTCGAGGACAACCGTTTCATCCGCGGCAAGGGCAAGTACGTCGACGACGTCGTCCTTCCCGGCATGCTGCATATGGAGATCCTGCGCAGCCCGGTAGCCCATGCCCGGATTAAGTCGATCGACACCACCGCCGCATGGGAGGTGCCCGGCGTACGCCTGGTGTTGACCGGCGAGACGATGGCCGCCCGCAACCTTGCCTGGATGCCAACCCTGTCCTACGACACCCAGGCGGTCCTCGCGACCGACAAGGTGCGCTTCCAGGGCCAGGAGGTCGCGGCGGTGATCGCGGACGATCCCTACATCGCCAAGGATGCGTGCAGCCGGATCGTCGTCGAGTACGAGCAACTGCCGGCGGTCGTGAATCCCTTCCAGGCCCAAGAAGAGGGCGCGCCGCTCATTCGCGACGACAAAGAGAACCAGACCACCAACAAGGTCTTCGACTGGGAGATCGGCGACAAGGAGGCGACCGATCGGGCCTTCGCCGAGGCCGATGTCGTCTCGACCGTCGATCTGCACTACCCGCGGTCGCACCCGTCACCGCTCGAGCCCTGCGGCTCGATCGCCGACTACGACCGGTCCACGGGCAAACTGACTGTCTATATGACGACGCAGGCGCCGCACATCATCCGCGCGGCCGTCTCCCTCGTGGCCGAACTCCCCGAGCACATGATTCGCATCATCTCCCCGGACCTCGGCGGCGGCTTCGGCAACAAGGTGCCGGTCTACCCCGGCTACGTCATCTCGATCCTGGCGTCCATCCTCACCGAGCGCCCGGTCAAGTGGATCGAGGACAAGTCCGGCAACCTGATCTCGACCGGCTTCGGCCGAGACGTCTACCTGCAGGGCCAGTTGGCGTTGCGCAAGGACGGCAAGATCCTCGGTATGCGGATGCACACCGTGTCCGACCACGGCGCGTTCTACGCCGACGCCCAGCCGACGAAGTTCAAGATCGGCCTGATGCACTCCACATTCGCTGCGTACGACGTACCGGCGGCTCACCTGACGAGTGAGGGCTTCTACACGACCAAGGCACCCGGTGGCGTGGCCTACCGGTGTTCGTTCCGTGTCACGGAGGCAATGTTCTTCCAGGAACGCATGATGCACACGGCGGCGAACGACCTGGGCATGGACCAGGCCGAGTTCCGCCGGGTGAATCTCGTCAAGGACGACATGTTCCCCTACCGGACGGCGTTCGGGTTCCTCACCGACTCCGGTCAGTACGGCAAGTGCCTCGACGTGGCCCTCGACGCGATCGGCTACAGCACCTTCAAGGAGGAGCAGGAGGAGGCGCGCAAGCGGGGCAAGTTGCTCGGTATCGGCATTTCGACGATGACCGAGCCGCTCGGCGCCGGCAACAGTCGCGAATACGACATCCTGGGTATCAAGATGTTCGACTCGGCTGAGCTCCGGGTCCACATGACCGGCAAGGCCATCCTGCGCACCGGTGCGAAGACGCAGGGGCAGGGCCATGAGACGACGTGGGCGCAGATCGTCGCCCACGAGCTCGGTATCCCGGCCGATGACATCGTGGTCGAGGAGGGGGACACCGACACCGCGCCGTTCGGCATGGGCACCTACGCCTCGCGATCGACTCCGGTCGCCGGGGCTGCCGTCGCCATGGTGGCGCGTAAGATCCGC
>CAYGMM010000094.1:0-9475 GCA_964351035.1 uncultured Actinomyces sp.
CGACACCGCCGTCGGGTGCACCTCCTGCGAGGGGGCCGGCACGGCGCCCAACACGCAGGTCGCGACCTGCCCGATGTGCAAGGGGCGCGGGGAGATCCAGAACGTCCAGCGATCATTCCTCGGTCAGGTCATGACGTCGCGGCCGTGCCCCCAGTGCCAAGGCTTCGGCACCAGGATTCCGCATCCGTGCGTGGAATGCTCCGGCGAAGGTCGTGTCCGCACGCGCACGACGCTCACCGTCAGCATCCCGCCCGGCGTCGACACCGGCACGCGCATTCAGCTCGCCGGTCGCGGCGAGGTGGGCCCCGGGGGCGGAGAACCCGGGGATCTCTTCGTCGAAATCGTCCAGTTGCCGCATCCGGTCTTCGAACGCCGTGGCGATGATCTGCACTGCGTGGTCGAGGTGCCCATGACCGCGGCTGCGCTCGGGACCTCTATGGCTCTGGAAACCCTGGACGGCGAAGAGCAGGTGCAGATCGCTGCCGGCACTCAGCCGCAGGCGGTCATTACCCTGCGTGGTCGCGGCGTGCCGCGCCTGCGCGGTTCTGGTCGGGGTGACCTGCACGTCCACCTCGACGTGCGGACGCCGACCCGGCTGACCGCGCGCCAGGAGGAGTTGCTGCGCGACCTGGCCACCGATCGCGGCGAAGAGGGTGCGCAACTGCGCACCCAGGAGCAGTCCGAGGAATCCGGTGGATTCTTCTCGCGCCTGCGCGGCGCGTTCAGCGGCCGCTGATGGGCGTTCACACCTTCGTCGCCGAACACCTCGACGATGCGGTCGTGGGCGGTGATGTGAGTTTCACCGGTAGCGAGGCGCACCATGCCGCCCAGGTCGTGCGCGTTCGAGTCGGAGAGGTGATCGACCTCGTCGACGGGGCCGGACGTCGCGTCAGTGGCGAGGTGACGTCGGCTCAGCGTGATCGCGTAGACGTCCGGGTCCTCAGCACGACACAGGAACCGGAGCCGCAGCCGCGCATCACCGTGGTGCAGGCCCTGGCCAAGTCCGATCGCGGCGAGCGAGCGGTGGAGTCCCTGACCGAGGTCGGGGTCGACGTGATCGTGCCCTGGGCAGCCGCACATGCGGTGGTGCGATGGGATGCCGATCGTGCTCGGCGCGGCGTCAACCGGTGGCGGAGCACCGCCCACGCGGCAGCCAAGCAGGCGCGTCGCGCCCATCACCCGCGCGTACTCGACGTGCACTCTTCCGATGATGTGGCGGCTCTCGTGTCGGGTGCGACCCTCGCACTGGTCCTTGATGAGGAGGCCCAGACGCCCATCACGGCGTACGACGTCCCGGGCTCCGGCGACATCCTGCTCATCGTGGGTCCCGAGGGCGGCGTGAGTGATCGCGAGCGTCAGCAGTTCGCGGCGGCGGGGGCGGTGCCCGCGCGGCTCGGTCCCACGGTCCTGCGTACGTCGACGGCCGGCACGGTGGCGGCAGCGATCGTGCTCTCATCGACGGCTCGCTGGTCGGATGCAAGGATGGCGCCGTGAGCGACTGCCTGTTCTGTGCCATCGCGGCCGGTGACATCCCGGCTGACGTCGTCGTCCGGACCGACCGGGTCCTCGCCTTCCGGGATATCGATCCCAAGGCCCCGACCCACATCCTCATCATCCCGGCCGACCACTTCGATGACCTGCCGGCCGTGGCCGTCGCTGACCCGTCGTTGGCGGGGGAGATGTTCGAGGTGGCGGCCGGATTGGCCGAATCCGAGGGCATCAGCGAGACCGGACATCGTCTGGTCGCGAACACCGGGCGTGAGGGCGGTCAGACCGTCGGCCATGCCCATGTCCACCTGCTCGGCGGTCGCTCGCTCAGCTGGCCGCCCGGCTGAGGGGTACGATCACCACGCGATGACGAGCACTCCCGCCCAGGCGACGATCACGGTCCCCTCGAGCCAACCCATGGTGGCACTGCTCGGTCCAGGGGATGAATTCCTGCGCGTGATCGAGGCGCAGTTCGCCGAGACAGACGTGCACGTGCGCGGCAACGAGATCACCATCTCCGGTGAGGGTGAGGACGTCGGTCTCGTCGAGTTGCTGTTCGCCGAGATGCTCGCGGTGTTGCGCACCGGTCAGGGTCTGACGAGCGAGTCCGTCGAGCGGAGCATCACCCTGCTGCGATCCGGCACCAGGCCGGCCGAGGTCCTCTCCACCAACATCCTGAGTTCGCGCGGTCGCACGATCCGGGCCAAGTCGCTCAACCAGAAGCGCTACGTCGACGCCATCGATGCCAACACGGTGACTTTCGGCATCGGGCCGGCCGGCACCGGCAAGACCTACCTGGCCGTGGCCAAGGCGGTTCAGGCACTGCAGGCCAAGAAGGTCACGCGCATCATCCTGACCCGTCCAGCGGTCGAGGCAGGTGAGCGCCTCGGCTTCCTCCCCGGCACGCTGTCGGAGAAGATCGATCCCTATCTGCGCCCGCTGTACGACGCATTGCACGACATGCTCGACCCCGACTCGATCCCGCGGTTGATCACCAGCGGCACCATTGAGATCGCTCCGCTGGCCTACATGCGCGGCCGCACCCTCAACGATGCCTTCATCATCTTGGACGAGGCGCAGAACACCACGCCCGAGCAGATGAAGATGTTCCTCACGCGTTTGGGCTTCGGATCGACGATGGTCGTGACCGGTGACGTCACGCAGGTGGATCTGCCGTCCGCGACGATCTCCGGACTCAAGGTCGTGCAGGAGATTTTGGAGGACATCGATGACGTGTCCTTCTGCAAACTGACGTCGGCCGATGTCGTACGCCACCGGTTGGTGGGGCGCATCGTCGAGGCCTACGGGCGGTACGACGCTGAGGTGGCCTCGGCCCAGGGCATCGAGGCGAAGCGGCGCGGACCGCGCCGGGCGTAGCGCGATGACCATCGACGTGTCCGATAGTTCGGGCGACGATCTCGCCGACATCGATCGCCTCGTCGCCCAGGCGACCTTCCTGCTCGATCGACTCAACCTCGATCCCGAGTGCGAACTGTCCATCGCTCTCGTCGACGAGCCGGAGATGGAGCGCCTGCACGTGCAGTGGATGGACCTGCCCGGTCCGACGGACGTCCTGAGCTTCCCGATGGATGAACTGCGAGCCGGTTCCGGCTCAGGCCCACGCCCGCTTGGCGTGCTCGGCGACATCATCCTGTGCCCGACGGTGGCGCAGCGGCAGGCCGATGCGGCGGGGCACTCGACGCAGGCTGAGTTGGAACTTCTCCTGACGCACGGTGTGCTGCATCTCCTCGGTCACGACCATGCCGAGCCCGAGGAGCACGCGGTGATGTTCGCGCTCCAGGACGACCTCCTCGCCGCCTGGCGATCCGGGGGAGCTGCATGAGTACGGATCTGTGGCTGCTGCTGCTCGCGGCCCTCCTCATCATCGTCACCGGGTTGCTGGTCATGGCCGAGACCGCCATCGGGCGTGTCTCGCGGTCGCACATCGAAGAACTCTCCCGTGATGATGTGCGCGGGGCGACCCGGCTCCTTGTCGTTCTCGGTGATCGTCCCCGCTACGTCAACGTCCTGCTCTTCTTGTCCACGACCTCGTCGGTGACGGCAACGGTGCTTGTGTCGTACGTCGGCGTCGCGAACCTCAGCGTGGACCTGCAATGGCCGGTGTGGGTGGCGCTGCTGGTGATCGTGGCGATCATGGTCGTCATTTCCTACGCGGTCCTTGGCGTCGTGCCCCGCACCCTGGGGCGTCAGCACGCTGACCGCATCGCCCTGCGCAGCGCGGGCGTCGTACGTCTGCTGGCCGGCGTACTCAGCCCGCTGTCGACCTTGCTTATCCTCATCGGCAATCTCATCACTCCCGGCAAGGGCTACCGGGAGGGGCCCTTCGCGACACAGGCCGAATTCCGGGAACTCGTGGATATTGCGGGGGATGAGGACCTGATCGAGGACGACGAACGCCAGATGATCCACTCGGTGTTCGAACTCGGTGACACCTACGTGCGCGAGGTGATGGTGCCGCGCACGGAGATGGTCTTCATCGAGCGGCACAAGACCCTGCGGCAGGCGCTCTCCCTCGGCCTGCGGTCCGGCTTCTCGCGCATTCCGGTGATCGGCGAAAACGCCGACGATGTGATCGGTGTCGTCTATCTCAAGGATGTCGTGCGCCGCGTGTTCGACAACCGGGACGCCGAACAGTCCGAGACGGTCGAGTCGCTGATGCGGCCGACGTACATGGTGCCGGACAGCAAGCGGGTCGACGAGTTGCTGCGCGACATGCAGACCGCACGCACGCACATGGCCATCGTCGTCGACGAGTACGGCGGCACCGCCGGCCTCGTGACCATTGAGGACCTTCTGGAGGAGATCGTCGGAGAGATCGACGACGAGTACGACACCGCAGCGCCGGAGGTGGCGGCTCTGGAGGATGGCTCGTATCGCGTGAGTGCGCGGATGCATGTCGACGATTTCGCCGACCTCATCGACGTCGACATCGATGGCGAGGAGGAGGGTGTCGACACCGTCCTCGGCCTGATGGCCAAGCGGCTCGGTCGTGTGCCGATCCCCGGCGCCATCGTGGAAGTCGATGGCTGGCGCCTGCGGGCTGAGGAGGCCTCCGGGCGTCGCAATCGCATCGGGAGTGTGTTTGCCGTGCGCGTGGCCCCGGACCCCGACGAGAGCGAGGATGGCGATGACCACTGAGTTGAGTGCGGAGGACGCCAAGCTCGTCACACTCGCGCGGGGGGCCCGCGGCCGAATTGGCGCACCCCAGGGCGCGGCCCTACGCGATGAGACCGGGCGCACCTATGCGGCGGCCGACGTGCGGCTGCCCTCCCTCGTCCTCGGCGCCCTGGACTTGGCCGTGGCCACCGCCGTGTCCTCCGGCTCCCGCGGAGTCGAGGCGGCCGTCATCGTGGGGGCCACCGCGGAGGAACCACCGGACTTCTCCGCCCTGCGTGACCTCGGTGGTCCGGGCGTGCCGGTACACCTGGTGTCACCAGACGGCACCGTCCTGGCCACCGTCGACGCAGGCGCCTGACTCGGGCCGATCGGCGTACGGGAGAATCAGCCGGGTGAGCGACCATCGTGCCGGCCTGGCCTGTTTCGTCGGCCGACCGAATGCGGGCAAGTCCACCCTCACCAATGCGATCGTGGGCACCAAGGTGGCGATCACCTCGAGCCGCCCGCAAACGACGCGTCACGTCATTCGGGGCATCCTCACCCGGCCCGATGCTCAACTCGTCATCCTCGACACCCCCGGACTGCACAAGCCCAAGACCCTGCTCGGTGAGCGTCTCAATGACCTGGTGCGTGAAGCGTGGTCGAGCGTTGACGTCGCGGCCCTGTGCCTGTCCGCCGATGCCAAGGTGGGCCCCGGCGATGCCTACATCGCTGGCGAACTGGCGCGCGCTCGTCGGGGAGGAGCCCGCGCGACATTCGCCGTCGTCACCAAGACCGATCTCGCCACACCGGCGCAGGTCGCCGAACGACTCGTGGAGGCGGCCGAACTCGGCGCCAAGGTCGGTCTGGAGTGGGCGGAGGTCGTCCCGGTATCTGCCGTCGACGGCGCCAATGTGGACGTCCTGACCGATCTGCTCATCGGGCTGCTGCCCGATGGCCCTGCGCTCTACCCCGATGGCGAGGTCACCGATGAGCCCGAGGAGACACTCGTAGCGGAATTGATTCGCGAGGCGGCGCTCGAAGGTGTCACCGATGAGGTGCCGCACTCCCTCGCCGTGGTGGTCGAAGAGATGTCGCTGCGTGAGGACCGACCCGAGGATCGTCCGCTGCTCGACATCTATGCCAACGTCTTCGTCGAGCGGGACTCGCAGAAGGCCATCGTGATCGGCAAGGGTGGAAGCCGATTGAAGCAGGTCGGCACCAAGGCTCGACGCGGCATCGAGGCGCTGGTCGGCGTACCGGTCTACCTCGACCTGCGCGTGAAGGTGGCCAAGGATTGGCAACGCGACCCGAAGCAGTTACGGCGTTTGGGCTTTTGATCCTGCGAGGATGGGGCGATGCCGACCTACCGTGACGAGGCGATCGTCCTGCGCACCCAGCGTCTGGGTGAGGCGGACCGCATCGTCACGCTGCTCACCCGCGCGAACGGTCGCGTGCGCTGTGTGGCGAAGGGCGTACGGCGTACCGGCAGTCGCTTTGGCGCACGGCTCGAGCCCTTCACGCACATCGACGTACAGCTCTATGAGGGTCGATCTCTGGACACGGTCACGCAGGTGGAGTCCATCACCAGTCATGGTGCGCGTCTGGCCGAGGACTATCCCCGGTGGACGTCGGGAACGGCGATGCTCGAAGCAGCGGAGCGCCTGACCCCGATCGAGAAGGAGTCGGCGACGCAGCAATTCCTCCTCCTCGTCGGTGGCCTGCGCACGCTGGTGTCGGGGACCCACGACGCCTCCCTTGTGCTCGATGCCTTCCTCCTGCGCTCCCTCGCCATCGCGGGCTGGTCGCCGTCCTTCGACGACTGCGCGCGATGCGGTCGGATCGGGCCGCACCGGGCGTTCTCGATCTCCGGCGGCGGCGCGCTGTGTCCGGACTGCCGAGGCTCCGGAGCGACGACCCCGGCTCCGGAGACCCTGGCGCTCATGGGAGCGCTGCTGTCCGGGGATTGGGCAGCGGCCGATGCGAGCGACATGCGATTCCGGCGTGAGTCCAGCGGTCTGACCGCGGCCCTGGTGACGTGGCATCTGGAGCGCGGCCTGCGCTCGCTGCCCCTTGTTGAGCGCATGTAGTCGAGCACACGTTGCTGTGTGGATGTAGCCGAGCGCACGCAGCCGAATTTCGCCGCATCGACAACTGGGGCTGTGAACAACGAAGGATGCGCCGACGGGGATGACAGGATGGGGGCGTGCCGACCGCCCCGACGCCTCACACCTCTGGTGCGACGCCACCGGCTATCCCGCGTGACCTCGTCCCGCGCCATGTTGCCGTGGTCATGGACGGCAACGGCCGCTGGGCCAAGGAGCGCGGACTACCCCGCACCGCCGGCCACGAAGCGGGCGAGCACTCCCTCCTTGACGTCGTCCACGGTGCCATCGAAATTGGTGTGACCTGGCTATCGGCGTACGCCTTCTCCACCGAGAACTGGAAGCGCTCACCCGAGGAGGTTCGCTTCCTCATGGGCTTCAATCGCGACGTGGTGCACCGTCGTCGCGACGAGATGAACGACCTCGGTGTCCGGGTGCGCTGGGCGGGCCGACCCAAGCGCCTGTGGAAGAGCGTGATCAGTGAACTGCAGACCGCCGAGGAGATGACGAAGCGCAACTCCGTGCTCAACCTGACCATGTGCGTCAACTACGGAGGACGTGCCGAGATCGCCGACGCGATGACCTCCATCGCCGAGGGTGTGGCGGCTGGCCGCATAGACCCGGCCAAGGTCGACGAACGCATGATTGCCCGCCACCTCTACCTCCCCGACATGCCGGACGTCGATCTCTTCGTGCGGTCGTCGGGGGAGCAGCGCACCAGCAACTTCCTCCTGTGGGAGTCGGCGTACGCCGAGATGGTGTTCGACGATGCCCTGTGGCCCGACTTCGATCGGCGCAATCTCTGGCGCGCCTGTGAGACTTATGCGCGCCGTGACCGTCGGTATGGCGGCGCCATACCCAACCCGGTGGCCCAGCCATGACCCAGTCGGCGCCGGAGCGTTCCGGCTATCGCCCGGGCAGTTTGGAGATCCTCGCCGGAGGGCTCCTGCTTCTCGTGATCGGTCAACGCTGGATCGTTGGTGCGTTCGACGACCCGGCGCTGCAGACCGGTGCCACGATCTTCGTCTCCATCATCATTCAGGCGCTGCCCTTCCTCGTCCTCGGCGTGGTGCTGTCCGGAGCGATCGCGGCGTTCGTCCCGGCCTCGTTCTGGCGACGGGCACTGCCGAAGAACCCCGCCCTCGCCGTACCCGTGGCGAGCTGCGCGGGAGTGGCCCTCCCCGGCTGCGAGTGCGCGTCCGTCCCGGTCACCAACGGCCTCATCGCCCGCGGTGTCACGCCCGCTGCGGCCCTGGCCTTCCTGCTATCAGCCCCGGCCATCAACCCGGTGGTCCTCGCGTCAACCTTTGTGGCCTTCCCAGGTGAGCCGATGATGGTGGTGGCCCGCTTCATCGCCTCACTGGCGACCGCGATGATCATGGGGTGGTTGTGGCTGCGCTTCGGCAAAGCGGATTGGCTGCGCATTGGGCCGCGGGGTCATCTGGTCGGCAGCAACTCCTGGCATACCTTCCGACTCACCGCGACGCACGACTTCCTGCACGCCGGCGGCTTCCTGGTCATCGGTGGCCTGACCGCTGCGGCGCTCAACGTCGTGGTCCCGCAGACATGGATGGACTCGGTGGCGGCTCAGCCGTTGCTTTCCATCCTCGCCATGGCCTTGCTCGCCGTCGTACTGAGCATTTGCTCGGAGGCGGACGCGTTTGTCGCGGCGAGCTTGAGTGAGTTCTCGCTGACGTCCAAGCTGGCCTTCCTCGTAGTGGGGCCGATGGTGGACATCAAACTCGTCTCGCTCCAGGCGGGCACCTTTGGGCGGCGATTCGCCATGCGCTTTGCCCCGGCGACCTTCGTGCTGGCCGTGCTCATGAGCATTCTTGTTGGCTGGTGGTTGTTCCGATGAGACGCGACGTACAGGCCATCGTGCTGATCCTGGTCGGTGGAGCGGTCCTCCGGATCTCCATCGGTGATGCCTACCTGAACTACGTCAAGGCCAATATGCGCATCTGGCTCATCCTGTCCGGGGCCCTGCTTGTCCTCCTCGGGCTACTGGCCCTCGTGGATGTCCTGCGCAAGGGCCGCACGGTGGATGAGGCCACACCGCACGATGAACCGCATGAACACGATGACGGACATGGTCACGGACATGGCGGTCCACGATCGGCGTGGCTCCTGCTCCTGCCGGTCCTGGCCATCTTCCTCATCGCCCCGCCGCCGCTTGGGGCCTACGCCGCTGCGCGTGACACGACGAACGGCGTACAGCCGCGCGAGGCCAAGGCGCCCCCGTTGCCCGAGGGGGATCCGGTATCGGTGACCGTCTCGGACTACGTGGGTCGTGCGGTGTGGGATGACGGGGCGTCACTCGAAGGCCGCACAGTGCAGATGACCGGGTTCGTCACGCCCAACACCGATGGCAGTTGGTGGCTCACCAGACTCGCGATCTCCTGCTGTGCCGCCGATGCGATCGCCTACAAGGTGCAACCGCTGGATGTGGATGAACTCGCGGCCAACACCTGGGTGACTGTGACCGGACACTGGGTTCCCGGAGGCGGTACGAAGTCGGCGACGGCCATCCCATTGCTGGTCATCGACAGCATCGAGCAGGTGCCGCAGCCGGAGAATCCCTACGAATAGGGCGGTGCCGTAAGCCTTAGGGATTGCCGGGTGGTCCGGTGGTCCAGGTTCGGCCGTCAGGTCCGGTGCCGGTGACGTCGTGGTTGGGGTTGCCGGGGAGTTGCGATTCGCTTTCGTGGAGGAGGTGGTGGTGGTGCCAGCACAGGCCGATCAGGTTGTCGGACCTGGTGGGTCCG
>CAYGMM010000095.1:0-9404 GCA_964351035.1 uncultured Actinomyces sp.
CTCCTCTGGGGCGAGCCCGAAGGCGGAGCACTCAGCGCCCCGTGGCTGGAGCCGCATCGCCAGATGGAGATCCGCGCCACGGTCACCACCGTGCACGAGGACTGACGCGGTCAGCGCGGGCGCTACGAGAGCAGCGCCCGCGCCCGGTCGTATGACCCGGCAGGATCGGTGACGTCGAACCACACGGTCTGCAGGCCGACAGCCTGGGCGCCCTCGATGTTGAACGGCTGGTCGTCGATGAAGAGTGTCTGGTCAGGCGAGGCGCCAAGCGCCTCGACGGCGATTTCGTACGCGCGAGGGTCGGGCTTGAGGACCCCCGTGATGCTGCCGTCGGTCACGGCATCAACCCGCTGCACGAATTCGACGCGGTCTGACCAGCCCGGCTCGTTGAAGTCGCGCATGTCGTTGGTGAGGATCCCGGTGCGCAGGCCGCGGTCCTGGCAGAAGTCCAGCATCGTCATGGCCTCGGGCCGGATGCACTCGCCTGGATCGGCGAAGGCGAGCGTGAAGAGACGACGCACGTCCGGACTTCCCGTGTAGGGGGCAGCCTGGGCAGCCCGCTGGTTCCAGTAGTCCCGCTCGGTGATCTCGCCCGCCTGCAGGCGCTGCCACAGAGCGTCTGCGCCGGGATCGAAGGGCCCGGTCCAGTCGAAGGTCCGCTCTGGTGCACCGCAGACACGCTCGAGGTAGGGGAGCATCTCGAACGGCGTACGGGCAACGGGGCCGCCCATGTCGAAGAGGACCGCCGCAATGGCGGGAGCAGCGTCACTCACCAGAGTCGTTCCGTTGCGAGTCGTGCGCCTTCAGCAAGGGCCCGGAACTTCTCCCACACCACCGTGGGATGCACCTCGGGGTGATACGACGCACGGGATGAGTAGCCGCAGTCGGCGCCAGCAATGACGTTTTCCCGTCCCACGATGCCGGCGTATCGCTCGATGTAGTCGGCGATGAGCTCGGGATGCTCCACGTAGTTGGTCGCATGGCCCAGCAGACCGGGGATGAGGATCTTGCCGTCGGGGAGCTTGATGTCTTCCCAGATGCGCCACTCGTGCATGTGCCGCGGATTGGCGACCTCGAAGGAGTAGGCGCCGGCGTTGACCATGAGCATGTACGGAGCGACCTGCGCGAAGTCCAGATCGTGGACACGCGGCCCGTGATTGAGCCCGTAGCAGGTGTGCAGGCGGATCCGGTCCTCCGGAATGCCGCGAAGGGCGTGGTTCAGTGCCTCGATGTGCTCGCGTGCCGCTCGATCTCGGTCGACAGTGGAAGACGTGCCGTCCTCCGACAGCAACTCGATGAGCCATGGATCATCGATCTGCAGGACAAGCCCGGCGTCGATGATGGCGAGGTACTCCTCGCGCAGTGCCTCGCCCACGGCCATCTCGTACTCGAGGTTGGATGAGTAGAACTCATTGACGCCGAAGCCACTGGGGCTGGCCGACGGCATGAAAACTTAGAGTGCGCCGACAGACGCAGCTGCAGCGCTGAGGGTCTCGATGTCGGCTTGCACGGCATCGAGACCGATGTACTCGACGGGGCCCGTGCACGACATGGCTCGCAAAGGCGCGACGGTGTTCTTGTACTTGCCGAGGTAGTCGGCGTAGTACTCCGGGAAGGCATCGATCTCCACCTTCCAGGACGGCGGAAGGACCGGGGTTCCCTCGGTGGTGGAGTAGCCACTGAGGCGCTCCACGACGTAGGTGAAGAAGCTCACCTTGCCCATCTCGCCGTCGGTGACGACATCAATGCCGGCGTTCGCCTGCTCCTGTACGACGTCGTACACGGCGGACTGCACACGAGCAGCGAAGGCTTCAGCGTCGTACGGGCGACCGTGCTCGCGTTCCTTCATGATGTCGAGCAGGTCATGGGGACGCGCAAGGCTGCCCACATGGGTCGTGATGATGCGATCGGTGCTGCGCAGCACTGGCCCTCCTAGGTCTGGGTCTGCACCCTAGGGGCGCAGCCACAGACAAGTCCGGCGCCGCGTTCTCCCCAGCGGAACGCGGCGCCGACTCCTCCATCGTCTCCGGACGCAGGTGGGCGACTCAAGCCAGCTGTTTCCCCAGCAGGAACGACAAATGGGGACAGGGAAGCGTTCTTCCCTGCGAAACAGGTGGGTTGTGACCTGGCCCACACGGTGGAACGGTCTGCCGCGGAGGGAGCGTCCCCCCTGCCTCGGAAGGAGTCATATGGCCACCATCGTCCCCCTCGACGAGTTCGTCACCGACGAGTGGTACCCGGGCTTCAAGCCCGCGTTCGAGCACGCCCCGTACTACGTCGAGCCCTTCCGCACCTTCAACAAGGAGGACGAGAAGCGGTTCTGGTTCCTGGACTTCCACTGGCCGCGAGGCCTCACGCCCCTCGGGCTGATCTGGAACGAGGACGGCTACAACTGGGGCACTCAATTCGCAGCGGAGAACCTGCCCCTGCCTCCCGGTCGCGGCCTGGTGAGTCGCATCGCTGGGATCCACACCTACGCCTCCCCCATCGATGTGCAGTCGCCATACGAAATCGGTGAGCGGGCGCAGCGCATGGGGCCCCGGCTCGGTGAATTCCTGGCGAACTTCGATGAGATTTGGGCGAGTCGTCGCGACGAGGTCGAGCGCGGCTGGCAGCACTTCGTGACGATGGACCCGGCCAGCATGTCACTGCCGGAGTTGTCGACGATGCTCAAGGAGGCGCGCGCCTACCACAAGCGGGCTTTCGAAATTCACTTCGAGATCATGTACCCGCTGCTGGTGAACTACCTGGGCTTCTACGGCATGTGCGCCGAGATGGGTCTTGACGTCTCGCAGATTGGCAAGTTCCTCCAGGGCTATGACACGAAGATCATGGAGACCGATCGCGAGTTGTGGAAACTCACGCGTGCGGCCAAGCAGGCGGGCCTCACGGAGATCTTCGCCTCGACTCCGGCAAGCGAACTCGCGACGAAGCTCGACACCATGGGTGGCGCGGGTGCGGCATGGATGACGCAGTTCCGCGACTTCCTCCAGGTCTATGGCTACCGCACCGAAGGTTCCTGTGACGTGGCCCTTCCAAGTTGGATCGAAGATCCGACGCCCGCACTCGGCACGATCCAATCGTTCATCGCCAAGGAGGAGGAGCACGACTTCGAGAAGGCGCTCGCCGCGGCCATCGAAGAGCGCGAGACCGCTATCGACGAGGCTCGCTCCAAGCTCACGGCCGAAGAGCAGACCGCGTTTGATGGTGGTGTTGCCTCATGCCAGGCGGCGAACTTCCCGTGGTGGCAGGACGATCACAACTACTACATCGACCTCAAGGTGTCGCTGCCGATGCGGTGGGCGGCGCGAGCCATCGCCGAGAAGACGGGGGCAGATCATCCCGATGACGGGCTGTTCCTCTTCTGGCCCGAGCTCACCGCCGTTGCCGATGGTGAGAAGTCCATGGACTCGCTCAAGAGCATCGTCAAGGCTCGCCATGAGTACTTCGACTACTGGCACGAGCGCCGTCCGAGCATGCCCAAGGTGCTCGGCACTATCCCCGAGGCGGTGACCGACCCGGTTCTGATCGAGATCTTCGGTCTCAACCAGCACTTCCTCACCGCTATTCAGGCCGCGGGCAGTGACAGCGACGTCAAGACGCTTACCGGCGTGCCCGCCTCGAAGGGCAAGGCCCGTGGTCGGGCCCGCGTGTTCAACAACGCGGACAACCTGCACACCCTGGAGCCTGGCGACATCCTGGTCTGCGAGTCGACGTCACCCAACTGGACGCCGGCCTTCGCCAAGATCGCCGGGTGCGTGTGTGACGGTGGCGGCATGCTCTCGCATGCGGCGATCGTTGGCCGTGAGTACGGCGTGCCGACTGTGACCGCGGTCGGCCTGGGCACGGTCGTCATCGCGGAGGGTGACGAGGTCGAGGTCGATGGCGACACCGGAACCGTTACCGTCATCAAGAAGGCGTGACACGCGAGTAGGGAGTAGATATCTCGCATGAGTAGCACCGCAGGGCGTCGCATCGTCTGGATCGACACTGTCGATCCAGACGATGCCCTGGCGCGCACCGGGGCCAAGATGGGGCGACTCGCCGAGATGGCGCGTGATGGATTGTCGATCCCACTCGCGTTCGCCGTCACCATTGACGCGTTCCGCGAGCATGTTGCGCAGGCGGGGCTCGACGACACAATCGACCAGCACCTCCAGGGCATGGACGGCGACGACTCCGCGGCTGTCGAGGCCGCCGCGGAAGCGATTCGCGCGGCCTTCCGGGAGACGCCTATGTCGCCAGGTCTCGCTGAGGAGATCGAGGAGGCCTACGAGGAGCTATCCGATCGCTGCTCGGACCTCAATGTCCCGGTTGCCGTGCGTAGTTCGGCCACGGGCGAGGACAGTTCCGATGCCAGCTTCGCGGGCATCTTCGACACCTACCTGGGCATCAGCGGAGCACAGGCCACGCTGAACGCGGTCCGGGACTGTTGGGCGAGCCTGTTCACGACGAGGGCCGTCGACTACCGGCTCAAGCGTGGCATCTCCCACCACGACATGCCCATGGCGGTCGGCGTCGTCGAACTCGTGCATGCCCGGGCCAGCGGGGTGGCGTTCAGCGTGCACCCCGTGACGGGCAAATCCGATCGCATTGTCATCGAGGCCAATTGGGGCTGGGGCGAGGCGGTTGTCCAGGGGCTCGTCACTCCCGACCACGTCGAGGTGGGCAAGGCCGACGGACGCCTCCTCAAGCACGATGTGTCGTGCAAGGACGTCGTCTCGGCATTTGATTTCGCCGCTGGTGTCGTCGTAGAGATTCCGATGCCGACTCGTCTGCGTGAGCGTGCCTGCCTTGATGAGGAGCAGATCGCCGCCATCAGTACTGCCGTCCTCGAGATCGAGTCGCGTTACGGTTACCCCGTCGACGTTGAGTGGGTGGTGAGTCGACATCGTCGACCGGGGGAACCGGTCTCCATCGTCCAAAGCCGCCCCGTCACGACAGCCGTCGAGCAGGCGAGTCCGGTGGGGTATGACCCCATGGCACTGGCCCAGAAGTACATCTTCTCGGCGAGGTAGTGGTGGAGGGCAAATCGCAGGACTCCTTGCGCTCGGTCTCGATCGCCGTGGCCGTCCTCGAATGCTTTTTGTCGACCGAGGAGTTGGGCGCCTCCGAGGTGGCGCGCCGAGTGGGAGTGGCCAAGAGCACCGCGCATCGAGCGCTCGGTGCGTTGGCGGAGGGCGGCCTTCTCGATCGTGTTCCGTCGGGGCGCTACCGACTTGGCTTGCGCCTATATGACTACGGCCAACTAGCCATTGACCGTCTTCTGCTGCGGGAATTGGCGCTGCCGATCCTGGCAGGCTTGCGGGACCAGATCAGTGAGACCGTTCAGCTGGGCATTCCCGCGGGGCATGAGGTCCTCTACGTCGACCGCCTCGAGGGCACCCACGGGTTGAGATTCCATTCCGACTCGTATCGCCGTGTGCTCGCGCATTCGTCGAGCAGCGGGAAGGTCATCGCCGCGTTCAACCCGGCTGCCCATGATGCGATCGTTCGTCACGGGCTGGTTCGTCAGACCCCTCATACGGTCGTCCACCCGGGCAAGTTCGAGGCGCAGTTGGAACTCGTACGGCGGCAGGGGTACATCCTGTCGACGGAGGAGACGGAGGTGGGGCTGTCTTCGGTCGCGGCACCGGTGTTCCTCGACGGGGCAGACGGTCATCGGATTGCCGTGGCCGCCATCTCCGTGGCCGGCCCTACCCAGCGCATCGCTCCGATGCTCAAGCACGTCGCACCGAGAGTTGTGGAGGGTGCTCGCACCCTGAGCAACCAGTTCGGGGAGCGCCGAGGAGAGCAAACCGTTGCGGGCCCGGAGTCAGTGGTGACCCCGCTCCGTCGAGCCAGTAAGTAGCGTGATGAGGCTGACTTTTGGGCCTCGTGGAGGAGTGCATGCTGGAGGCCTGAGCCCCTCTCGTCAAGGCGTTGGCTACGCAGCCCGGCGGAGTGAGGCGACTCGCTGGCAGCAGAGGGTTAATCGAAGGCGCCCGGAAAGTCCCAGTCGCGCCTCAGTTGTCAATGCACCTATGCCGATGTCGACGACCTTCAGACATGCTCAGCGGGGTGCAGTTGTCTTGCACCCACTCATGCCCCGTGATGACGTGGGGCAGATGTCAGGCGACCTTGTCGGCGTAGCGCTGGCGTGCGGCCTCGCCGGTGGTGCCGACAAACAATCCGATGGCCGACCAGGACATACCTGATTCGCGGGCGAGACGAATCGCGTCAATCATGTGTCGCTCCGCATCAGAGCGCTCCTGCACCGCACCGCGCAATGCGGCGACGGCCTCTGAGTCGAGTTCGTCTTCGGCAGAGGGTTCGTAGTCTTCAAAGCGCGCTGCAAGTTCGTCTGCGTGTTGAAGAATTTCATCTACTGAACGCGGCATGGGTATCACCTCATGAACTTCTCACGAGCAACCATGGCGTGAACGATCACAATCGCCACGTCGCCCTCGACGTAACCAACTTCCAAGATGAGAGCGGCCCGGTTGGGGCCGACCATCATGGTGAATCCAACTTCAGGATCTCAGCCCCGGATCGGGTTGTGGTAAACGTGAAGGAAGTCTTCTCGGGAGAGCCCGTGCTTGAAGGCCGAGGGAGCAATGATCGGTCGATCAGGCGCGATGGCAAGATAACTTGGGAGAGGATTCTAGGTCAAGGGTTGAGCGGTCGATGGGGATTGGGGAAGCAAGCGAAAGAGTCCCAATGGGGTGAGTGACGGGACTTGAACCCGCGACGTCCTGGACCACAACCAGGTGCTCTACCAGCTGAGCTACACCCACCGCGACCCCCTCGTGGGAGCGCTGGAGAAGTCTACGGGTTGGGTGAGCGCCGCTTCGATGGGGGCTGACCTCAGCCGTGGTCGACGATGTGTTCGGCCGCAGCCGCCCGCGCGGACTCACTGTCCGGGCCGGGATGTGGCACGAAGATCGCATCCCGGTAGTAGCGGAGCTCGGCGATGGACTCACGGATATCGCCGAGCGCCCGATGGTTGCCATTCTTCTCCGGGCTCGCGAAGTAGGCGCGGGGATACCACCGCCGCGCGATCTCCTTCACCGACGAAACGTCAATCAGCCGGTAGTGCAGATGGGCATCCAACTCCGGCATGTACTTCGCCAGGAAGCCACGATCGACATACACACTCGATCCGGCGAGGGGAGCCTTTCGCGCCTCCGGGATGTGCTGGCGCACATAGGCGAGTACCTGCTCCTGCGCCTCGGCGAGTGGAATGCCGTTCGGAATCTCCTCGAGGAGCCCAGAGTTGGTGTGCATCTCACGCACGACGTCCACCATGTCGTCGAGGACGGCGAGGTCATCGGGGCGGATCACGAGCGAGATACCGGAGTCCACCTCGGTGAGGTCGGCCTCGGTGACGACGGCGGCGATCTCGACGAGTTGGTCGGAGTCCAGATCCAACCCGGTCATCTCGCAGTCGATCCACACGAGACGGTCTTGAGTAGCCACGGGACGAGACTACCGGTGGCGGCAGCGACGGCAGCGAGGGTCTCTAGCCGTCCCTCAGTTCCGTGCGAACCAGTCGACGAGGTCGGTCGCGGTGATCAGGCCGGTCAGCCGCCCCTCGGCATTGAGGATGGGGAGCGCCTCGACCGAGTGACGGGCCATGAGCATCGCCGCGTCATGCGTCGTCGTCTCCTCGCTGATGCAACCAGGCATGGACATGATGTCGGAGACCAGCCGCGCCGTCAGCCGCTCCTCGGTGAGCGGGATCTCCGTCAGGATGGCTCGGTCACTGAGCACGCCGGTGCACGTATCGTCGTCATCCAGAACCGCGAGATGGCGCAGGCCAGAGACGAACATCAACTGCCAGGCGTCCCACAGAGTGTCGCTCGCGCCGATGCTGACGACAGGGGAGTGGCGGACCGTCGACACGGTGGCCCCCGATGCGGGAGGGATGCCGAGCGCGGTCACGGTTGACCTCCCACCACGGCGACAGGCAGATCGGCGCGATGCAGGACCGCCTGGCTCACCGACCCGAGGAGTGCACCGCTGAACTCACCGCGCCCACGGGTGCCGACGACTATGAGGGCTGCATTCGTGGCAGCTTCGAGAAGCACGCGCAACGCCGGGCCTTTGCTCACTTCGACGGTCACCTCTACGTCGGGGAACCGCTCGCGCAAACCGGCGAGTGACTCGGACGTGGCGATGCGCTCGCTTTCCAGCAGGTTGTCCAACTCCATCGCGGACGGCCCCACCGGCGATGCCAGGGCGTCGTACGCCGGCACATCCCACGCGTGGACGGCGAGCACTGACCAGCCTCGGCGGGACGCGGTCTCCATGGCGAATGCAGCGGCGGCGAGTGAGAGCTCCGAGCCATCGATGCCGACGACGACGCGCGATGCGGCTGGATCAGGTAGTCCGCGAACCACGACGGCGGGGCACTGCGCATGCTCGGCCACCTGGACGCCGACCGAGCCGACGAGCAGACCCTTGAAGCCGCCCATGCCCCGGCTGCCGACGACGACGAGATCGGCGTCCTCGCTCGCCTCGACGAGGGCGCCGGAGGCGCCACCCATGACGGCCTTGCCACTCGCGACGAGCCCCGGATGCGCAGTCATCAGCGCCGCCGCCTCGTCCTCGACGTGGTTGCCCACCCGGGCGATCATGTCGTCGATGGCATTGGGCGAGAGCACGCCGAAGCTCATCGGAGAGGCACCCATCGGCACGGTCATGGCCGCGAGGATGACCAACTCGGCATCACGCGCCAAGGCTTCACCCACCGCCCATTGAACGGCGTCCCGCGAAGCGTCCGATCCGTCGTAGCCGACGACGACCCTGCTGGTCACTGCACCTCACCTCCTGTGCGCTCGTTGACTTTCATCAAAACTGACCTTCATCGGTCCAGCACAAGTGCTTCCCCTACAGATTGGCCAAGGATCGGTCCAGGATGCACGGGGAGGTGGCCCCAATGCATCGGGACGAAGGTCCTGAGTGTCGGGCCACGGCGGCGGTGCTCCCCTAGGGTGGCCCTGTGACCGAGCCCGGGACCCTGACCGAAGACGAGGCCGCCCGATTCGCGGCCAACGGCCAATTGATCATCGACAACGTCGCTGGATTCATCCAGGGCAAGCGCGATGTCATCACCTTGGCCGTCACCTGCCTGCTCGCCGAAGGACACCTGCTCCTCGAAGACGTTCCCGGCGTCGGCAAGACCTCGCTGGCGCGAAGTATCGCCGCGACCCTGGGCATGTCCTGGCATCGCATCCAATTCACCCCGGACCTGCTGCCCAGTGACGTCACCGGTGTTTCCATCTTCCACCAGGGCGCCGGAACCTTTGAGTTCCATCCCGGCCCGGTCTTCGCGCACGTCGTCCTCGCCGACGAGATCAACCGTGCGTCGCCGCGTACGCAGTCGGCACTTCTGGAGGTCATGGAAGAACGCACCGTCACCG
>CAYGMM010000096.1:0-9183 GCA_964351035.1 uncultured Actinomyces sp.
ACCGCGCGGCCGAGTGGCGTGGTGTTGAAGTAGGTCCGCCCACCGGAACGAATATGGAAGGCACCGCACGAGATAGCCGCGAGTCCCTCCTCGACCAGGGCCGGGGTGCAGTCCACGAGCCGGGAGATCTCCGCGCCGTACTGCAGCGCCCGATCCGGGACGCTGGCGATGTCGGGCTCGTCGTACTGACCGAGATCGGCGGTGTACGTGCACGGGATGGCGCCCTTGTCGCGCATCCACGCGACAGCGACGGAGGTGTCGAGGCCGCCGGAGAAGGCGATCCCGACACGCTCACCTACGGGGAGGGATGCGAGGACCTTGGACACGAGGCGACCCTATCGGCACACTAGGTCGGCAACCGAACGCAGGAGGAGTAGTCATGGCTGATGGCAAGGACGTCAAATCAGGTGGAGTGCCCTGGGGTGCGGTGATCGCTGGCGTCATCGCCGTGGTCGCGCTCCTGATCATCGTCCAGAACAGTCAGAGCGCGACCGTCAAGGTCTTCTTCGGCGACGGCCTGACCCTGCCGTTGTGGATCATGCTGGCGATCTTCTTCATCCTCGGTGTCCTGTTTAGCGGCCTCGTCCGCCGCGGCATCCGCAAGGCCACCGGCCGCGACGCCAAGAAGGACAACTAGAACTTCGTTGAGTGGCGCGTTGTTGACGGAATTTCGCTCGAAAACCGTCAACAACGCGCCACTCAACGCACAGGTGGGGACCTAGGCGGGTTGACCGCCGTCCTCGCCGGTGAGCCTGGCCTCGGCCTCCGCGGCTCGACGTAGCGCCGCCTCCAACTCGACCTGGGCCTGGCCGTACGCCGTCCAGTCTCCGGCAGCGAGCGCCGCCTGCCCCTTGTCATACGCCGCCTGGGCATCTGACAGAGCGGCCTGGAGATCCTCCAGCGGATCACCGGACGGACTCGGCGTCGGGTCCGGATCCGGCGTGGGCGTCGGCTGCGGATCCGGATTGGGATCGGGAGTCGGGGTCGGCGTGGGCAAGGGATCGGACTCGAAGACCTTGGCCAGCGCCTCATCGAGGGTGTCCTCAAGCGCGACATTGGAGCCATAGCCGGCGAGCACCTTGCGCAGCAGCGGATAGCCATCCTGCGTCGCGCGCAGATACACCGGCTCGACGTACAGCAGGCCACCGTTGAAGGGCAGCGACAGCAGGTTGCCCAGATCGACCTCGGATCCGCCGCGGCGCAGCAGCGACAGCTCGGCACTGATGTCGGGGTCGGACTCGAAGTTGTTCTGGACCTGGGTCGGGCCCGGGATGGTGGTGTTGCTCGGCAGTTGCAGGACGCGGATCTTGCCGTAGCCGTCCCCCGGCGCGCTGTCGGCCGCCATGAACGCCGCCAGCGTCGGTCGGCGTTGCGGTGCGAACGTCGTCGTCAACGAGAACGCCGGCTGCTCCTGCCCCGGCATCTGCAGGGTGAGGTAGTACGGCGGCTGGAACTGCTGAATGGCCTGCGTCGGATCGAAGGGGACGATCCAGAAGTCGGTGCCGTTGTAGAACGTCGCCGGATCGGTCACGTGGTAGCGCGACATGACGACGCGCTGCACCTTGAACAGATCCTGCGGATAGCGCACGTGCGCCTCCACCGCCTCCGGCATGTCCGACAGCGGCTGCACGACATCGGGGAAGGCCTTCATCCAGGTCTGCAGCACCGGATCGGCGGCATCCCAGGCGTACAGCGACACAGTGCCCTCGTAGGCATCGACCACGGCCTTCACCGAGTTGCGTGCGTAGTTGAGTTGATCGTTCGGCGCGATGGCGGTGGAGCCCGTACGCACGGTGATCGAGTCGCTGGTCACCTCGCTCAGAGACACGCGCGAGGAGTACGGGTAGTCATTCGATGTCGTGTAGCCATCGACGACCCACTTGATGCGTCCGTCGACGACGATGGGGTACGGGTCCTGGTCGAGGGTCAACCAGGGCGCGACCTTCTGCACGCGCGTCAGCGGATCGCGGTCCCACATGATGCGGGATTCGGGATTGATCAGGTCGGTCAGCAAGATGTTGCTGTCCTGGAACTTCGTCGCGAAGAGAAGGCGGTTGAACAGCGACCCCACCGCGACGCCACCATCGCCCTGATAGGTGTTGTTGACCTGGCCGGTCGGGCTCGCATCATCGGGGTAGTCGAGTTCGACCGGAGGCGATCCCTCGGGCCCACCGACGATGGAGAACGACGGGCTGAGCTCACCGAAGTAGATGCGCGGCTGCTCGATGTCCAGCAGGCCCGACGGAGGGATGTCGCTTTCGAAGAAGTCCGGCTGGCCACTGGATTCGGCGGTGTTGTCGTACGCCGCAACGAACCCGTAGCCGTGCGTGTAGACGGCGTGATCGTTGGCCCAGTTGCGCTGGTTGTCCGGGATACCGTCGAGGTTGATCTCGCGGGCCGCAACAACAGCGCCCCGCAACTGATCGGACAGCGGGTAGCGATCGACATCGAGGCTGTCGTTGAAGGAGTAGTACGCGCGGATCTGCTGCAACTGGTTGTACGTCGGCGAGGCAAGCGCGGGGTCGAGCAGGCGGATGTTCTCCAGCGTGCCCACGTTGTTGTCGATGACCTGCTGCGTCGGCGGCTCCACTGTGCCCGGGTAGTCCGTGACCTCGGCATCGGCGATGTTGTAGGCCTGGCGCGTCGCGGTGATGTTGCGCTCGATGTAGGGCTGCTCGCGTACCAGCTCACTCGGGCGCACCTGGAATTGCTGCACGATCGCCGGGTAAACGCCGCCAATGAGGATCGAGGCCAGGATCATCAGCCCCAGACCGATCGCCGGAATGATCCAGTTGCGCACGAAGATGTTGAGGATGAACAGCGCCGCCACGATAAGCGCGACGAACGTCAGGATGTTCAGTGACGGCAGCACCGCATTGGCGTCGGTGTACTTCATGCCGGTGAAGCCCTGCACCAGACTCTCGCTCTTGACCATGAGGCCGAAGCGGTCGAGCCAGTAGGCCCCGGCCTTGAGCAGCAGCAGGATGGCGAGGAGCGCCGACAGGTGCACCTGTGCCGCCGTGCTCGCTCGATCGCCCTTCGGCTGCAGACGCAGGCCGCCGTAGAGGTAGTGGACAAGCACCGCGAGCACAATCGCGAGGATCACCGCGGTGAAGGCGAAGCCGAGGACGAAGCGAATGAACGGGTAGGTGAAGGTGTAGAAGCTGAGGTCGACGCCGAACTGGGGGTCGGTGATGCCGAACGACGTGGCGTAGCGCCACCGCAGGAAGGTTGACCACTCCGCTGAGGCCGAGACGCCGGCGAGCAGGCCGATGAGTCCGACGAGGACGACGGACAGCAGGACCCGGAAGGGTGCCAGCGACTGCCGGTAGCGCTCGAGGCCAGCCTGCTCTTGCGTCAACGGCGGCAGGTCGGGCCGGGTCCGGTAGGCGATCCACAGGGTGCCCCCGAGGATCACGACCATGGTCAGGCCGAAGGACCCGAAGAGGATGGCCCGCGTCAGCAGGGTGGTGGAGTAGACCTCGGTCTCGCCGACCGAGTCGTACCAGAGCCAGTCGGTGTAGAAGCCGGTGAAGAGGACGAAGCCGATGACGATGACCGCGAGCACGATGATCGTCGGCAGGAGCACGCGACCCCGACGGGGGGCGGCGCCAGCGGGGGCGGTGGGGACATCAGTGGCCACCACAGCAACCTACGTCACTTCGGCGCCGGTCACATCGCGGGGCGGACCCGTGCGGGAATCGTGACCGAAGTGAGCCCTGGCGACTAGGAGACCGGGCAGGTGGGCAGCGGCTCCCCCGCCCGCCAGGCCGCAAGAGCATCCAGGGAGTTCTGCAGGGTCTCGACCGGCACCACGGTGAGGCCGTCGGGGATATGCCCCGCCGCCTCTTCGCAGTGCACCTTCGGCATGAGGAACAAGGTGGCGCCGGATCCGCGCGCCCCCGCCAGCTTCTGCCGGATACCGCCGATGGGGCCAACCTCACCCGCCGGATCGATGGTGCCCGTGCCGGCGACATGGCCGCCGCCGGTGAGGTCGTCGGGTGTGAGTTTGTCGATGATGGCGAGGGAGAACATCATCCCGGCACTCGGGCCGCCGACGTCCTGCAACGTGAAGACGATGGGGAACTCCGCGCGGTAGTTCACACCGACGGTGATGCCGATGTAGGGCACCGCGGGGTCGTCAGGGTTGGCGGCGCTCACGACCTCGACGTCCATGGGCTCGCCATCGCGTAGCACCGTGAAGACAAGGGTGGACCCAATGGGCTGCGCGCGCACCGCGTCGACGACGTCGGCGGGGCTGGCAACGTCGGTGCCGTCGATCGCCAGGATCTGCTCACCAGCGTTGAGTACGCCGTACGCCGGCGTGCCCTCGATGACCGCTGTGACGACGACATCCTCGAGGACCGGCTCACCAATCGTGTTGAGTGCCGCGGCGACCGCATTGGACTGCGACGTCGAGAACATCACGGCATTGCGCTGCTCGACCTCCTCGGTCGTCTCGTCATCGCCGTAGAGCAATTCGCGCGGCAGCACCGCACGGTTGGGGTCGACCCAGGCTGCGAGGGCACCGAAGACGGTCAGTGGCGAGCGCGGCTCGCCCTCCTCGCGAATCGTCGTCATGTCGAGCGCCCCGCTGGTCGGGTACGTCGTCGTGTCACTGATCTCCACCAGCGGCCGACCATCGACCTCACCGATCGTGTTGAACGTCGGACCGGGCGACAAGATGACGAAGGGCACCGGCAGGACCGCGGCGAGGGCGATGAGGATGACGAGGACGAGGCCGCTGATCAGCGCGGCAAGGGCGCGGCCACTCCAGCGTCGGCGGGGTGCCGCGGGGGCATCACTCACGCGTGATGGCGACGACGCTCACTGGCCGAGCGGCTTGCGCTCGCGGAGCGGCTGGCGCTGGCCGAACGTCGGGGTCGCGAGGACGCGGGGCGTCGGGCCGGCGGACGGTTGCGGGGGGCGGGCGGCTGCTCGGCCGGCATCGGCTTGCGCATGGCGGCGCGGAAGCGGGCCATGTCGCTCAGGGACTCGTGTGTGCCGATGGAACGGCGCGGCCGATTGCGGCTAGCGGCCCAGGCAAGGGCCAGCAATGTGGCCCCAATGGGGATGAGCCACCACAGCAGCGCGGACACCGGCGAACCTCCTGACGGACGACGACAAGGCTCCAGGGTACGCCCCATTTGCGGATGCGCCGTACCGTGGAGGGGTGAGCGACAACCTCCCCTTCGGTTTTGGGGCCCCGGATGACCGTCCCGGCGGCTTCGACATGAGCCAACTCGGCGCGATGCTGCAGCACCTCGGCCGCCTCCTGGAGTCCGGCGGCAGCGACGGCCCGGTCAACTGGGACCTGGCCCGCGATACCGCGCGCCAGGCCATCGTGGCGGCCGGTGACCCCTCCGTGAACGAATCCGAGCGGGCTGGCGTCGCCGAATCGGTCGCCCTGGCCCAACTGTGGCTCGATGACGCCTGCACCTTCCCCACATCCTCAGCGGACTCCGCCGCGTGGAGCCGCTCGGAGTGGCTGGTCGGCACGATGCCAGCCTGGCAGCGCATTGTTGCCCCGATCGCCGAGCAGGTGCAGTCGGCCATGAAGGCGCAACAGCCCGGCGAATTGCCGCCGGAGCTGGCGCAGATGCTGCCCGAGGGCACGCCCCCGGAGGCGCTGTCCATGCTCGCCCCACTCATGGGCATGGCCCAGCAGATGGGTTCGGCGATGTTCGGCATGCAACTCGGTCAGGGTCTGGCCGCGTTGGCCCAGGAGGTGCTCGGTGTCGGCGATGTCGGCGTACCGCTGACCTCCGATGGCCGGCCCACCCTGGTGCCGCGCAACATCGCGGAGTTCAGCGATGGTCTGGGGATCCCGGCCGATGAGGTGCGGCTCTACCTCGCCCTGCGCGAGTGCGCCCACCAGCGTCTGTTCGCGCACGTGCCCTGGCTGGCCGCGCGCGTCGAGGGTGCCGTCGACGCGTACGCACGGGGGCTGCAGCTCGATACCGACCGCATGGGCGAGGCCATGCAGGGCATCGACCCGACCGCCCTGTCGGATCCGAGCAAGTTGCAGGAGCTGCTCGGCAGCGACATGTTCCAGTTGGAGGAGTCCCCTGAGCAGCAGGCGGCGCTCGCGCGCCTGGAGACGCTGCTGGCACTCATCGAGGGCTGGGTGGCCGACGTCGTCAGCGAAGCCAGTGGCGCGCGACTGCCCGCCGGTACGCGCCTGGAGGAAGCCATCCGTCGCCGTCGCGCTTCCGGTGGCCCGGCCGAACACACCTTCGCCTCCCTGGTCGGCCTGGAGTTGCGTCCGCGGGCACTGCGCGAGGCAGCAACCCTGTGGCGAACCCTGCGCGAGAACGGCGGCGTCGAGGGCCGCGATGCCCTGTGGGCGCATCCGGATCTCCTGCCGACCGCGGAGGACCTCGAGGACCCCGAGGGTTTCGCGGCGGGCGGTGAGCCAATGATCTTCGACGACGGTCCGGCCGATCCGTCGGACGAGCAACCCCCCGCCGAGTAGGGCAGCCGTGGCCCCGACCGCCGGGGGTGCTCATCGCCATGGGGCGACGGGACCTGCGCCTTCCATACCCGCAGACGCTCGCGCGCTCCTGCTGGCGTGGTCCGCGCCGGACTCACAACAGGCGTCCTTGCGCGATGAGTACGTCGACTTCATCGACCGGAATACCGACGTCCACCTGCGCGCCTCGCGCATCGGGCACCTCACGGCCAGCGCCCTCGTGGTCGATCCAGCCGAGGGGACGACCTTGCTCACCCTCCACCCCACCGTCGGTCGGTGGCTGCAGACCGGCGGCCATATCGAGGCGAATGACGACTCCATGTTGGCGGCGGCGGCGCGCGAGGCCCGCGAGGAGAGCGGCATCGGCGACCTTGAACTTGATGCGGTGCCGCTGTGCCTGGACCGGCATGAGGTCTCCTGCAAGGCCGACGACGGGACGCGATCGCCGCTGCATCACTGGGATGTGCAGTTCCTCGCGCTCGCTGCCCCGGGCTCGGTGGCGGTGATGAGCGAGGAGTCCGATGACCTGCGCTGGTGGCCTTTGTCGCAGCTCCCGGACGTTGATGAGTCCGTGGTGCGCCTCGCTCGCCAAGCGGCGTACCGACTCGGTATCTAGGAATTTTTGCGTCCACACCCCGTGCGCAGCGTTTGCCCACGTCACGGGTTAACTCCAGGTGACAATCCACGGGAAATTCACATGGGTATCCACGCCCTATCCACGGACCCATGCCCGCCTATCCCCAGCCTGTCCCCAGATCCACCCACAGGCACCGTTGACGGACCTGTACGTCGATCCCTAACGTCTGCGCGACGCCCCTGGGATAACGGACCGCATCGCTTCGGCGGAGCGGGTAGCGAGCCCCAGGGGCATTCTTCTTTTTCGGTGGGCAATGTGAGCGTTTCCCGCTCGTTGTTGGGGTTATCGGCCATGCGAACCCCCAACAACGGTCGGGAAACGGCGGACCGCATCGGAAGGCGTTCACCGGGGGCGCCGCAATGGAGCCTGCGGAGGGCCCCCGAAAAAAGCGGCTCGCCCTCATGGAAAGCCGCACGAGAGTCCGATTTGGGCGATATTTGAGGCAAAATCCTGTGGATTCGGCGTGCCGCTGCCCCGCCATGCGCCCTTGGGGGGCTCATCTGTCCTAGGGTGGCGACGCCGCACCACCTTGGAGCGGCACCGCCCCTAGGGCGGCGCCCCCGCCCCTGGGGGCCCCGATCGAGGCGCCGCCTCGCGGGCACGAGACGAGGAGGACGGCCCATGGCCGAGTCGTACACGGGTGAGGCGTACTGCGTGAAGTGCAAGGAGAAGCGCGAGTTCACCGGCAATGTTGAGGAGACCAACGGTCGTCGTTTCGCCAAGGGCATCTGCCCGGTGTGCGGCACCAAGGTGACCCGCATTCTGGGCAAGGCCTGAACCACCCCACCGCCGCACGGGTGACCCACCATGGTTGACCGCAGCGGTTTTGTAGACGTCATCGACGGCGTCGACGGCCCTGGTGTCGTCGGCGCCGTCGAACGTTTGGTAGCCATTCCCTCGATCGGCGGCACCGAAGCCGAACTCGACGTCCAGCAGTTCTGCGAGGACGCATGGCGCACTGATGGCTTCGACGTCGAGTCCTGGGACATCGACGTCGCGCGGCTGAGCGCCCAATCCGACTTCCCCGGCATGGAGGTCGACCGCACCGCGGCCCGCGCCGTGACGGCCCGCCTGGCCGGCACCGGCGGCTGGCCCACCCTGCTGCTGCTGGGTCACACCGACGTCGTCCCTCCGGGGGATCTCGCCGCCTGGTCGGGCGACCCCTTCACCCCGCGTGTCGTCGGCCATCGACTCATCGGCCGCGGCAGTTGCGACATGAAGGCCGGCGTTGCGGCCATGTGGTTCGCCGTCCGCGCCATCCGCGACGCCGGCGTGCGACTGCGCGGTGACATCGTGCTCGCCGCCGTCAGCGGTGAGGAGGACGGCGGACTCGGCACCTACGCGCTCATCGATGCGGGCCTCACCGCCGATGCCTGCATCGTCCCCGAACCCACCGACCTTGACCTCATCCCTGCGAACGGCGGAGCCCTCACCTTCCGACTGCGCGTGCCCGGCAAGGCCACCCATGCATCCCGGCGTACCGAGGGAGTGAGCGCGATCGAGAAGTTCGTGCCGATCCTGCAGGCCCTGCAGGATCTGGAGGCGCGACGCAATCTCGAGGTCGATCCGCTCATGGAGCGGTGGCCGGTGGCCTATCCCCTGTCGATCGGCACGGTGCAGGCCGGCGACTGGGCCTCCACCGTGCCCGACCTGCTGCTCGCCGAGGGCCGGCTCGGCGTCGCCCTCGGCGAGACACCCGAGCAGGCGCGCGCCGATCTCGAGGCGGCTGTCGCCCAAGCGTGTGCGACCGACCCGTGGCTGGCCGAGCATCCGGTGGTCGTCGAATGGTGGGGCGGCCAGTTCGCCTCCGGTCGGACCGACCCCGGCACGCCGTTCATCGATCGACTCGGGCAGATGCACGCGGCTCTGGGCTATGGGTCGCCGGCGATGTACGGCGGCCCCTACGGTTCGGACCTGCGACTGCTCGTAGGCGCCGGGATCCCGACCGTGCAGTTCGGTCCCGGTGAGAGCGCTGCTGCACATGCACCCGATGAGTGGGTGGACGTGCGCGATGTCATCGCCTGCACGCAGACGCTGGCGGCGTTCGCCGTGGACTTCTGCGGCCGCGCCTAGC
>CAYGMM010000097.1:0-9166 GCA_964351035.1 uncultured Actinomyces sp.
ACCAGCAGGGCGGCAGCGAGCACCGCGATGATGTACGCCGGCTCGCGCAGGACGACCGGGGGAGTGTTGCCGAGGAGCAGATCGCGAGTGACGCCCCCACCGACGCCGAGGAAGAAGGCGAAGACGACGATGCCGACGATGTCGTAGCGGACCCGGCCCGGGTCGCGGCCGCGCAGGGCGCCGGACATCGCGGCGATGAACGTCGTCAGCAACGCCAGCCACAGGGGTGTGTCGGAGGCGATGTTGGGGACGTCGATCGTCGGAAGAGTGGTGAGAGACATGACGGGCCCAGGCTACCGGCCGAATCGAGCACCTTCTGCCGCGACTTCTGGGTGAGAAAATGCGGCAGAGGGTGCTCGATTGCTCGCGGCCCGTCATCCACAGGATGGGGATGGGTCTGGTGCCAGCACGTAGTTGCGCGCAGGGTGGTCGCATGCCACGACGTGACCGCGAGCGCACAGCCCAATCGCTGCGCGAGTTCTTCGGCCGCCGGGCATTCGGTCGTGCCGAGGCGGAGCAGCGCGGGATCTCGGCCGACCGCCTGGAGCGGGCCTGCGCGGCAGGTTTCGTGGTGCGTGTGAGCAGGGGTTGGTATGCCCTCACCCCCGTTGACGGTCTGACGGACGCCCACCGGAACCAGGTGCGCCGTCATCACCTCACCGTCGAGGCGGTAGGCCTCGTTGCTGCTGGGCAGAGCGCTGCGGTGACGTGGGGGACACCGATACCGCCCACGATGGTGCCCCTCGATCCGGAAGACATTGAGGTCATTCCCCTCCCCGGAGTGGCCGGTCATGGTCGCCGAAGAGGGATTCGGACCCGGCGATGGAAGTTGCCCGAGAGTCATGTTGTCCGCACTCCGAACGGGTTGTTGGTCACGGACCCACTGCGCACGGCGATCGACGTGGCACGAGGGCTGCCCTTGCCCTTCGCGCTGGTGAGTCTTGATGCGGCCTTGCGGCACGCGGTCAGGTTCGAGCGTCTGCCGCTCCCCGTCGCGCGCGAGCTGTTGGCCGAACGTGTCGACGACCTTGCCGGCGGGAAAGGAATTGCCGCCGTACGGCAAGCACTGCCCTGGGCGCACCCGGACGCGGAATCACCCCTGGAAAGCATCGTTCGTGGACGGATCATCGAAGCCGGCCTGCCGATCCCGCGGCTCCAGGTGCCCATCGTGGGTGCAAGCGGTCGGCACTACCGCGGCGATATGGGCCTGGATCTACCGGGTGACCCGCCGGGATCCTGCCGTCTCATCATCGAAGCCGACGGTCTCGGCAAGTACGCCGATCCCGCTGATCTACGTGAAGAGAAGAAGCGGCACCTCGACATCGAACGGACCGGCCGTGAGATCGTGCGCGTCCTGTACGCCGAAGGGGTGTACCGGCCGGCGGAGTTCCTGGCGTGGATCCGCCGCCTGATCACGGGCCAGTAGCCCACGTCGTCTCACTGCGTACCGTTTGCGAGCCCAGAAACGGGATGTCGTGAGACGACGACGTCTGGTCAGGCCTTGGTGATGAGTACGGCGAGGCCGAGGTCGTCATCGCGGCTGATGAAGCCCGCCTCCGTCGCGCCGACAACGCCGACCTCGATGTCGCCGGGTGTGAACGAGGTCGCGAGCACCTCGCCAGCCACCATGGCGGCATGCTCGGAGAGGGCATCGACCACGCCGGCGTCGTCGGATGACCACACCAGACTGATGCGATCCGATACGTCGAACCCGGCGGATTTGCGAGCTTCCTGGATCAGACGCACGGCTTCGCGTGCGGTGCCCAGGCGCACCAACTCCGGGGTCAGATCAAGATCGAGTGCGACGGTCTCCCCTTCGCCCGAGGCGACCGACCAGCCTTCGCGGGGTGTCTCGGTGACGATGACGTCGTCCGGCTCGAGAGCCACCTCACCCATGCCCTCGACAGTCACCGTTGCCGAACCCGCCCGCAGCGCGGCGGAGAGTGCCGCGGCATCGGCGGCCGCGATGGCGGCCGCCACCTTCGGTGTCTCCTTGGCGAAGCGCTTGCCCAGTGATCGGAAGTTCGCCTTGGCGCTCACGTCGACCAGGTCACCGGCCTCGTCGGCCAGCGACATCATCTGCACGACGTTCAACTCCCCGGCGACCTCGGCCACGAGTTCGGGGGAGAGGGCAGCCCAGCCGGGTGCGGAAACCAGCGCACGGGCGAGCGGTTGGCGGGTGCGCACGCTCGAGGCGGCGCGCGCCGCGCGACCGAGTTCGACGACGCGGCGTACGAGCGCAACCTGCGCCGCGAGTTCGTCATCGATGACCTCAGGATCGGCCTCGGGCCACGGCGCCATGTGCACGCTCGGCGGAGCGTCCGGGTCGGTGGGCCGCACCATGTCCTGCCACACGCGTTCGGTGATGAAGGGTGTGAACGGAGCCATGGCCAGTGTGACGATGCGCAGCGCCTCATCGAGGGTGGCCAGCGCCGCGGGATCGCCGTCCCAGAAGCGACGGCGCGAGCGACGGACGTACCAATTCGACAGGTCGTCGACGAACTCGGTGATGAGGCGGCCGCCGCGTTGGGTGTCGAAGTTCTCCAGTGCGGAGTCCACATCGCGAGCGAGGCGGTGCGCTTCGCTGAGCACCCAGCGGTCGAGTGCCGGGCGCTCGGCAACCGGCGGCACAGCGCCGGGGGAGTCCGGGCTCCATCCCGCGGTCCGCGCATAAAGGGAGAGGAAGGACACGGTGTTCCAGTAGGTGAGGAGCACCTTGCGGACGACCTCGCCGATCGCGGCATGGCCGACGCGACGGGCCTGCCAGGGCGAACCGGAGGCGAGCATGAACCAGCGCACGGCGTCGGCACCGTGCTCGTCCATGAGTGGGATGGGCTCGAGCACATTGCCGAGGTGCTTGCTCATCTTGCGGCCGTCTTCATCGAGGATGTGGCCGAGGCAGACGACGTTCTTGTACGAGTTCTCGTCGAAGACGAGCGTGCCCACTGCCATGAGCGTGTAGAACCAGCCGCGCGTCTGGTCGATGGCCTCGCAGATGTAGTCCGCGGGGTAGCGCTCGGCGAAGAGTTCCTGACCGGTGTGGGGGTAGCCGAACTGGGCGAACGACATGGCGCCGGAGTCGTACCAGCAGTCGATGACCTCCGGAACGCGGGAAGCGGTATCACCGCACTCGGGGCAGGCGAAGGTGACTTCGTCGACGAACGGCCGATGCGGGTCGAGGTCCGCCAGATCAATGCCGGTGCGCTCGCTCAACTCCGCGCGCGAGGAGATCGCGGTGAGGTGGTCGTTGTCGCAGCGCCAGATCGGCAGCGGGGTGCCCCAGTAGCGGTTGCGTGACAGGGCCCAGTCGACGTTGTTGTTGAGCCAGTCGCCGTAGCGGCCCCACTTGATCGTCTCGGGGTACCAGTTGGTGCGCTCGTTCTCGCGCAGCAGCGCGTCCTTGATGGCCGTGGTCTTGATGTACCAACTCGGCTGTGCGTAGTAGATGAGCGGCGTGTGGCAGCGCCAGCAGTGCGGGTAGGCGTGCTCGTAGCCGACGTGCTTGAAGAGCAGATCGCGTTCGCGCAGGTCCTGCACGAGGGCGTCATCGGCCTTCTTGAAGAACACTCCGCCGACGAGGTCAAGGTCGGCCTCGAAGGTGCCGTCCGGGCGTACGGGGTTGACCATCGGCAGGCCATACGCGCGGCAACTCGCGAGGTCGTCGGCGCCGAACGCCGGGGCCTGATGTACCAGGCCAGAGCCGTCATCGGTCGTGACGTAGTCGGCAAGGATGATGTAGTGCGCGTCGGGAATCTCGACGAGGTCGAATGGTGCGACGTACGGCGTGCGCTCGAGTTCGACACCGCTCATCCGCTCGAGAACCTCGACGTCCTCGCCGAGGAGTGACTCGGCCAACTCGGCTGCGACCACGAGGGTCTCGCCGTTGGCGCGCGCGACGACGTACTCGGCCTCGGGGTTGACGGCGACCGCGGTGTTGGAGACGAGGGTCCACGGCGTCGTGGTCCAGACCAGCAGCGAGATGCCGGGATAGCGATCGGGGAGGTCACCGCCAGCGACGGGGAAGCGCACGTAGACCGACGGATCGACGACCGTTTCGTAGCCCTGCGCGAGTTCGTGGTCAGACAGGCCGGTGCCGCAGCGCGGGCAGTACGGCGTGACGCGATGATCTTGAACCAGCAGGCCCTTCTTGTAGATCTCCGCGAGCGACCACCACACACTCTCGATGTAGTGCGGGTCCATGGTCCAGTAGGCGTCGTCCATGTCGACCCAGAAGCCCATGCGTCGGGTCATGGCATCGAACTCATCGACGTGCCGAAGCACCGACTCGCGGCACTTGGCGTTGAACTCGGCGATGCCGTAGGCCTCGATGTCCTTCTTGCCGCTGAAGCCGAGTTCCTTCTCCACGGCGAGCTCCACGGGCAGACCGTGGCAGTCCCAGCCGGCCTTGCGGGGGACGTGGTAGCCCTTCATCGTGCGGTAGCGCGGGAAGATGTCCTTGAAGACGCGCGCCTCGATGTGATGCGTGCCCGGGGTGCCGTTGGCCGTCGGCGGGCCCTCGTTGAAGACCCACAGCGGACGGCCCTCGGACTCAGCGAGGGAGCGGTGGAACACGTCGTCGGCGGCCCACTGATCGAGGATCTCCCGCTCCATCGCCGGAAGGTCGACATGTGTCGGCACCGGGCGGTACATGCGAACCTCCGAGAAGTTACCGGGACAGGGGCTTTGGGACGGAGGGTCAGCCTACCCGGGAGTGCCACCCCTCCTCGCCGAGTGTGCGCTCGCGGACAGGATTTCTGCCCGATCGGTGTACGGCATCGCACACTCGGCGGGCTTGGCTGCCTACGATCGAGCGGTGGGCACCTACGCCGTTCGGGTGAAGCCGGGCGCCTCCCGGACCAAGGTCGGGGGCTCCTACGGCGACCCGCCGGCCCTGGTGGTCGCGGTCAGCGAACCGGCCGTGGATGGCCGTGCCACCGAGGCGGTCCTGCGGGCCCTTGCTAAGGCGCTCGACGTGCGCCGTGCCGACCTCGAGGTGGCGAGCGGGCACACGGCGCGCACCAAAGTGATCCGGTTCAGCGACGAGCCTGCGGACTTCGCGCAGCGCTGGGCGAGGCTGCTCGGGGACCAGGCCGGTTGAGGTGACCATTCACTGGGCGATGATGGAGCGGTGAGTGTTCGCATCGCGGCGGTGATCTTCGATTTCCACGCCACCCTCGTCGACCAGGGGGAGGCCGATCAGTGGCTCGACGCTGCGATCGCCCACGCGGGGGCCGGTTCAGAACTCGAACCCATCGAACGCGCGGCCATCCTCGATCGCCTGGATGACATCTGGAAGCACGCACGGGACATCGACCCGCACTCGACGCGCGACCATTCGCCGCAGGATCATCACGCGGTCTTTCACGGAACGATGGAGAGTCACGTTGACCTCCAACTCCGCGATGCTCTCTACGAGGTCATGCTGCAGATGTGGCGCGCGTATGACGACTCCGCCCCCGTGCTCGCGGCACTTCGCGAACGCGGCGTGCGCACTGCGGTGCTGTCGAATGTCGGGGTCGACATTCGGCCGGTAATGGCGCGGGAGGGATTGAGCACGGACGCGGTGATCCTTTCCTGCGAGGTGGGTGCGGTAAAACCGCAGCCGGAAATCTTCCAGGCCGCTCTGGATGCGCTCGACGTGACAGCGGAGCAGACGCTGATGGTGGGTGATTCGTGGAAGGACGATTCTGGGGCGGCCGCGCTCGGGATCCGGACGCTGCTTCTGCCGCGCACCCGCGGTGCCTCGCACGGACTGGACCTGGTGCTGCGACTGGTCGACTAGTGGCGGTCGATCAGGCTGGGTAGACGTCGAGGTCAACGGCCTTGACGCTGAGCCACACCTCGGCACCCTCGTGCAGTCCCAACTCAGCGACCGCTCCCGGCGTGACGATGGCAGCAAGGGCCGGCGACGAGTCCACCTCGACGCGCACGAGATCGCCGCGCGCCTCCAGTGCGGCGATGCGGCCGGGCCAGGTGTTGCGCGCGCTGCCCTCGGGGCGATGGCGATGGATCGAGATGGCTTCCGGTCGGATGGCCACGATCACGGGTCCGCTGATGTGACGGTCGCCGACCGCGACAACTCCGCCGCTGACGTCGACGATGCCGTCGTGGGCCGTGCCACGCAGCAGGTTGACTCCGACGAGTGAGGCGACGTACGACGAAGCGGGTCGGCGAGCCACCTCGACCGGAGTGCCGACCTGGACGACACGCCCCGCTTCTAAGACGACGACGCGGTCGGCCAGCACCATCGCGTCCAGCGGGTCATGGGTGACGAGGACGACGGCGCCGCGAACCTCGGCGAGATGGCGCCGAAGCACCGACCGCACCGTGGCGCGGGTCCCCGCATCAAGCGCCGCAAGCGGCTCATCGAGCAGCAACAGATCGGGATCGGTGACGAGGGCCCGGGCAAGCGCCACTCGTTGCGCCTGACCTCCAGACAGTTGGCTGGGCTTGCGACCAGCGAGGTCGCCGATCTCGAAGCGGTCGAGCCAACCGCGTGCGGCCGTCTCTGCGTCGCGTCGGGGGACCCCTCGCGCGCGCGGGCCGAAGGCGACGTTGTCCAGGACGGTGAGATGGGGGAAGAGTAGGTAGTCCTGGAACACATAGCCCACCGACCGTTGCGCGGGCGCGAGATCGACCCCCGTGGCCGAGTCCTCCACGATCGATCCGGAGATCGCAATGTGACCGGCGCGCGGAGACTCCAGACCGGCCAGGCAGCGCAGGGTGGTGGACTTGCCCGAACCGTTGGGGCCGAGGAGGCCGACCACCTCGCCATCGGCGGCGTCCAGCGCCACGTCCAGGTCGAACCCGTCGCGGGCGAGTTCGATCCGTGCGGTGAGGCTCATGACGGACTCCGGCGCAGATAGCGATCGCGCAGGGCAATGAGCACGGCGAGGGACACCGCCAGCAGGATCATGCTGAGCGCGAACGCCACCTCGCGGTCGGTGTCGAGCGCGGCGTAGACGGCGAGCGGCATCGTCTGGGTGACGCCCGGCAGGTTGCCCGCGAAGGTGATCGTGGCGCCGAACTCACCGAGCGCACGCGCCCAAGCGAGGACGGCGCCGGCGATGATGGCCGGCGCGATGAGCGGCAGGGTGATGCGGCGAAGGATGTGCCAGCGCGATGCTCCGAGGGTGGCCGCCGCCTCCTCGAACCGCGGATCGGCCGTGCGCAGTGCGCCCTCGACGGTGATGACGAGGAACGGCATCGCGACGAATGCTTCGGCGATGATCACGCCAGCGGTGCTGAAGGGCAGTTGTACGCCGAACCAGTCGTAGAGGTACTGACCCACCAGGCCACGACGTCCGAAGGCGATCAGGAGCGCGACACCACCGACCACGGGGGGCAGGACGAGCGGGAGGGTGACCAGCGCTCGTACGAGGGGCACGGCAGGCACCTTCGCGCGCGCGAGCACCCATGCCAGGGGAATCCCCAGCACCATGGCGATGGCCGTCGCGGCGAGGGAACAGATCAGCGATAGGCGCAGAGCCTCGGTGGCCACCGGCGAGGTGAGGATCTCCGGCAGTCGTGACCACGGCGTACGCAGCACCAGGCCGATCAGCGGAATGCCGAGGAGGGCGACAGCCACACCGGCGAGGATCCCGATGGGGATTGGTGTAATGCGACGCGTGCGGGTGGTCATGGCGCGGCGAATCCGGCCGTCGAAAGGATTGCCTGCGCGGTGTCGGATGAGAGGAAGGCGACGAAGTCCGCCGCTGCTTGCGGCGCGTCGGTATCGCTCGTCACTGCGGCCTGGTACGTCGTCGTGACGTTGTCGGCCGCGGGAATGTCGACGGCGGCGACGGCATCTCCGGCGGCGATGATGTCGGTGACGTAGACGATGCCGGCATCAACCTCGTCGGCGATGACCTTGGTGAGGACGGCGCGGACGTCGGACTCATAACTTGCCGGGATCGCGCTGATGCTGTTGCGTGCGAAGAGTTCGTCGGTTGCTATGCCGCAGGGTACGGCGTCCTGGCAGACGACGAAGGTCACCGCGGCAAGGTCTTGCAGCGATCGCACGCTGCCGGGGTTGGCCGGCGGAACGGCGATCTGCAAGGAGTTGGTCGCGAAGTCGCTGACGTCGGTGACCAGGGACTCGACCACCAGGGGAGTCATGGGCGCGGTGCCAGCGGAGGCGAAGACGTCGATGGGGGCGCCCTGGCGGATCTGCTCGGCGAGGGTGCTGCTGCCGGCGAAGGTGAAGGTGACGTCGACGTCGGGGTGTGTGGCAGTGAAGGCCTCGCCCACCTCGGCGAAGACGTCGGTGAGTGAGGCGGCCGCCGCGACCGTGATGGTGGTCGCATCGCTCGATGAGGTGGACGAGCATCCGGTCGCGGTGAAGGTGAGCAGGGCACTGCCGGCGATCAGGCCGAGGCGCACTGAGCGGCGCGGGCTCATCGGTCTCATCGGTCCGGGACCTCGACCCCGACATTGGTGGCCTTGACCGTGGCGATGGCGAGGCTGCCCGGTTCGAGGCCGAGTTCGTTGACCGCCTCGGCGCTGAGCAGGGAGACGAAGCGGTGCGGCCCGGCCTGGATCTCGACCTGGGCCATCACGGTGTCCTTGGTGACCTTGGTGACGATGCCGGCGAAGCGGTTGCGCGCCGAGCGGCCCACGATGGGGGCGTGCTCCACCGTGAGAGGGGCGGCGTTCTCACGCATGAGGTCGGCGAGATCGGCGCTGTGGACCACCTGTCGGCCCGCCGCATCGGTCGTGGCGGTGATGCGACCGGATTCGATCCAACGCCGAAGGGTGTCATCGCTCACACCGAGGTAGGAAGCCGCCTCGGCGATCCGTAGATGCGCCATGGAAGGGGACTCTAAGGCGCAGATGCGGCATTGGCAATCGATTGAATCCGTAACTACGGGCTCCATGGAGGCTCTTGCGCGTCGGGTTCGGGGCGTCGTGTGGGCTCACCGCCTGCCTGCGGGCCGCACAGATGGGTACGAGTTCGGCGAGGCGGGTTGATCTGCCTCTACGAGGCACCTACCCTCAGGAGGCGCGATCCGCCCTCAGGGCGGGTCGTTACTCATAGGCGCCACCGGGCGTCGACGCTCGCGGGCGGAACCCGTCGGGGGAGAAAGCGGCCTGAGCCGCTGCTGGGAGAGAGACGACATGGCCACGGCGAAGAAGAAGCCCGCTCCGGCGAAGAAGGCCGCTCCGG